>JAGSHB010000097.1 GCA_023954815.1 Myxococcales bacterium | reverse complement strand
CGGCGGCGGCGGCGGCGGCTACGGCGGCGGCGGCGGTAATCGCGGCGGCGGCGGCGGCGATCGCTGGTAATCGCTTGATCAGATAAGATCAGTGCACGCCCCCTGCCTTTATTGGCAGGGGGCGTGCTGCGTTTTGGGTGACAGCGTTTAAGAGAATTGGAGGACCAGCATCGTGGCCGCACTGTACGTACACTCCTCCGGCTTGGGGGCGAAACAATGGGCTCGGACGGCCAGCCAACTGGGTGGTCATGCCCCCGATTTACCCGGATATTCAAGCTCTTGGCCGGGTAGTGCCGACTTCAGCTGGGGAGATGATGCGGCCGCGCTCAGCCCGTTATTGCGCCCAAATACCGACCTCGTTGGGCACAGCTACGGTGGATTTCTCTGTCTGCAGTTGGCCCGCACCCATCCGCTTCGCAGTCTCGTCGTGTGGGAGCCCGTTACCTTGTCCCTTATCGAGCCACGCCTTCAGCGACCGAGCCTCCTCGACCCTGCTACGGATGACGAACAATGGCTGGCGGACTTCATTGGCTTCTGGCAAGGCGACTGGCATGCGATGCCGGATGCCGCCCGGGCCCCATTTCGCGACAACGCCAAGAAAGTACGTGCGGAGGTTGCGCAACTCATGGGCGATGAGACCCGTCTGGACCAATACGCAGAAATCACCTGCCCGACGCTGATCTTGAGCGGCTCAACGTCGGTGCCCGAGATCCTAGCGGCATGTGACCACCTCGCTGCCGCACTACCCAACTGCCGCCACGAACGCATCCCCGGGGCTGGACACATGGGTCCACTGTCTCATCGCGCAGCCCTGCATGAGCAGTTGACGGCGTTCTGGGCAGCAGTTGGCGACGGCACGACGACCGATGCAGCACTACCGCAGGAAGACAGCCCATGAGCACAACGCCAAAGACCCCGACGATTTGGATTGATGGGGATGCAGCGCCCAAGACCTGCAAAGCGATCCTCTACAAGGCGAGCGGGCGGACCCATGTGCCGATTATCCTGGTGGCCAATCGCGCCCAGGATGTGCCCCGCCATGTGAAGTTCATTCAGGTGCCCGGCGGAATGGACGTCGCCGACGACTACATCGCGGACCATTGTCAGCCCGGCGATCTGGTCATTAGCGCCGACATTCCGCTGGCGGCACGAATTATCGAGGCCGGCGGCACCGTGCTGCAGTTTCGCGGTGAGCCCCTGACCGAAGAGAATGTGCGGCAGCGTCTGGCCATGCGTGACTTCATGGACACCCTGCGCGGCGGCGGCATTTTCGACGGTGGGCCGCCCCCCTACGGCAAGAAAGACACCCAGCGTTTTGCCAACGCGCTCGATCGTTGGTTGGCACGAAACGGGTAATCACTCGGGGCCGATCGCCACTACACCACAAGGGCAGCGTCACTCCCTTGGGATGCGTCATCTGACGGCGCGGCCATGAGCGCCTGCACCTCCGCCCGTAGCCATTGTCCGAGCGTCATCAGCGCGATCGGCTTGAGAATTCGGTCTGATAGCGCCGGGAGCACTTCATCTTCGGCAGGCTGTAACACCGCGACGCGCGCCGATTCGACTGTGTTGGCAACCTCGTCGAGGAGGGCATGGGCCACCTCGCTGGTCGTGTCATTGGCGTCGGCTGTGGGCGCGGGCTGGGCAGGTCCGTTGGCAGCCTGTGCGTGACCTGATAGCGGCGTCGACTTGCGCCAGGCTGCAGGCATGCCAAGTGCGCCGGGCACGCCGAATGCGCCGGGCACGCTAGGGCGGGCCGCTCGCTTAGGTTGGAGAGCGGCCGATTTCCCCGGGTGGCCATAGGCGCGCGCGCGACCGAATCCACGGTGACCATACCCACGGTGCTGGTAGTAGGTGTGGTGGTAGTAGCTGCGATGCCGATAGCTTGGGTACCGTGAGCGGCGATGACGCCAATTGCGGGCGACGATGGTGGTCATGGGCAGCGCAATCATGCGATTGGGACGGGACCGGCGATGACGGGAAGAAGATGGGTTGACGTGACGGACGCGCGGACGACCGCTGCGGCCTACGCGGCGCTCGCCTCCTGCCGCACGTGCGGTGGTCTTCGGGGACCGGTCTCTGGGCGACCGCAGCCCTTTCACGAAGCTGCGAACTGGGCGCGACTGCGCCGCTGCCGCCGCCGGTTCGGTTGAGTCCAGCTCCTCGGTCAGCTCAGCCGCTGGCGCGTCTGCAAACTCTGAACCCATCCACACCACGGTCAGCAGGGCCAGGGCAATCGTACCAAGGGTCAGGGCGCGCGGCATGGGAGGCTCCGAAGTCAGTGTCCGCCTCATCGCAGTCACCCTTCATTCGACGCACAGCTGCGCCGATCGATCTGGCCGCTCCCAAACCTGCCCTGCCCTCCACGAATCCAGCTCAGTCTGTTTGTAGATTCCGCGCGAAGTCTTGCGGCTCACCAGCCGCCGCCGCACATTGGAAACTCGCAGCGCATGGAGTTCCAGATGATCCTGAAGAACCAATCGACACATCACGCCGCGGCGCGGACGGTCCTCATGGTGGCGCTCGCCCTGAGCCTGCCTGCGTGTGCCAACCGCACGATTGAGGTGCGCTCGGGAGACCAGGTCGTGCATACCCTGCGGCTGTCCTACAACAACGCCCACCTGCTGGTGCACAACGGCAACGCGGTGCTTATCGACGCGGGGCTCCAAGCTGATGCGGCCAAGCTCGACGCAGAAATTCGGGGTGTTGGCGTCGATCCCGCTAAACTGCGCGCCATCATCATCACCCACGGGCATGCGGACCACGCTGGAGGCGCAGGCTGGTTCAAGCAGCGCTACAAGACCCCGATCCTCGCGGGTGCGGGTGACAAAAAGCTGCTGCTGAGCGGCCACAACGACAAGCTCTGCCCAACCGATAGCCAAGCGCGCGGTCGCCTCGACGAAGATCAGAACGCCACCTACAAGCCCTTTCCTGCGGACACCTGGGTCACGGCGCCGATCGACTTGATGACCGTCGCGGGGATTCGCGGTCAGATTCTGCCGATGGCTGGCCACACCGCGGGATCGCTCGTGGTCGTCTCCGGTGATGCGGCGTTTGTCGGCGACCTCTTTCGCGGCGAGATCGTCGGATCGGGCCCTACGACCCACTTCTATATGTGTGACCTCAAAGACAATCGCGCGGATATTCGCGGGCTATACCAAGGCGCTGCTGCGAAGGCCAAGACCTATTTCGTCGGCCACTTTGGCCCTGTCACGCGCGAAGATGTGGGGGCGTGGATCGCGTCGTGGCAGGCGGAATCGGCCAAGTAGATCCAGCGCCAATCGCCGGATAACTCGCCATTTTAGCGGAGATCGAGCTCAATCTAC
Organism: Myxococcales bacterium; assembly: GCA_023954815.1. Taxonomy (GTDB): domain Bacteria; phylum Myxococcota_A; class UBA9042; order UBA9042; family UBA9042; genus UBA9042. Next base: position 20,302 of record JAGSHB010000097.1, on the reverse strand, counting down.
GGCAGCTCGGGCTAGCGGGGTACGATCTTCAGCGGCAAGCCACCTAGCGGCCGCAGGGTCAGTTGCGGCTCTGGGGTGACGACGTCACGGGTCGGCTGAACCTCGAACTCTCCGAGCAGCCCCGCGAGCACAATCATCGCCTCAAGCTTGGCGAAGTGATCCCCGATGCATTTGCGCTGCCCCGCCGAAAACGGGATGTACGCCAGCTTGGGACGCCCGGCTTCTTTGGCCGCACGCAGGCGCTCTGGCTGCCAGCGGTCGGGGTCGAAGCGCTCGGGATCTTGCCACCATCGCGGGTCGTGATGCAGGGCCCAGGCGCTGATGAAGACGAGGGACTGCCCCGGCAGCTGCACGCCGCCCAACTCCAGGGCCTCGGACGTTTGGCGCCCAAAGAGCCACACCGGTGGATACAGCCGCAGGGCTTCCTGGAACACCTGCGACGTGTACGTCAGCTGCATGACCGACTTGGCGTCTGCCGGTTTGTCGCCCAGATGCGACTTGATCTCGTCGGCGACCCGGGTCTGCACCTCGGGGTGAATGCTCAGGAGGTGGAGCGTCCACACCAGTGCGTTTGCGGTGGTTTCGTGCCCAGCAGCGAGCGCCGTCAGCAGCTCATCGCGCAGCAGATCGTCGCTCATCCCCTCGCCGGTCTCCGGATCGCGGGCCGCCATGAGCAGATCCATCAGATCGGCAGCGCTTTCGAGCTCACCTGTAGCCTCACGGGCGGCTCGGCGCTCAGCGATGATGTCCCGCACCAGGGTGTCGAGCAGCTTCTCAGCCCGCGCAAACCGGCGATTCGACGGAAAGGGCCAACGCTCAGGATAGGGCAGCGCCGAGGTCGCCAGCCGGGTAAAACTCTCGAGGACAGCAGTCACAGCTTCAGCGATAGGACCGGATGAGTCCCCGAATTCCTGGCTGATCAGCGTCAAACCAGCGATGCGCAGGGTCAGCTGCATCATGTCGCCGGCGACGTCGAACGTGCCGCCAGGTTGCGCGCGCCAGACCGATGCGAGGTCCGCGGTGCAAGACGCCATGGTCTCCGCGAAGCCTGCGATGGACTTACGCAAGAAGACGGGCTGGGCGATGCGCCGCTGCCGCCGCCACAAATCCCCTTCGCTGGTCACGAGACCGTCGCCCAGGACGAGACGCAGGGTGCGATAGCAGCGGGTCTGCTTGGTGAAGAGCTCACGACGGGTCACCAAAATCTCGCGAATCAAATCGGGATGGTTGATGAACCAGCAGCGCCGCGGCCCAAGCCTGGCTTCGACGATGTCGCCGGTGTCCAGACCGCGAAGCACCAAGTCGAGGGGGCGAGAGCGGAACTCGTTGACATGGCCCAGCAAAGGCACGCCGCCCGGCATCCGCGGAGCCCGACCAGCCGGAGCGGTAGACGATGCAGTTGGGGGCGTCATGGCCTAGCTTGCCAGGTGTTCGATGGCCGCGATCTGACGACCGGTGGCCGTGGTGCAGGTGATGCGAACGCGATCGTCAACGGAGAACTGCTCGAGGAGCTCACGTTCCCCGCTGAACTCGGCCGGCACGATCGACTGCGGCTTTTGCACCTTGCCATTGGACAGCGCAGCGCTCGAAATCGTCAGCGCGAAATAGGCCTCTTCCGCCGCAGGATTCGGCCCCAAGCGCGTTCTCGGCTGGTGCGTACCCGACTCTGTGATGACGCCTTCGACGATCAATTGAGCGGCCGGGTTACCGCCGATGAGCTTGCCGATGAGGTGAGACAGGGCCATGGATTACTCCCCGCCGCCGTCTTGCTCGCCGTCCTTTTCTGCGTCTTGCTCGGCGCGCTTGTTCATCGCGGTCGACAGATCATTCGGGTTGGCGATGAGGGCGCCGAACATACCTGTCGGTGCGCTGTCGCCGGTCGCTTCTTCGTAGAATCCCTTGGCGAATGTGGCGCAGCTGTGACCGCCGCCAAATCCGAACAAGTTGTACGAGTTGCCGGCCGAGCGGGCCCAAGCCTCGCCGCGGGCCAACTGGTCTTCGTCGATCGCCGTGTTGAGCGTGCCCGTAGCGCCGCGGCTGCCATCGGGGTTGAGGACCCGCCCCTCGACCGACTTCCACGGTTGGTAGCGCGGAAAGTCCCGCACGTTGTTGGCGGTGTAGCCCCAGGAGTCTTTGCGACCGTCCGGTTTGACCACATCGACCCAGCAGTGACCGACGTTGAGATCCTGCCAAAACTCCCGCGAAAACGGGCTGCCACCCTTGCGAGCCGACAAGATGACCTGCGCTGTTTTGGGCTTGTTGCCGGGCTCGGCCTCGCCGCGCTCTTCGGTCGCCGGGCGATGGCCGTCGGGGCGCAGCATGTTCGCCTGCTCATCGTAGTTGCGGCCGCGCAGGGCGTCGTTGATCTGTCCACGCTCGCCAGAACGTGACTGTTCGGGCTGCGAATCGGACTGGGTAGGTGAGGAATTCTTGCGGTCGAACTTCATCGCACTCTCTCCGGCAAGGACTTGCGCGAAGGTATCAGAGTCCGCGGCTCATGCGAGCGGCGATCGCGTCTCCTTGCGCAGCTGCCACTCCAACACAAAAGCGCCGAAAGGTACTAAGCTCGCAAACAATGCCACGGCGCTCTTGGTGACTGACCACCCCTCCGAGCGGGCGGCGCTGATCAGCAGCACGACGTAGGCCACCGACAAGATACCGTGAATCATGCCAACAACCCGATTCGGGGTCGGCATGGCTGCCATGTATTTGAGCGGCATCGTGATACCGAAGAGCATCAAATACGACACACCCTCAGCGATGGCGACGGTACGAAAGCGGGCGAGCGGGGTACTGAACATGGCGGCCTCCACCGAATGAGGCGCAGGACGTACTGCAAATGGGTGGCTGCGTCGAGGGTTTGCGGCTAATGGGCTGATTTTCCGGCGTTGTAGCGCGAAACCGGCTCGCTACTGCGCCGTGACCTACTGCACTGTCTCTTCGCTACTGCACTGTCACTTTGGTCTTACCGGCTTGGGTGCCAGAGGGCTGGGGACGGTCGGCGAACACATCGCGCACAATCATCTTCGACTTCTTGGGATCTTTGGTGATGTCGAGGCCGCGCTCGGTCAAAGGAAACTCCTCGGTGCCGCCCCACTGGCCTTCGTCTTTGGGCAGGCCGAGGGTGTATTTGTAGCGCAGCTTGGTGCCCCGCGGGAACGAGAACACACGCGACCAGACCTTGTCGTTGGCCACCTTATCGCCCTCTTTGCCGTCGTCACGCAGGGCGATTTTATTCGGCACCCACTTGGTCTTCATGCCGAGCTTGGGGTGGGCGCCAGCGACGTAGACCACGCCTTTGCCAGCGGGCGGCGGCTTGTTGGCGATCCAGCCGAATGTGTCGACCTTGATGCCGCTGGTCTCAGATACGTCGCACTCCAGGGTCACGAATACGGCGTTGGTGGGGTCGTCGATGAGCTGCTTGGCTTTCAGGGTCGGGGCCATATCTGCCGCCTTGGTGCCGTTGTGCCAGACGAGCCGCATCTGCAGCGGATCGCCGTCGACAAGACCGAGATCTTGCCACGGAATCATCAACTCGATGAGCTTTCCGCCCTTGAGTGGACCGGCGACTTGGCCACCAAACTTCGAGGTGCTGAGCTGTGCCCAACCCGTTTTGCCATCGGATTTGCGCAGCTCAACCGTCGCCTTGCCGCCGCCCACTTTGACCCGAATCTCTCGCGCTGCGCCGTTGCCATCCATGCCCACATCGCCGCCGTAGCGCATGGCTTTGACGGCTGGATCTTGGCTGACCTGCCCTGTCTTCACGTCGATGATGTGCTTGTGGCTCAGGTAGACGAGCAGCTCGCCGCTGGTCAGCGACAGGTCGAAGTTGTGCTGCACGGCGACGTAGAACCCGGTCTTGTTGGTGCCGTAGTAGGCCGCCGCGATCCAATCGTCGGGGTTGGCCTGGGCGTCGTTGGTGTCCGAATCGAAGAAGAACCCGCCCTTGTTGCTCCACTCGCTCTCGTTGGGCGTGAACTTGCCGTCAAAGGTCGGCGCCGGCACGAGCGGACCTTGCGGCAGCTGCTCTGCCGCCTGGATGATCGGCTTGAAGTCCGGCATCGGAATCTCGGCCTTACCCTGCAGCTTCAGCGCGTTGTTCATGTGCTGGTACATGCCCGCGAGGTGGGTCCGAAAGCCGGTGTCGAAGGGGCTGTCGTCGTTGGACGGGCTGGTCATGTCGGCGCCGTACCACCAGAACCAATCGCTGCCCTCCGCGCCGTACATCTCCTCCCACGCGACCCAGATCTCGTATGCGAGCGAGCCCTTGACCTTGGGCTTGGGTTTGTAGGGGTCTGGCGCCTTCAAGCCTGATTTTGCGAGGTCTTTGCGCGCGGTCAGCAAGTAGGCCCAGCCGGCGTTCTCCTCGCTCTCGCCGATCCAGATGTTGAAGTTGCCGCCGATCCAAGAGCCAGGAAACAGCGGCTCGAGCTCCGGCATCTTGGCGACCGGATGGGCTGGCACGTTGCGCTTGGGGTTGCCCAAAATGTACTCGGACCCGGTGACGCTGATGATCTCACCCGACTTCTGCAGGGCGGTGAGCTTCTGGTAGAGCTTGTGGAAAAAGCCCTTGCCGTCGTGCTCTTTGCTGAACGTCTCCCACGCATTTTCGCCGTCGAGGATCAGGGTAATCACCCGGTCAGGGGCACCAAAGGTCGGTGCCTGGGCGGTGACGTTCTTGATCAGATCATCGCTCGACTGGTCGCCGGTCAGCCCTTGGTACTTGAAGCCGATGTCGTTGCTCTGGCTGGTGTTGCGGAAATAGACGCCCATCGCGCCGGTGCCGAGACCGCTGCTGGTGTTGTTGTCGACCGCATAGGGCGCCGTCGGAGAGCCGCCCTTGAACTGCCCGCTCTTTTGCATCACCTGCTGGTCCGTCGCCACCCAGAGCATGCCGTTGTTGACGAAGTGTTTGACCACCGCTTCGGCCACCGATCCCTCACCGGGCCACATGCCACGCGGCTTGAATCCAAAGACCTCCTCAAAGTAGGCGACGGCCTTGGCGACCTGCGCGTTGGCATCGGCCGGGTAGGCGAACTGCTCCGCCGGTTTCGGGTCGAAGGGCTGGCCTGGACCCATGAGGTTGGTGTCATGAATCAGCGGCAAAATCGGGTGATAGAACGGCGTCGTCGTCAGCTCAATCTGGCCCGTTGGCATTGATTTGACGGCTTTATCGGGCTCAAACGCCATCTGCTTATGGATCGGCAGGGTCGCCGCCATGATCTTGTATTCTTCGGCCACGATGCGGTTGGCGAGCTGATCGCTGAGCGGCACCTTGAGGCTGTAGGTGCCGTTGCCGTTGTTCTTGATGATGTCGGTCATATCGATGACATCACCGGTCGCGAGCTTCACCGGGCCGTTGAGGAAGTCCGGGTCCATCCAGGCGATCTCAAACCAGATCTTCAGGCCCAAGAAGTCCTGCTGGGTCAGGGTCGCCGGGTTCTTCTCGCGCAGTTTTTCGTAGTCGGGGAACCGCTTCATCAGCACCGGTGAGGTCGACACGCAGCTCCACGGATCGGCGTAGAGCAGGCCGAGCTGCTTCTTGGTGACGGTCTTCGGCGTCGGTGTCGGCTCGAGGAGCAGATCGATCCACGGGTCGGTCCGGCCCTTGTGTTTGGCCAGAAAAGCCTTGGCGTCGACCGTGTTCTTCTTGGTGTCGACGTAGGGCCCGAGCTTGTCGAGGTAGTACTCCTTGAGCTGTTTGATGAGCACCGCGGTGAGGTTCATCGTCAGGTGCACGTCGGGGTACGGCAGCAGCACGCTGGCCATGTCGTAGTAATCCTTGGTCGCGTGCTTGCGGACCCACGGGCTCGTCAACGTGCCTTGGATCGGGTCTTCGTAGGTCGGCTGGTGCTGGTGAAACATCAGGTGCAGGTAGACCGTGCGCTTGATGACAGCCTTGCGTTGGACGCTGTCGAGCCCCTCGCCGTCCGTGGCTTTGACGTTCTTCACCAGGGCGATGTAGGTCAGCTGCGGGTTGATTTTGACCGAGGGATCCAGCGTCAGTGACACGAAACGCGGATCGCTCGCCGGCTGGGCGTTGAGCACCGGCACCGTGTCGTTGTTGCTCGCCTGGATGAGGAAGCGCTGCTTGCACGGCACCTTGCCGGAACAGGTCGCGTCGCTGACTGCAGGCGGCTTGTTGAAGCGCACCTTCACGCCCTTGCCATCGGGGCTGAACGCGGACTGGACCTTGAGCGAGCCTTTGGGCCAGACCGGCGGCTGGTACGTGTCTTGGGTCGTGGTGTCGGGCTGAGCGCCCCCGGTATCAGGCGTGTGGGTGTCGGGCTGAACGCCGCCCGTGTCGGACTGAGCGCCCGTGTCATCTTTCGTCGTCGTCCCCGCGTCGGTGACTGCGCCTGTGTCGTTCACGGTGCCGTCGAGGAGCGCCACGCCGTCTGCAAATGAAAATCCATCGAGGTTCTTGTTGTAGTCCACGACCTTCTGATTGCCGCCGCCAGCGCTGTTGCCACCACGGTCCACAGCGTCCGGCGAGCGGGCGCAGGACGTGCCAACGAGGAGTACGAGCGAGGCCGTCATGATCACGCGATACATGGCGCGTCTGTGGAACCTTGTGAGCGAGCGGCGAAGAGACGACCGGCGCGATGAGACGACCGGCACGGCGTATGGAGGCGCCCCGCCATTGCAGCCGGTTTCGTGCTTATGGGCCGATACCTCAGGGGTATTTGTCGAATTTGGCCCGTGGAAGCTGCGCATCCGGCGAGGGTGCGAAGCCTGACTGGGTCGAGCGTGTTCGTTCAGGGGCATATCCGACTCCGGCAATTTTGCAGCGGCGGAAGTATAGCGGAATCACCGCCCTCCGTGACTAGGGATCAGACGAGTTTTTCTGAGCTGTCACGGGCCTTGATTTTGCAGTGTCGCATCGTGGTGTCGGGTCATGGAAACCCCAGAGCATTTGACGCGGCGCGTCAGGACCGCTAGACACCGCTCGCTGGCCGATGATACGATCCGGCCACAACCGGAGAAAACCCTGTGAACGCGCTACTTTTCGCGCATGTCGGCATCCGCTCAGCCCTGCTGGGATTTACTATCCTGAGCAAGCGTAGCCGCCTTTTTGCGACGCTCATTGGCGTGGCGCTGCTCGAGTCGGGGTGGCGTCTCTTTGTCAGCGCAGGCGATCCGGCGGCGTGGCTGCCCGCCGCAGCGTTGTCGCCGGTGGCTGTCACGGACTTCTTGCTCACGGCTGCGCTCGTATTAGCCCACCGCCGCAAGCGCGACACCATGCCGGCGCGTCAGGCTGAAGCCCTGCGCCTTGCCCGTTCGGCCGGGGAACGTGCGGCGTCCCTGCAGGTCGCCCAGCGCATGGCCGCCATGAGCGGCTCGGCGAACCAATCTGGCGGCGACACCCTGCTCCGCGATCTCCGCGCATTGAATCGCTCGGCGGTAGCTGGACCCACCCCTCGCAAAGCCGACATCACCCTGGCCCGCATCGGCCGGGAGGTGCGACTGGCCACCCCGGCAGGCATTCAGGTGCGGCTCGATTTTGCAGACGACTTGGGCCCCCTGTTGGTCAATGCGACCGCCCTCCGGGAGGCCCTTGGCCACTTGGGCGCCAACGCCGTCGCTGCGATGTCCAAGGGCGGAACCCTGCGCATCCGCGCCAGCGTCAACAAGATCGCGGCGCAAAATCAGCTCGCGCTCACGCCAGGCCACTGGATGCGCATCGAGTTCAGCGACACGGGGGACGGGATGGACGAGGACGCGCTCCAGCGCTGCCTGCAGCCGTTCTACTCGACACGGCCTGGGGCAGCTGGGTTGGGCCTAGCGACAGTCCAACATTTCGCCCAAAGCGCTGGTGGCGCGCTGGAGATCGACAGCGAGCCGAAGATGGGGACGACCGTCACACTCTGGCTACCGGCCGCCGCGCCCAATGAGCGCCGCAACCCGCTGCCCGCCGCCCTCGCCGCGTTCACCCCCTCGCTGTAGGCCGCCCCCCCCCGCCCTCGCTTCACCATTGTACCGCTGAACGAGCGGGCTACATTGGGTAGCGGACACCGCCGTTGGAGGGTTGTGATGAATGTGCGCGAATTGCTCGAAAAGAAAGGGCGTGCGGTTCACGTCGTACCCGCCATCGTCACCATCCAACAAGCCATGGAGCGGATGAACCGGGACGGGGTGCACTCCCTCGTCGTCATGGATGGCGGCGACATCTCCGGTATCTTCACCGAGCGCGACGCGTTGAAGGAGCTGGCGGTCTACGGCGCCGATGGGCTGGGGCACACGGTCGACGCTGCCATGAGCTGGCACCCGATCTACGCCACCGAGGACATGTCGGTCGAAGAAGCCTGTCAGGTGATGGAGCGCCATGGCATTCGGCACCTGCCTGTCGTCACTGACGGGACCCTCATGGGCCTCGTCTCCTTGCAAGACGCGCTGAGCTGCTGGCTGACGATCTGCACCTGCGACGCCAATCGCCTTCGCAGCTATATCGTCGATAATTTCGGGGGATAAGCTCGAATTGGGCTGCAGGTTCGTCCGCTGAGGGTGTCACTCCGGTGCGGGTGACGGCGCCAATCTCGCCACCAACTCTGCCCACGACCACGCTGACTCGCGCCGCTCGGCCTCGCCCTCTATCCACATCGCAGATAGCTCGCCATCGGCCAGCGTAAAGGTCACCTTCGCCCCGAGACGCGCACTGAGCAGCTCCGTCAGGGTGGCGACGTGCCGGTCGATGTCCCCTGCGAGGGCCACGGTAGCCGGCGGTGGCGGCCCCTGGGACCGGTCTCGCTGTTTGCGGCGCGGCTTGGGTGGCGGCATGGCAAAAAGCGAGGGCTGCTGCCCCATCTGGGCATGCTCGCCAGCCTGCACGATGTCGATGAGCTGCGCCTGGATGAGTTGGAAGAACGCGGATGGCACGCCGGGCAGCGCGCGATAGCCATCCCGCATCCGCATGAGCCGCTGATCGTGCTCCAGCCCCAGCGCTGCGATGACTCCGTGGATACGGCGACCAAACAGCAGATGAGACGCATCGAGGGTGCCGTGTTTCAACTTGCCGTGAGGCTGTTGGGCCAGCAGCAGACTCGGGTTGTTGCGGTCCAGCCCTTCGATCCGCAGGTAGAGCAAGAAAGCGTCACCGAAGTACAGGTGCGCGTGGCGCTTGCCGCCAAGATGGAAGCCGTGTCCACCGCGGCAAAGCACCTCGAGACCCCGCAAAAAGGCGGCCGCAGCTGGAAATGGGCCAGGTTTTCCATTGGGGGCGACGTCCAGCGCATCGATACGCTGCCGCAGCTCTTTGCCTACGCGACTACGCCATTGACCGGTGTCCGACTGGAGAGAGTCCATGACGGCAGTGTACGGCTTCGCTACGGAGAGATCGACCGCGTGCTGCGATAGTCATTTCAATGACGCAGCACGTGGCTACAGGGTTTTTAGGTAGGCGACGAGGTCGTTTTTCTGGCTCGTGCTCAGGTGCGAGGTCTTGCCCATCGTCTTGCTGGTGCGGTTGAGCACGTCCATCAGCGTCTTGGCGCTACCGTCATGCAGGTAGGGCTTGGTGTAGTACAACCCACGCAGACTCGGGGTATTGTAGGTGATCAGGCGCGGCTTGCTGCCGGTCATGCTGGCGCGCATTTGCTCGATGGTGGTCTCGGTCTTGGTCACGGTGCCCACATCCCAGTTCTGCGCATCGCTGCCCGTGCCGCCGGTGTGGCACTTGCCGCACGCGACCACCGGATCGAAGAACAGCTTCTTGCCGCGGGCCTGGGCCTCCGTCAGCTTGCCGTCGAAGTGGGGATTGGGCGGCGGTACCAGGCCATGCAGCATGAACTGCTCCAACGCGGCCAACTCGGTCTTCGATAGCCCCTGTCCGCCCATGCGCTCAATGGTGCGGTCCATGTTGCTCTGGAGTTTGTGCTCCGAACCTGTCCAGTTGAATGGCCCCGTGCCCAACAGGCGGCCAGCCAGCGACGGTGTCTGGCGCGGACCGTCTGCGACGAACCAGGTCTGCTTATCTTCGGTGCCCTCAAGGTGGCAGGACATGCAGGCGAAACGCTGACTGCGCGAGATCTTGCTGTTGCCGGTGAAGGTAAAGAGGCGACGGCCCTGCTGGATGATGGCCGGGTTCGGATCGGTGGCAAATGCGACCGTGCGCACGGGTTTGAGAAACAGCGGCTTGGTCTGTTTGGGCATGTCGCCCTTGGCCACGACGTAGTCATCGACGGTCAGGTCCAGTAGCGGCGCCAAATCGATCTCACTGACGCTGAATTCGTGCTGATTGAGCACAAATGCGCGCTTTCCGTCCGGGGACAGCACGATGGCCTTTGGTGCCTGACCGACCGCGATCTCCGCGATAGGCATCTCCATGACGTCTTTGCGGCCCGTGTTGAGCACCAGCACGTTGTCGGTGCCGTAGTTGGTCATGAAGGCGAGGGAGACGGCCGGGTGATGAATCACGTCAGATGGCTGATCAAAGCGGGTCAGAAAGTTGCGACCCGTGTTGGGATCTGCGATGGCAAACTGGCGCTCGGTCTTCGTCGTCGTGGTCTTGCTGATCTGGGTCAGGCTGACTTCCACTGGGCGGGTTGGCGAGCTCGGGTCGCAGGCGGCCCCGCCGGTCGATCCGTATCCGCCGCTGCTGCTGGACTTGCCCTTGTTTCCGAAAGTGCTGAGCTTTGCGTCGGTCAACAGGGTGCTTTGCGTACCGGGCGACACCAAGACGTGGGCGATGAGCGTGTCACCCGTCTCAGGATGAACAGCTGCGCCGGTGGCCCGCCACGCGCGCAGTTTCTTGCTGCTAAATGACAGCTTTTGGGCTGGATTCGTCGTGCGCAAGTACCGTGTGCCGCTGCTCGTCTTGAGCTTGCCGTCGTACGACTCCACCAGGGTCTTGCTGACGCCGCTCTCGTCGACGACGACGAAACGTGAGGCTGAACCTTGGCGAGCGTAGGTGACGGTGCGCGGCCGGGGCAGCTTGGTATCGATCGACTGGATGATCTGGTTGGTGGTCAGGTCGATGACCTTCAGCGTCTGCTCGCCAGCGACCACCACAAAGAGTTGGTTGCCGGCGACGGCCATACCAATCGGCTCGACACCCACGGCAACTTCTGCGCCGACTTTCTGAGCGCCCTTGGGAATCATCACGACCTTGCCGCCGTGACGCACGCTGACCCACGCATCCCCGTTGGGCGCGATGATCACCTGCTCGGGGCGGGCGCCGACAGCGATGGTGCGTTTGACCGACAGCTTCGCAGCGGCATCGAGCACGACGAGCGTGCCGTTATCCCTGTCGACAGCGAAGACCTCGTTGCCTGAGACGCCCAACGCGCGCCCGCTCGATTGAACCGTATCGGCAGACACGGCGAGCTTTCGCGGCACCCACGGCAAGGTCACCTTGTGGTGTTTGCGAAGTAGGTCCGGGTCGACATCGCCAGGCAGTGGCGTGCTGCAGGAGCCGAAATCCAGGTCGTCCGTGCCGAAAGCGCCAGGCGTACAGCTGGCGGCCAGTGCGGTGATCGCAGCGACTGTCGTCAAACGGCGGAGGTGAGTGTAGATCTTCATAACGAGAAGCTCCCAGGCGATAATTGGTACCAAGATGGTGCCATTTTCAGGTGATGGCCGCCACGACAATCTGTAATTCGTCTCGGTCTGTTGCCACCGACTGAAGCCAGGATCATCTCTGGGTCTGACAGCGATGCGCCGCTCATGTGAAATTGCTGTGAAACGGTGCTTTGTCCCACCGATGCCGCATACGCGCTGCACGAGATGACGGAGTCCTCTATGTTGCGGTGATGAACAGACCTGCACCTGCCTCACTCTCCCCTGTGCCATCCGGCAGCCATCGTGGCCGATTCGGTTGGCTGACTGGGCTGTTGGTGCTCGCGCTGATTGCTGGTTGCGCGGACGCCGAACCCGACCCCGTACGGCCGGCGACCTATCTCGACGCGTCCGGCGATGCGATCGCCAGCGGAGAAGTCGCGACCGGCGGGACAGACGCGGCGGGCGATACGGACACGACACAAACGACAGCCAACCCGCTGTCGGTGCCGGCTGGCGGCTACCGGGTCATCTTCCTCGATATCGGCCAAGGCGACGCCACGCTCGTCATCGCATCATCCGGAGAAACCCTGCTGGTGGATGGGGGCAACAAGCCGAACCTGCTCATCCAGCGGCTCGTGGCGCTGGGGCTTGAACGTCTCGACGCCGTTGTCGCCACGCACGCCGACGCAGACCACATCGCCGGGCTCGCCAAGGCCATGGCCCGTTGGGATGTGAAGACCGTCTACTGGAACGGGCTCAAGAAGGAGACGCAGGTCTTCAAGGCCTTCTTCGCTGCGGCGTCGAAAGTGCAACTTATCGCTCCAAAACGCGGGCAGATCTTGAAAGTGGGCAGCTTGAACCTCGAAGTCTTGCACCCGGACCAGAGCGCGTCTGAGGGGAGCAACCACAACGCGGCGTCCCTCGTGCTGCTGACCGGATGCCCCGGCGCCTGGGTGATGCTCACGGGCGACGCGGAAGCGCAGAGTGAAAAGAGCATGCTCAAGGCCGATGTGCTCAGTGATATCGACGTGCTCAAGGTGGCGCACCACGGCTCAAAGAGCAGCACGACACAAGCCTTTCTGGACGCTGTGACCCCAGAACATGGGGTGATTAGCGCTGGAATGACCAACGCCTATGGCCATCCGGATGACGTCGTCATTGGGCGGCTCAACGACGGCAACATCAAGATTCATCACGTCGACTCGACCTGGAGCGACGACAGCGTGACGTTGACTTCGACGTGCAAGGGTAGCTACGAAATCGGTCCCCTGCACGCCAAGTAGCGGGAATGCGGAGCAGCCGGATTCGGATGTTTCAGGTGCCGCTGTCGGGGACGCCGAGGGGGTCGTTCGGCAGACCTCGCGGCGGCGGACGCTGGTAGTACAGGCGGAGAAACGGACGCAGCCCGGGCACGCCGTAGCCGCCCCACAAACCGAAACCCGTGCCCAACTCCACCGCGAGGCCGCGATCGACCGGCATGCGAATGGCGACGCTGCCTTCCAGACGTTCCGAATCTCGGTCACCGAAGGGCGAGAGCAGGGGCGTTTGCCAGTTCATGGCGACATCAAAGATCCAAGGGTCGGCGCCGCTGCCGCGATAGCTAGCGCCGAGCAGTGCGCGTAGGGCCGAGCCGTCGTTGATCAGCTGGGTGGTGCGGGTCTCTTGCAATCGCGCCAACAGATTCGCCGCGAGCCGCCAACCGCCGTATTGCCGAGACACCCCAACGCCCGGCGAGACGGTGACGCCGGGCGCACCGAGATAGCTACTCGCCGTCGCGGTCGGGGCGGTCGCTTCCAACAGCAGCGCCCAGCCGAACGTCTTTGTCGTCTCTTGCTGGCCCACCCACTTGAGCTGCACCACCGCGTCACCCACGGCGGAGCTCGGCGGCGGGTTGGGAAGCTCGCTGCTCTGGTGCAACACAACGGGCAACCAGGCGCTCATCGACACCGCCTGGGCCACCCGCATGGCGGCGCCCAGCTGCATCACAGCGCGCTCCGTCAACACGTCATCGGTGATCTTGCCGTCGGCCGTCCGCAGCACCAGGGGCCTGATCTGGTATTCGAGGTGAATTCCCGCTCGCAGGCCTTGATCCTGGGCCGTTCGCGCCCCAGCAACTACCAAAATACCTTCGTTGTCGGCGTGTTGGCGCAGCGGACGAACCGCCGGATTTTGCCGCGGCGCTGCGGCTTCCGACAAGGAGGGCAGCAGCACCAGCGCTGGCAGGATGGCGGCCATCACCACCTGTGCACCACGGGCAGACGCGCGTCGGCGCAGCCACAGCAACAAGCCGCACAAGACCATCAGCAACCACGCCCCACCACCGGCGCCCACAGGCTGCGAGCTGGTGGTGCACGCCCACACCGTGGTGCCAGTCAGTCTTGCGTGGGGGTCGGCGCTCAACAGGTCATCGGTCGGGTCGTTGGGGTCGGTCTTGTGCTGCAGCACCTCTGTGCCGTCGTCGATGCCGCCCTGATCCGTGTCAGCGGCGTAGGGGTTGGTGCCGTGGGTGATGAACTCGCTGTTGTCACTGAGCCCGTCGGCGTCGCTGTCCAAGTCGCGGTAGTCGGCGAGCCCGTCCCCATCCGTATCCTTGGGTTTGGCAGGGTTGTCACCCGCCTCGGCTGCATCTCCTAGGCCATCGCCGTCACTGTCGGTGTCGCGCACATCGAGCTTGCCGTCGCCGTCGGTATCGCGCGGCGCAGCGACATCGCCCACTTCCACACCATCGGGGATCGTATCGCCGTCGGTATCTGGGTTCACAGGATCGGTCCCCAATTTGAGCTCCTCGGCATTGGTCAGGCCATCACCGTCGACATCGTCCGACGTCCAGACGTCATCTTTGGGATCGGCCGGGTTGGTCTCGCCAGCGTCGATTTGGCCGTTGCGATTGTGGTCCTCGAGCGCGTCGGCCAAACCGCCGCCGTCACTATCTGCGACCAGCGCCCACGTGCGGGTATCCGGGTCCGCGTCCGCAATGAACTTCTTGGCTGATTTATCGGTGTCTGCCGACACATTCGCCGCTGTCACGCCGCGCTCGGTGCCGTCGAAGATGCCGTCATTGTCCGCATCCGCATCACGGCAACCGATCAGACCGTCACCATCGACATCCAGCCAACCATTGGGCTCAGCGCCGTCGGTCAAGCCGTCATCATCGGAGTCCGCATCTTTCGGATCGGTGCCGAGGGCCTTCTCCTCGTCATCACCAACGCCATCACCGTCGCTATCGGGACCGCTGCTTTGGCTCGTCGCGTCTGTCGGATCGCCCTCACCAGGGTCGACCTTGCCGTTGTGGTTGGCATCTTCCCGACCATCGACCTGGCCATCACCGTCCGTGTCGGCGCGGCTTGGCGAGGTGTGCGTCGCTGGATCGCTATCTGGGAAGAAGTGCCCTGTCGGCAGGTGCGTGCCCACAGCGACCTGACTCACGCCCTGCTCCGTGCCATCGGCCAATCTGTCGTTATCACTGTCGGTATCTTGGGCGGCTACCAGCCCATCGTGGTCCGTATCGACCAAGGCGTTGATTTCAGCCCCGTCCGTGACGCCATCATCATCGGTATCCGCATCGGTCGGTAGCAGACCGGCAGAGATCTCCAACACATCCGGCAGCCCATCGCCATCGGTGTCTAGCTGGGTGCCCGGCACAGACTTGGGATCTGTCGGATCGGATTCATCCGCGTCCACCTGGCCATTGCGGTTGGTGTCCTCGTGACCATCTGCCACACCATCACCGTCCGTATCGGCGCGCAGGCCACTCGTGACGCTCTTTGGCTGCTGATCGGCCCGGAAATTCGGGCTTAAGCGCTGAGTCGCCAAGCTGCGCTCACTGACACCTGCCTCCAATCCATCGGGCAATCCGTCGTTATCGCTATCCGGATCGAGGGCACCCGGCAGACCATCGCCATCGCCATCGTGGGCAAAATTGGGCTCGGCGAGATCGAGCAGGCCATCGTCGTCAGTGTCGGCATCTGTGGGATCGCTGCCGACCGTCTCCTCTTCGGCATCAGGCAAGCCATCCGAATCTGCGTCGGCCAGGGTCACCGTACTCGATAGATCCGCCGCGTCGCTCTCACCGGTGTCGAGTTTGCCATTGTGATTCACATCCTCAGCGCCATCACGCACCCCATCGCCGTCGCTATCGAGCGCGTTCGGGCTCGTCGTCGTCGATGGGTCGGCGTCCGCGACAAAGGCGCGCCGAGCGAGGTTCGTGTCCTTGTCGGGCTGGGTCAGGCCCGCTTCTGTGCCGTCGAGCAGGCCATCGTTGTCCGAATCCACATCCAACACCGCGGGCAGGCCGTCACCGTCGACATCGGAGTCCGCCTCATTGCCATCGAGCACGCCGTCGTCGTCGCTATCTCGGTCCAGCGGATCAGCGCCCGCAGCGATTTCAGCCCCGTCTTTCAGGCCGTCACCGTCCGTATCGGCTTTTGTGCGGTCGGTCTTATTCTTCGCCTCGTCGGCGTCCTTCAACCCGTCGCCGTCACTGTCGACACTGCGATAATCGGCCACCCCGTCCTTGTCGGTATCCACCGGCGGCGTCTTCAGATCTGCATCACCGGCCTCTTGCTTGTCGGAGAACCCATCGCCATCGCTGTCTTTGTCCAGCGGATCGATCACCCCATCGCCGTCGCCATCGCGCTTGACCCCACCGGGGGCCTCATCGGCATCACCAATCGTATCGCCGTCGGTGTCAGTCGAGGTCGGATTCGTGCCGAGCCCCACCTCAACGCCTGTCGTCAGACCGTCCTTGTCGGGATCGCCAGCGAAATCATCTAGCGGATTGTCGGGTTTGGTGCCGTCGGCTATCTCCTGACCATCCGGCGTGCCGCCACCATCCGTATCGACCTTGAGCGGATCGGACTCGCCCGGATCCAGCTTGCCGTTGTGGTTCAGATCCTCCAGCCCATCGCTGAGTCCGTCTTTGTCGGTGTCACTGATGAGCGGCGACGACTCCGTGGCGTCGAGCTTACCGTTCTTGTTGGCGTCCTCGACCCCATCGCTAAGGCCATCGCCATCGGTGTCCGCCAGCCGCGGGTCGGTCTCGCCGTTGTCGACCTTTCCGTTGTGGTTGGCGTCCTCGATCCCGTCGATCAGCCCATCGCCGTCGCTGTCTTTGTGCAGCGGGTTGGTCTTGGTCGCCGGGTCCAAATCGCCGAATTTTCCGGCCTCTACGCTATCGGGCAGACCGTCGCCATCGCTGTCTTTGTTGAGCGGATCAGAGCCGACGAGGTTGACCTCAGCGCCGTCGCTCAGCTGGTCGCCGTCAGTGTCCGCCTTGGTCGGCGAGGTCTCGCCTTTGTCCACCTTGCCGTTCTTGTTGGCATCCTCCACGCCGTCTTTCAGCCCGTCGCCATCGGTGTCTGCGCGCTTTGGGCTGGTCTCCGTCTCTTGGGTCTTGCCGTCGGCGTTGGCGTCTTCCAGCGCATCGGGCAGGCCGTCGCCATCGGTATCTTTGGCGTTGGGGTTGCTACCTGCGGGGAAGTTTGGCTTGCCAGGGTAAGAAGCCCCCGCCTCGATGCCATCAGACAGGCCGTCGTCATCGGAGTCCTTGTCGCGCGGATTGGTCGGCGCGGGCACCAGCTTGCCGTCTTTGGGCCAGCGGTGGTGGTACTCCTTGAGGTTGCTCAGGCCATCGCCGTCGTTGTCCTTGTCACCGTCGTCACCCAGGGGATCGAGCGGCTTTCCTGTGCCTTTGGATCCCGAATACTGGACCTCCCAGCCATCGTCCATCACGTCGCCGTCGGTGTCCTTCAAGTTGGGATCGGTCTCTGTCTTGTTGTCCCATTTACCGTCCTTGTTGGCGTCCTCGACACCGTCATCGAGGCCGTCACCGTCGCTGTCGGCCTCCATCGGGTTGGTCTTGGTCTTGGGGTCGGCATCCGGTTTGAACTTGTTGGGCAAGACCGCGCTCTTGTCTTGCGGCTGGGAGAGTCCCACCTCCTGCCCATCGAGCAGCCCATCTCCGTCGGTGTCGTTCTTCAGTGGATGGGTGCCGCCCTGAACCTCCCCATCCGGGGTGCCGTCGACCGAAATACCGCCTTCTTTGCCATCGACGATGCCGTCGTCATCCGCATCGGCGTCCTTAAGCGGCGTCACCAAATGGTCGGCCAGCGGGAAGAACTCCTGGCCATCATCGAGCCCGTCGCCATCCATGTCTTTTACGGCGGGATTGGACTTCGACACCTTGATTTCAAAAGCCGTCGACAAGCCGTCGCCATCGGGATCTTGCCCGGAATCATCGGCTTTTAGCGCTGGATTGAGCCCATCAGCGACCTCCACCGCGTCGTAGAGACCACCGCCATCCGTGTCGGCGAGCAGGGGGTTCGATTTGTGCACAAACACTTCTTCGCCATCGCTGAGCGTGTCCCAATCGGTGTCCTTGCGCAGGGGATCGGTCTTGTACGTGTAGACCTCAAGGCCATCGCCGAGCCCATCGCCGTCAGTGTCCGCCATATTGGGCTTGGTCTTGTCGCTGAGAATCTCCTCGCCATCGCCGATGCCGTCAGAATCTGTGTCGGCTTTGAGCGGGTTGGTTTGAAAGAGCAGCAGCTCGTCGCCGTCGCCCAGCCCGTCGCCGTCGGTGTCCACGACCAGTCGATTGGTCTTGCTCTTGGTGACCTCATGCCAATCGGTCAGCCCGTCGCCGTCGGTGTCCTGCAAATCATCGCCGGGCACAGTGGGATCGGTGTTGTCGGCCAGCACCTCGGCGCCGTCGTCTGAAAATCCACCGTCCGAATCGAGCAGGATGGGCGAGGTCTTGTGGACGTTGACCTCGACGCCGTCGCTCAGCCCATCGCCGTCGGTGTCGTACTTATTGGGCCGGGAGCCGTGGACCTTCACTTCGGCGCCGTCACCCAGCCCGTCGCCATCGGTATCACTGACAATCGGATTACTAGCCTGGTTTGCTTTCGCCGGGTTGAGCTCGGCGTAATCCGTCAGCCCGTCGCCATCACTATCGGCCAAAAACGGGTTCGTACCGGCCTTCATCTCACCGATGTTGTCGAGGCCGTCGCTGTCGGGATCGTCGCTACCGGACGTGGCGCTCACCACGCCGAACCAGGTCTTCTCCCAAGCGTCATCGAGGCCGTCTTTGTCAGCATCCAGGGCAACGGCAGGCCGCGGCAAGGCGATCACGCACAGCATGACGAGCGCGAGCCATCGCAGCGAGATGCACCGAGGTGCAGCAGACAGGTGGTGAAGGGACATCGAACCTCCAGGAGGGGGCTCCATCTTCACCTCAGCCTGCGAATCCGGCAAAAACACCGCCAAACTTTGTGAGGGCGGGACCGTGATTCACTCGTTCAGTGGGCGCTCAGGGGCACGTGCCGTTGCAGGCGGTTTTGCAGAGGTTGGCGCAGAATCCGGACCACGCGTTGGAACAACAGCTCGGATCCAGCTGGCAAACGCAGGCCTCGCACGTGCACTTGTCGCACCCGGCCTTGGTGCGTGCCGTGCAGCCGTTGAAGGGGCAAGCGCCGCAGTCTTTCGGGCAACTTGTGCAGGTTTCGCCTTTGGTCTTTTGGCATTGCCCGTCACCGCAGCCCGGCTCGATGCACCCACCCTCTTTGCAAACCTGGCCCATCTTGGCGCAGTCGACCGACGACAACAGCTTGGTGCCATCGGTCGCGCACGTCTTGCCGACGCTGCCTTCGCACCAAGCGTCTGAGGGCTTGCAGACCGCTTTGATGCAGGTGCCGTTCTTGCAAGCCGTCTTCGCGGGGCACGCCTTTTCGACACCGCCGACGCTGTTGGCATTGCAGACCAACTGGGTCGTGGCGTTCTTGCATTGCGTTGTGGTGGCTGGGCAGTCCTTCGTCAGGCAAGCGCCTTTGACACAGACCGCCTTGGATCCGCAGCTGTTGCCGACGGTCTCAGCTGTGCCACTGACGTCGCAGGTGACCGGCGCGCCGTTTTTGCAGGATTTCGTGCCGGGTTCGCAGATTTTGGGCTTGCAAGCAGACGCCGTACAAGCCTGCCCTTTGGCGCACGGCGTGGGCACCCAGGCACCTTTGACGCACAACTCAATCGCCGTGAAATCAGCGCTGCAGTTCTTTTGGCCATCGGTGCAGACCGCTTTGACACAGGCGCCTTTGACGCATTGTGTGCCCGTGCTCTTGCAATCGGCGATCACCGACTCATTGACGCCGACCGTGTCACAGAGCTTGGCCGTGGTGCCATCGCAGAACTTCTCGTTGGGTGCGCAGATCTTGGTCTTGCACTGTGAGCCTTCGCAGACGCTCTTGCTGCCACAATCCGTCGAGGTGTAGCCCGATCCATCTGATTTGCACTTGCCGATGGTCGTCCACCCGAGACAGGTCAGCGCGCCTGGCTCGCACTTGACGCTGACGCATGCGCCGAGCTTGCAAGCCATGGGTTTGCCGAGGGAGTCGTTCTTGTTGCAGTTGTCGAGTTCCACCGCCTCCAACCCGCTGGATGCGCACTTATAGGCCTTTTTCTCGGCGCAAAAGCTGGTATCCGGCTGGCAGACCTGTGCTTTGCAGAACGCTTGGGCTCCGGGTGTGCCATAGCCTGGATCGCACGCCTCGCTCGATTTACAGGCTTGGGAGGTGTGGTCCTGGCCGTCGGGGTTGCACGTGAGGACGGCGCCGTCCTTGCCGCACGTTTTCTTGCCGGGTTTGCACTTGAGCTTGACGCAGCTGCCGCCGACACAGGCCTCGTCGATTTGGCAGAGCGTCTTGTCCCAGGAGATGCCGCGCGCAGTGCAGACCTGGGCGGCTTTGCGATCCGCTGTGCACTGCGTCTTGTTCGGTTCGCAAATCACCGGTGTGCAGGCACCGTCCGCGCAGGT
>JAGSHB010000295.1 GCA_023954815.1 Myxococcales bacterium | reverse complement strand
GGTGTTTCCCTACTTCTACACGTACTTCACACGGCTGTTTTTGCACCTGTTCTTGTTCGTCTTGCCGCTCGCGCTCGCCAGTCGCATGGATTGGCACGTTGTGCCGCTTAGCACCGCGGTGTCCTTCGTCTACATGATCTTAGACAAGGTCGGTCACGTCACCGAAGAGCCATTCAAGCCGCGCTCGTCCGGCACACCGCTGTCCGCCATCTGCCGTGTCATTGAAATCGATATCTTACAGATGTTGGGCGAGACGGAGCTGCCACCGCCGTTTGAGGTCAAGCTGACCCGTCACGGGGCTGAGTTCATCGATTAGCCAAGTTCGTGGTCGAGCCAAGTCAGCCACGATCAGGGAGCGCGGGCGTCCTTCGCAGCGTTTTGAGACGGTCTCGCGGCGTGACGTGAACCGGTAATCGTCGTACCTTGAGCGCATGCGTTTGTCTCCGCTCGAGCTCGCTCACCAGCTGTCTCATCTAGGCGCAAGATTGCGGGCGGTTGGGCTTGCAGCTGTGCCGCTCCTCGCGGTGGGGGCGTTCGCTTCCGGGGTCTCCACAACCGGCTTGCCCGACCTCGCCCACGAGCCGTGGTGGGCTTGGCTGTACTACGCCGGCGGTCTCTTTGTGTATGGCGGCCTGGACATGGGGCTGCCTGTGGGCGGTCATCCCCTGGCACGGATGGCATTGTGGGTGGCGTTCTTTGTCGCGCCGGCAATCACGACCACCGCACTTATTGACGCCGCGCTGAAGGTCCTGCGTCCGAAGGGTATCGCGCCAAACAAACTGCGTGGTCACGCCGTGATTGCTGGTTTTCGTCAGGTTGGCCAGACCTATCTTCAGGCAATTCGGGCTATCGATACTAATCTGCACGTCCTGCTGGTCGACGACCATTTGACCATCGATCAACACCACGAACATGACGTCTCACTCATTCGAGCCGACGTGCGAGAGCCGGGCACGCTTGCCAAAGTCGCGTTGGATGAGGCAGCGCTGCTGGTCGTCGCGGTCGAAGACGACTTAGCTGGCCTGGAAATGGCGTGGGCTGCTCAGGCGCAGCGAGCGGACCTGCCAGTGGCCGTGCACGTAGCTGACCTGAGCCTGCTGCGTCCCGTCAGCCGTCTCATTCGCAAGCGCGCCAAACAGTTGGGCCCGGACACGTTGCACCCGCTGGTGTTTAACGCACATCGGATCGGGGCGCTGCACGTCTACGAGCAGTACCTTCATCCACATTTTGAGGACACGGGCTACAAGGACGTCGTGGTCATTGGAGGGTTTGGGCAGTTTGCGCAGACCATCGTCGAGCTGCTTCGCGTGATGGCCGCGGACGAGCTTGACCGGGTAGTCATCGTTGACCCAGACGCGACGCGTAAGGTGCGGCAGGTGGCTGTCGACGTCGCGCTGGATTCCATCGAGCACGTTGCTGTTGATGGGGACCTCATGGATCCCGGCACGTGGACGAAAGTCTCAGCTGCCGTCGCAGACCTGGAGGCTGTGCCCATCTTCCTGCTGTCTGCCGAAGATGAGCTCGTGAACTACCGTGTCGCGATGCAGTTGCGTGCCAAGTCGAAGCAGCCGCGCATCTTCGCTCGGTGCTTTCGGCGCACGGCTTTCGCGGAGTCCCTGTCTGACCAACTCGCTTTCGAGCTGCTTCCTCTTGAGGACGTCCTGAGAGATGGGCTTGAGGATCACTATCGGGCCATCTTAACTGTGTCCTCCGGAAGTCAGTAGTCGCCCAAAACGCTGAAGGGCGACGCCAACTTCACACAGCCGACGTCGCCCTCAAAGGCTGATATTGTGGGCTACTGGTAGCTGTGGAGCAGCTCGTCGTACGTCGGGTACGGCCAGGCGCGCACGTCGGTGACCGTCTCAAGTTCCGTGGCGAGCTTGCCTGCTGCAAAGATGGCGGGCTTGAGTTTTTCCTGAGCGTGAGTCGCAGCGGCCACCGTGTCATCGTCGTTTGCGCCATCAACTGCGCTGATCAAAGCGTCCACCGCGTCGTGGAGGCGCTGGATCAAGTCGCGCTTGTGCTCTAGGGCGAGCGACTTAAAGCCAGCGCCGGAGGCGGCCTGATAGTCTTCAACGACGGCAGGCAAAATGCCCGTTTGCAACATCGACAGCAGCGTTCGCGCTTCCATCTGAACGTGGGTCGTAAACGCCTCAAGCAGCACCTCGCGGCGGGCTCGGACCTCGTTCGGCGTGAAGATCCCCTGCTCTTCGAAGAGCGCGATGTTCTTGTCGGCGGCCAACTGAACGTAGGCATCTACGCTGGTGCGCAGGTGAAACAACCCGTGACGCTCAGCGTGATCGTAGAGATCCTGCGAGTAGCCATTGCCGCTAAACAGCCCGCCCACGTGGGTCTTAATGGTGCCGCGGATGACATCGTCCACCGAAGCGCCAGCGTCGATTTGGTCAGCCATGTGCCGCAGACTGTCAGCCATACCGGCGTGAACCATGGTCAATGGGAACGCGATGTGCTGATTGCCGCCCACCGCGCGGAACTCGAAGCGGTTGCCGCACCACGGGAACGGCGCCGTACGATTGCGGTCCTCGAAGTTGGCCTTGATGGCCGGAACCGTGGTCGCGACCTCGATGTACTTGTTGTCGTCGCCGTATCCCTCAATGGAGCCGCCGTCAGCGACGCTCTTCATGTGGGCCTCGAGCGCCTTGCCGAGGGCCAAGGTGATGATGGCCGGTGGGGCCTCCTGCGCGCCGAGCCGATGGTCGTTGCCTGCGGTCGACACGCCGATGCGGAGTAGGTCGCCGTGCTTGTCGATGGTGCGCAATAGCGCCGCCACGAACGCCACGAAGCGGCGGTTTTCAGCCGGTGTCTTGCCGGGCACGAAGAGGTTCGCGCCCGTGTCGGTGTTGAGCCCCCAGTTGTTGTGCTTGCCGCTGCCGTTGATGCCAGCGAACGGCTTTTCGTGAAAGAGCACTTCAAAGTCGTGCTTGAAGGCGAGGTCACGCAGCACATCCATGGTCAGAATGTTGCCGTCTGCGGCGAGGTTGGTCAGCGAGAAGATGGGCGACATCTCGAACTGACCGGGCGCGACCTCGTTGTGCGAGCAGTCGATGGAGACGCCAAGCTCCCACAGCGTGTCGCGAACTTCATCAAGGTACTTGCGGACCCGAACAGGCATCCGGCCAAAGTAGTTCTGTGATAGCTCTTGGCCCTTGAGTGGCTTGCCTCCGACCAGTGCGCGACCAACGGACACTAGATCGGGACGTTCGAGGAACGTGTTCCGGTCGACGAGGAAGAACTCTTGCTCCCATCCGACGTTGGTCACGACTTTGGCGGAATCGCTGTCGCCGAGGTGCCGAAGCAGTCGTAGGGCTTGCGTGTTGATTGCGTCGTTAGAGCGAAGCAGCGGCGTCTTCTGATCGAGCGCTTCACCTGTCCACGACACGAATGCCGCCGGAATCACCAGGGTCTGACCATAGATGAACGGCGGCGAAGCCGTGTCCCATCCCATGTAGGCGGCGGCTTCGTGGGTTTGACGAAGGCCACCGTTCGGAAACGACGAACCATCGGTCTCGGTCTGGAACAGTTCGAACCCGGAGAGATCCACCATCAGCTTGCCCGTGCTGAAATCCAGGGCGATGAAGGTCTCCAGCTTCTGGCCGTGATGCGGGCCGCGAACGGGCGAAAACCAATGGGAGTAGCTGACACAGCCGCGCTCTTGGGCCCACTCGCGAATCGACTTTGCGACCGCATTGGCCCCTGCCTTACCCATGCGGCCGCCGTTTTTGCGGCAGGAATCGAACTCCATGTACACCGCCGGATCGACCAAGGAACGGAGCGTGCGATCATCGAGCACTTTGGCGTTGATGTTGCCCAGGGCCTCGGGCAGCGAGACCGTCTGCTGCGGACCTTCGTGAAACAGGTAGTTTGCCATGTGTTGACTCCGTTGTTCGCAAGCCCTCAATGCTTGTGTTGGGGGGCGTAGTGCCCGATATTTGGCGCGGATTAGTCCTTGCCGTCAAGGGCGGCATGCCAAAGTGCGTGGGTGGCCGCGCATTCTTCGTGCAGGGAACAGGAGGCGGGGCGCGAGAGCGCACTGCCGGTTGGCAGATAGCCGGCGTAGTTGTCGTTGTTGCCTTCGCCCGTGGGCGTGTTTGACAGGGGCCGTGCTGGAGCCAGATCTCCTTGTCAAACACACCTCCGTCGATGCATACAGGCCCAACGATGTTGCGCCTTTTTCAGACGCCCCACAGGGACACGACACCTTGCCCATAACACCACGGACATTTTGGCGTCGCGGGACAGCGCTCCTTCTGTTCGTGGCGTTGTCGAGTCTCTTCCCAGCCGGTGCTCGGGCTGAAGCTTCGGGCAAATTCTCCGCCTTGCGCTTTCGTC
>JAGSHB010000124.1 GCA_023954815.1 Myxococcales bacterium | reverse complement strand
GCTGCGCTCATCGCGGCTGCCGCCTTCTTTTTCCATCTTCGCGAGACTCTGCATGGTCCACGACGAGCCGGTCACCCCTTTGCGAACGCGCTCATCGATGATGCCCAGATAGCGATCCACATCGGCGCTGTCGATGCCGCTGCTGCGGAGGCCTTTTTCAGCCAACGGTACCAAGCGATCGGTGATCAGCTCGCGGGCTGTGAGCGTCTCGCCGCCAAGCCAATGGAACTCCGCGTTGAGACCACGACGGGCCGCGGCCAGGAAATTACCTTTTGCGTCACTGAACTCCATCACGTTTTCGACCGGACCATGCTCTTCGAGCATCCCGCTCATCAGGCCAAAGAAGAACGCGGCGTTGGCCATCTCGTCGGCGATCGTCGGGCCGGATGGCAGCACGCGATTCTCGATGCGCAGGTGGGCTTTGCCGTCGCCGACGCCGTAGCAAGGGCGATTCCACCGATAGACCGTGCCGTTATGTAGCCGCAGCGCGTTGAGTGAGGGCGCGATTCCCTGCTTGACCAACGCGATGGGATCTTCCTCCGCGGCGACAGCCAGGAGGGTGCGAAAGCGAGCGATGTCCTCGCGGAACAGCTCGATCACGCCGTCATGGCACCACGAACCGCCGAAGTGCACGCGGGTGCGCTGCCCACGCTCACTGTGGGCGGTAGAGCGGGCGTCCACGCTCTGCTGAAACAAGGCGATTCGGGTCTCAGACCACAAGCGCTTTCCCAGCAAAACCGGCGAATTCACGGCCGCTGCGAGGACTGGCGCCGTCACGGCTTGAGCCACGTTGTAGAGCTTGGCGAACTCCTCCGGACCGACCTGAAAGTGAACCTGAAAGCTCGTGTTGCACGCCTCCAGCATCACGTTGTGGTGGGTGAGGGACAATTCGTCGATGCCCTTGATGTGGGTCTTGAAATCCCCGCCGCGAAGCCCGCGCAGGGCGTCGTTCAGAGCGAAGTAGCGCGGCATGGGCGTCATGTTTTCGCGCCCAAGGTCGGCCTGCTCCAGCGTCGGAAGAATACCGGCGAGCAGCACCTTGCAGTCTAGTGACTCGGCGGACTTCATCGCCGTGCGATACAGGCGTCGAATCTCCTTCTCGAGACGGCGCAGGCAGTCGCCCTGCCAAGCGTAGGGGTGCGAGTTGCACTCGAGATTGAAGCGCGCGAGTTCGGTGGTAAACTGGTCGTCGTTGATCTTCTCAAGCACCTCCAGCGCCTTAGGGGCTGGGTGGTAGTGCTTGTCGACGAGGAACATCTCCTGTTCTACGCCGATGCGACGGATGCCCGTCTCGATTTGCCCGCCTTCGAGCATTAACTCGAGCGCCTCCACATCTTCGAGCAGGGCGCGCACAAATTTGCGCATCTCTTCGCCAGAGCGCTGCTCGCTGACGGCCTGCTCTCCCATGGGGCTCTCCTGTCTCTACTTTGTGGATCCGTCTACGCCTCGTTCGGTCGCGGCGGCTCCGTCAGATTATTGTCATCTCGCAGCCCATGCTAGCTGGGCGATCGGGGCAGGACAAGGTCGTCAATGACGCAAAAGCGCCCCGGTGACAAGGGTCACCGGGGCGCTGTTTGATCGCGAAGGATCTGACGCGTGCTACTTCATGATCTTGAGCAGCTCAACATCGAAGACCAGCATGCCCGCAGGCGCGCCCGGGCGGCCCTGGTAGGCCAGCTTCTCGGGGATCCAGAAGCGACGGGTCTCGCCCTCGACCATGAGTTGCACGCCCTCTGTCCAGCCAGCGATGACGCCGCTGAGCGGGAACTGTGCGGGCTTGCCACGCATGACGGACGAGTCGAACATTTTGCCGTCTGTGGTCCAGCCGGAGTAGTGGACGCTGACCATGCTGGCCGAGGTCGGGTGCGTTGTGCCGGTGCCCTTCTTCAGGACCTTCGACGCGAGGTTACTCTTGGTCTTTTCGGCGTCAGCCGGGGGGGCCGCGACGTCTTTCGGCACAGCGGGCGGCTTGGGAGCAGCTTTGATAGCGAGCAGCTCGACATCAAAGACGAGCATGCCGGCCGGAGCGCCAGGGCGACCCTTGTAGGCCAGATCCTGCGGAATCCAGAGGCGACGCTTCTCGCCGACAACCATGAGCTGCACGCCCTCTGTCCAGCCCGCGATCACGCGGTTGAGCGGGAACTCGATCGGCTCGCCACGCTTCACCGACGAATCGAACATTTTGCCGTCAGTGGTCCATCCGGTGTAGTGAACTTTGACGATGTCAGCGGCACCCGGGTGGGCGGTCTCGGTGCCCTTGGTGAGCACTTTCGAAGCCAAGCCGCTCGCGGTCTTGACCGCGTCACTCGGGGGAGCTGCAACATCGCTGGGAGCTGGGATCTGTCCGGTCACGGGGGCCGCCTTTGGTTTGGTGTTTGCTTTCGCTGCGGCGGGCTTTGCCGCTGGTTTGGCGGCAGCCTTGGCAGCCGGTTTCGCAGCGGCTTTGTCGGCCGGCTTTGCCGCAGCGTTTTTCGTCGTTGCGTTCGCTGCAGCTGG
This sequence comes from Myxococcales bacterium, assembly GCA_023954815.1. GTDB lineage: Bacteria > Myxococcota_A > UBA9042 > UBA9042 > UBA9042 > UBA9042. The sequence continues at coordinate 16,885 of JAGSHB010000124.1, read as the reverse complement.
CTTGGTTTGGGGTTGAGACTTGCCACAAGCGCCCATGGTGAGGAGCGAAGCGACGACAATGAAGGTGCGGTAGGTATTCATGGCGCGCACGTTGCCGCACCTGTCGCCGCTGTGCAAGCCGCGCGATTTGGGTGGGCTTCAACGGCGATTGTCCTTGTCATCCGCGCTGTCACGCTCCTCCCCATTCGACACGCCATCCGGCCGCTGAGATGGGTGGTTGCTATCGCCAGCACAAGGCGGCAACCTGCCGCCCATGAAGGGCCCCTCACTCCTACGCCAGTGCCCCATCGCACCTCTCCACCCCCTGCCTCGACGGACCGCAGCCCTCCCCGGTTGCGGCGGGCAGATCCGCGTTCATCTCGAGGACTTCGAGGTGGAAGAGGTGCCGAAATACCTGCCTTCCGGCAGCGGCGAACACTTATATCTGTGGATCGAAAAGCGCGACGTCTCAGGGACATGGCTCAAGCGCATGCTTGCCAACTCCTTGGGAATCTCGGCGCGGGACATCGGCATGGCCGGGCTGAAGGACAGGCGCGCGGTCACCCGGCAGTGGATCAGCGTACCCAAGATCGCCGAGAGCAAGATCTCCAATATCACAGGTGACTCGGGTGAGCGCGTTCGCGTATTGGACGCGGCCCTCCATGGCAATAAGCTGCGCACGGGCCACCTCCACGGCAACCGCTTTCGCCTGGTGATTCGCGGTGTGGTGCCCGATGCCCACGAGCGTGTCAGCGCCAAAGTCGCGTTCCTTGCCGAGCATGGCCAGCCAAATTTTTACGGCAGTCAGCGCATGGGCCACGGCGGGTCGACCCTCGCGGCTGGCTGGGCGCTCAGTCGCGGCGAGCAGCGGCGGGCGCGGGTAGCGATGCCCGATGGCGCCATTCATCAGATCAACCTCCGTGACCGGCAGCTGCGCCGGCTGGCGGCTTCGGCGCTTCAGAGCGAGGTCTTCAACCGGGTGTTGCAGCGTCGTATGGAGACAGGCTGTCTCGATCAAATCTTGCTGGGCGACGTTTGTCGTAAGCGCGAGACCGGCGGCACCTTCAATACAGAAGATGTCACACGCGAGCAGACCCGCCTCGATGCCGGCGAATTGGTGATCACCGGGCCCATGTGGGGACCCAAAATGCGTCGGGCGACCGAAGCCGCCGGCGAACTTGAGGCCGATGTTCTCGCGGCATCTGGGCTCGATGACGCCGCATTTTCGGCCATTGGGCATCTCGCCGCTGGCACCCGCCGACCCATGGTGGTATGGCCAACAGAGGTCGCCGTCGAACCCGTCACGGGTGACGCCGTTTCCGTTAGGTTCACGCTCCCGGCTGGGAGTTTCGCGACCGTCTTCATCCATGAGCTGATCGGACCCCTCAGCGACGCTGAGGCCGCACGCTTTGCCGCGCCGCCCGTCGCGCCCGTCCGCCCACCTCGCCAGGAGAGCTAGTATGCGTCTGAATTTGAGCTTGCTGGAGGGCACCGCCCCAACCAGAGCTTGGCGAAGTGGTCGTGAACTGCATCGTGATGGCAAGGTGCGGCGCATCGCGCGTCGCGACCTAGAAGAAGACGGCAGCGAGGGCTACGACGCGGTCGTACGTGCCCAGCGCGGCCAGCCGGACATGAAAGTCGGCTTGGCGATCGATTTTAGCGAAGTTCATACCGCCGTCTTGGAAGAGTGGGGCTGCTCGTGCGAGTTGGGCGACACCTGCTGTGAGCATACCGTCGCTGCGGCGCTGGCCGTTCGCGATGCATTGGCACGGCAGACCCGCGTCGGTGACGCGCCCGAGTCGTCCGCGGTCTGGCGTGAAGTGCTCGACGTCGACGGCCTTGTCGCTGACACCTCCGTGCGCGCCAGTTGGATTTGCTACGATCTGAGCCTGTTGACCCGCGAGGCTGGCGCCACCGTCAGCGTCGTGCGCCGTCGCCGCTCTCTGACCGATAAGGGCCGTAACGCCAGCGGCGCCGCCATGGGCTGGACCCCGACCGCAGTCGGTCATTTTGGGTACCGGACCGGCGACGATCCAGCCAAGAATCGAGACGATCTGGTGCCCGTTCTGTGCGTGGTCAATCGCCACGATCTGCGCGTCCGCACGATTCAGCCTGGCTTTATCGATTCGTTCCTGCGCCTGTTCGTCGATGCGGAGCCCTTTGTTCTTCGCGTCGATGGTGATGACGCCCACGTCGAGAGCGCCGAAAGGCCCGTGGCTGTCGTGGTTGAAGATGCGCCGGATGGTGGTCTTGAGGTCAGCGCTCGTATTCAGAGCCATGTACCGGGCCGTCTCGACGACGATCACGTGCTGCTGCCGGGACCTGTGTCGTGGGTCTACCTACGCCAGGAAAAGACTTTTGTCCGACCGGGTGCGCGGAGTCAGGCAGCCCTGCACTTGCTGCGGGCGGGCGCGGTCCATGTGCCGTCTGATGAGGTCGATGGATTCTGCCACGACGTCTTGCCGATTTTGCGCGGCGAGGCCGAGTTGGTCGAGCAAAGCGACCGTCTACCGCCTGTGCGCACCGCAGCAGCAGCCGTTCGCATCGTGCTCGACGAGCTCGACGACGGCCTCACGGTCGCCCTGCGCTTTGCCTACGGCGTGGGTGGCGCGGAGCCCCACGTCTTCGAGTCGGGCACGGGCACGCGTGTATTCGCCCAAGACGTCCACGGCGAGCCCATGCTGTGGCAGCGCGACGAAGAACTGGAAGGTCGCTGGACAGAGGACGTGTCGACGCGCCTCGGTGCTGCCCTACCGGCGAGTCTCGGCACCGATGACGCCCTCGATTTTCTCCTCGACCACCTGCCTGAGTTGGAGCAAGCCGGCGCCAAGATCTTCGGTCGTGAAGCGCTGGTGAAGCTGCGGCCCAGCCAACAGCGCGTCTCGGCGTCTGTGCGCCTGTCTAGTGGGATCGATTGGTTCGGTATCAAGGTGTCGGTGAAGGCCGGCGCAGCAGAGCTCGAGCTCGACGACGTAATCGCCGCGTGGCGTAGTGGTGCACGGCACGTGCGTCTCCAAGATGGTGAGCTCGCCCGCCTGCCCGTGCAGTGGCTCAACAAGCACATTGGAGTGCTGACCGACGCCCGCGAGCTCGGCCATGAGCGCGAGGATGGCACACTCGAAATTAGCCCGTTCCTCGTCCCCGCCTTGGCCGAACTGATCGGCGACCAGCTTCACCAGGACGAGCGTTGGCGCAGTCTCGTCGGCGCCCTCGCCGGCTTTGACGGCGTTCGCGAACACGAATTGCCCGAAGGCTTGGACGCAGAGCTGCGGTCCTACCAAAAGCACGGTTACGACTGGCTCTGCACCTTGCGCGACCTTGGATTCGGCGCCTGTTTGGCCGATGACATGGGCCTCGGTAAGACGGTTCAGGCCATCGCGCTGCTGACGGCTGAGGTCGAGTCCAAGCGGGCCCAAGCGCCAACCCTCGTCGTTGCGCCGACCTCGGTGGTGCAAAACTGGCAGTCGGAGCTGAAACGTTTCGCTCCCGGGTTGCGCGTCGCCGTTCTGCACGCGGATGCACGGGCCGAGCGCCTGAAGTTGCTCGCACGGCTGCAAGAGTTCGATGTGGTCCTCACCTCCTACGCCTTGTTGCGCCTGGATTCTGAGGCGTTGCAGCAGTACCGCTTCCACTACTTGGTGCTGGACGAAGCCCAAGCGATCAAGAATCCCAACAGCCAGACCGCCCGCGCGGCGCGAGACATGCCAGCAGCTCATCGTTTGACGCTTACCGGTACACCGCTTGAGAACAACTTGCTTGAGTTGTGGAGCCAGTTTGAGTTCCTCATGCCCGGATTCTTCGGGTCTCGGGCGCGTTTCGTCCGCAGATACGGCGCATCGCGTCGCGGTCCGACGGCCAGCCAGGCCATGGAGGAGTTGCGCGCGCGGCTTCGTCCGTTCTTGCTCCGCCGCTTGAAAAAGGACGTCGACCAGGAGCTGCCGCCCGTCACAGAGATGACCCTGCGCTGCCAGTTGGGGCCAGCTCAACGCAAGCTCTACAATCGCATCCGCGACACCTATCGCTCCAAGGTCATGGGTACCCAGGGCAAGGGCGAGCCGAACTCACTGACGCTCGGCGTGCTGGAGGCGTTGTTGCGCTTGCGCCAGGCGGCTTGTCACCCATCGCTGCTGCCATTTGATGATGCACGTCAGGTCCGCGAGTCGGCCAAGACGAAGATGTTCATCAATACGCTGACCCAGCTGCTGGAGGAGGGGCGTCGTGTGCTGGTGTTCAGCCAGTGGACGTCCATGCTCCGTATCTTACGCGATGAGATGGACGATCAGGGCATCGGTTACGCCTACATGGACGGTTCGACCCGCGACCGGGCGGGCGTGATCAACCACTTCCAAGATCCCGATGGCCCGCCTGTGTTCCTCATCAGCCTGAAGGCAGGCGGTGTGGGACTGAATCTCACTGCAGCGGATACAGTGATCCTGCACGATCCATGGTGGAACCCCGCGGCCGAGCAACAGGCATCTGACCGCGCTCACCGCATTGGTCAGACCCGTCCGGTGCTGGTCTTGCGAATGGTCGTGGAAGACACGGTGGAAGACCTGATCATGCGCCTGCAGGCCCGTAAGCGCGAGCTGGTGCGGTCCGCCATCGAGGTGGATGGATCAGGATTCAAGGACCTGTCTCGCACCGACCTGGAATCCATCTTTGGAAACTCTCCAGCGCCCAGCGAGGACGCGTCCGAATGATGCGCGACCAGCCCGCTCTCCGGCAGCGGGGCGTCTCGCTGGGCCGGGCCGTCGTGGTCTGCAGCTTGCTGCTGACGATGCCAGGGTGTGCGCTCCTCAACCAACTTGGCATCAACCTCGACGCGTACCGCCCCAAGGTGGCCGTTGAGGACGTTCAGGTCGCCGGCGCGAGCTGGGATGCTGTCGACCTGACGTTCGTGCTTCGCATCGACAACCCCAATCCACTCGAAGTCAAAATGGCTGGGTTTTCTTACGCGCTTTCTGTGGCTGAGAAACCCACGCTGTCCGGTGATCAGTCCACCGGTGTCGCCCTCAAGGCCAACGGTCCGTCGCGCGCGCAATTGCCGCTTCGACTTCAATGGAAGCAGCTTATCGACCTTGGCATTGCGATGAGCCGTAAGAAGTCGCTGCCGTACGTTTTCACCGGCTCTCTGGGCTTTCAGACGCCGATCGGCTTGCTGAGCGTGCCGCTGGAGAAGTCTGGCACGCTGCCAACGCTGCAAAAGCCGAGCCTACGTCCCGTCGATCTCCGTCTTGGCAAGGTCGACTTGCTCGGCGGTCAGATTCAGCTCTTGCTCGACATCGAAGTGTCCAATCGCGACGGCGGCGAGACACTGGCGTTTTCGGGTTTCGACTTCCGCGTCGATCTGGGCGGCAAGTCCGTCGCGTCCGGCACCGTCTCTCAACTCGCCAGCGTGCCATCCGGCCAAACGCACAAGACGACACTTCCCATCGCGCTGAACGTGGCCAACATCGGCCTAGCGGCTGCCAAGACGATCACGGGCAGAGGCTCCCTGGATGTGCGTCTGCACGGCAAAGTCCAGGTCTCGACTCCCCTGGGAATGGTCCCGTTGCAATACGACTTGAGTCAGAATCTCGCGGTTCGCTAGGAGCGCCGTATCATCGCGGCATCGGGCGGGCTTGACTGCCGGTCGATCACGGCGCCAAGGTGCGTGTTCCGGAGGTCCGAAAAACATGGTGCGCAGTTTGATAAGACTTGTTCTGCTCGTCACCACCGCCGTGTTTGGTGTGGGCTGCAGTGGCGCCATGACGCCACGCACAAGCGATCAGTTGCCAACGAAGAACTGGATAGAACTCGGCGCCATGATCGACGCTTCCCGCGGTCACCCTGTGGCGTTCTGGTCTGACCCAGGTCGTGAGCCCCAAGAGGTCGACGTTGGTAGCGGCACGTTTCATCCGGCGCAGTGGTTGACCCACCTCGCATTGCGGATGAACGAAGCGATCGCAAAACGCACGTTGTTTGACTCACGCCTCGCCGCCGTGGGCCCCAAATTGTTCAAGTGGGAGCTGCGGGCGGGCCGGTACCACTACAGCTACAAGGCCAAGCGTGCGAAGACGCTGGACATGATCCGTCGCAGCCACGCGCGGGCTGTCGAGCTCCAGTTCAAGAGTGCCCATGAAATCAAGATGGGTTCAGACACTGGGGTTCGCCTCTTGGTTGAGGCTCATATGGGTACGCATGTGCGCAGTTACGCCGTAGATTCTACCAGTGCGTCCAATTGGGATGTGGACTGCATGAATCAGCTCGCGCGCCGAATTTTGGGCGACGCCGACTTTTGGGCGGCAGCCAAGTTGAAGTAGCGCGCGCCCTGACGGTGAGTGCATGGCTCGCCTCAACGCTGCCATCCCTCACGAATCGCGCTCGATTTCGCATCAGGGCTGTAGCGATGTAACCCAACGCTTCAGCGCAGCCAACGTGTCGGCGCTAGGTTCTGCATTGACCTTCAAGGTCATATCCGAGATCGCGTCATTGTCGCAGTTTGGGTGAGACGGCAGGTCGAACTTGGTTCGTGCATCTGCATCAAGAACTGCGATGAACAGGCTCTGTTCTGGCTTGCCCGGCACCACAAACGGTACGCCATTGCACCCTGCCGAGTTTCCTGTGAGTCCCGAAACGGTGTTGTCGGTCAACGACGTGCGTGCGGTCGCGGCGCTCGACATGTCCAAGCCCTTGGCTGTGTCTGAGCTTCGCCCCAGGGCGTCGGGGCCGTGGCACTGTGAACACTTGTTGAGGAAGGACGTGTAGGCCACGTCGAAGTCGTCGCCCGGCTCCGTTTCGCAGCCAGTCAGACAGCAGACTAGGAGCGCCGCTGCGCCGACGGATTTGAGCCACAGTGGCAGGTGAGCGGTGCGTTGCGGTGGATGCGTCATGACAGTGGTCCTTGGATTGGAGGCTGTTTGCGGGCTCACGCTTCGCTCTGAATAGAGTGATGGAATCCCGTTGCAGATGTCTACTGGCGTGCGACTCGCTGTGGCCGGTTGCGCGCAAGCAGGCCACAAAACCAGTCTGCTAGCGCGCAGATGGCGACGGCGAAGGTGACGCTGCATGAAGTAGCCGGATCGTGGTCAGCTGCAGGCCAAATGTGGCACGGAGCTTGGCGGTCGATGGGTGCCCGAAGCGGCCGAGGAATTTGTACACGGCCGCCAGATCGGCCACGAAGGCGGCGTCTGGCTGCGACTTTTCGGCGAGTGCAACGCGAGACCAGGCCAGTAGCAAGGCCAACCGGGCGTCTGGTGCGACCGTCCCTGTCTCTTTGGCGTAGGCGCGTGCAGCTCGCAACCCGTGCTCAAGCGCTGCTCTCGCTGGTTGATTTGCGCGCTGTCGCAGCGACGCGACATGGTACCAATTGGCTGCAAGCAGGCGCCAGGATTCGACCTCGCCGCCGGTCGCGCGACGCTGTAGCACCACCTGGCGTCGTTCCAGCGCAGTGAGCGCTTTGGGTAGGTCTTGATTCATCGCCAGCGCTTGCGCACGCAAGCCATCGGCGATGGCGCGCAGGTCGCCAATGTGCCACCGCAGTGCGGGCGCTTCGACACCAAGTCCCACGCTCATTTGGTCGTTGGTCAGGGTGTCCGCGACGCCGTCGAATTGGCGGAGTGCCTGCAGTGCCCGCTTCGATTTGCCCGCCCCCAGCCACGCCGCTGCAGCGACGATGTGTGCCCGTGCACGGCTCGCTGGCAGGCTCGCTGCAGCGTGTTTTTCGAGCCGCTGATAGAGCTTGCCGGCGCGCGCATGATCGCCAGCGGCCCAGGACCACAACGCTGCGCGATCCAAGGCCAAGGGCAGCAGATGTTCGATGGGAGCGGTCGCATCGACAAAATCCACGGCCGCCCGGGCAACTTTAGCGGCCATCTTCACGCGGCCGATGTGAGCCAAACTGCGGGCGCGGGCCAGTCGCAGGGACAGCTCCTGATTTGGATGCATCATGGGCAGCTTCGCGCGCCGCTGCAGATAGCTCAGCGCGATATGATGATTCCCCACGGCCCCCTGCAACATGCCAAGCGCGTGCAAGACGCTGGCGAGTACCCGTGGATTGCCGCGACCGAGATCCAGCGCCATCAAATAGTGGGCATGGGCCGCAGCCGCCGCGCCACGAACGCCGGAAGCGAGCAATCGCTGGTGGGCCAAGTAACCGCGCAAGTGGTGAAATTGGGGGCTCGCGTGCAGCTGACTCGCGGCGCCCGCCAACTCCGCCTCGGCGGTCTCGATAATGGCGAGTCGACGGGCGGCGTCTTTCGTCGCGCTTAGGGTCCAGGCTTTGTCGTAGGCTCGTAGGAAGCGGACGACCGGGTGGTCAAGCTGGCCTTTGAAGCGTCGCGTCACCGCCTTGAGCATGTCGGACTTGCCCTCCCGCGAACGCATCTCAAAAAAGCCGATCCACGCCTCCAGATCCTGATCTTGCAAGGTGACGCCGTAAAAGCTGCCACGCGCGTCGCCGTATTCGGCCTTCGACCAATGGATGTAGGCACGCTCCATGACGACCTGTCGGTACAACGCGACCGCATGGGCCCGCTCAGCGTGGTTGCGACGGACCCACGAGGCCCAAGAGTTGCTGAATTGGTAGAGCAGGTAGGCGTTATTTGCTTGTGCCGCTCGCCGGACCGTCGCGCTGACGAGGGCACGCCGGCGCGGCATCTCGCGGCTATGGCGGTAGAGCAAGAACACCGCTTTGCGCACGGACTCCTGGTTTTTCTGATTCAGCGGTAGCAGCAGCAGTTCCAAGTCGAGTCGAAAGGCGAGGTCGCTGTCCTTTTTTCGTGGCCACTTCTTGAGCACAGCGGCGCGCTTGTGCTGAGGCAACCCGCGAACCAATAGCCGCACGAACCGCTCGGCCAACTTGAGCCGCGTGGTGGTCGGGAGGCGCTTATGCTCGGCCAACTTCGCGAGCAACTTGAGCGCAGACGGCCGTTTACGCAGGGACACCAGCCGATTGGGTACGCGCTCAGCGATCGTCTCCAGCACCACAGCGTCTTTGAGCTTGGCCACACGCAGCTGTCGCAGTGTCGCCAAAGCAGCCCCTTCGCGGCCAATCACATCGAGAATCTCGGCTTTTAGCGCGATGCCGAGCGTCCGAACGTGCAGCGGAGCCCCCCTGGTGATGTGACCCAGCCGCCGAATATGCGCCAGCTGTGAGGCGACGAATTTGTCATCCAGCTCGCCGTGGTCGAGACGGCGCTCATCGCGCAGGTGGTCGATCCACAGCCGCATGACCGCTGCCCAGCTACGTACCGCTCGATCGCGCTTGGCGACCCCATCCGCGCGATTGGCGAACCAGCGCGCCGACGACAACTCACCGAGGCGCAGGTGCTGCTCACTCATCCTGCGCAGGACGACAACGCGCTCTCCGATGGTCTTTGCGTGGTGGCGCAGGTGGTCGAGCAGCAGCAGGCGCTCCCAGGGGTCTCGCGCCGAATCGAAGGCTTGTTGGAGCTTGTCACGCCGCCAGACGGCCGGCACCGCGCCATCGAGCGGCATGGTGTAGATGTCCAGCGACCGATGCTGCAGGCAGGTCGCGATGAGTTCCTGGTGGCTGGGCGCCGGATATTGGCAGTTCCACAGCGCGCTGGTCAGCTGCTCGGGCTTGCTCTGGCCGATTGGATCGCGCGCATTAGCTCGAAATCGGACGCGGAAAAGGACGCTGTGGTCATCGCCGTCGATATGCCCGTCGCGGTTGGTGTCCGAGAGGTGCTGGGAGAAATACAGATAGCGACCATCGGGCGAAAAGGTTGGAAAACCGGACGTTCCGGGCAGATCGAAGCGCACAGCGAGCGCCTTGTTTCGTGGCTTGTCGAGGCGCCGTACATGCAGCCCTTTGCCCAGACTCATCGCAAAGCTCACACCCACCTTCTTCGAGCGTCGCACCAACGGCACATACACCAGCCAATGGCCATCTGCGCTCACCGACGGGCTTCCCAAATTCCGATCGACGAGCGGCTGTCCCGGTCCTTTTCCACGCAGTCGCCGCAACCGCAGGTCGCCGTGCAAGCCCACGCGACTGACCACACCAACGTCGCCGTTGGAAAACCAAAATGCCTGGTTCTCGGCGGAGGTAGCGTCGGTCAGGCACCGCCGGTTGCTGCCGTCCACATCGCGCGTGCAGACATCCCCGGTCGCATCATCCCGGGTCGAGATGTAGAGGATCTTTTTGCCATCTGGCGAGGGGCGTGGCCAAGACACGTCTGCGGCATCACTGAACAGCAGCGCCGGCGTGCCGCCGCCCAGCGCCTGGCGAAAGACCTGCGCTGTGGCGTTGCGATTGCTCACAAAGTAGAGCGTCTTGCCTTTGGGGCCGAGCACGCCGAGAAATTGATCCGCCTCACCGGCGGTCAGGCGCGTCGGCGACCGAATCGACGCAGGCGCCCGCGCATGAGAGACAGCCGGCAGGGCGCTCAGCGCAGTCGCGCAGACCACCAGGAGGGCGGCGCGCATCCTCAACATTTTTTGGCTGACCATGCGCCGGCTGCGCTCTCGATCCAGCCGCCACAGGGCACCTCAGCGCGGTGAACTTTGAGCCACGCACGGCGGACTGCCGCATCGGGTTTGCGGGTCCTTTTGCGCAAGTAGAGCCAAATTTGGCGCCGATCGCGGTTGGCGCGCTCAATGAGACGACTCACCGCGGCCTCATCCACGGCGCCCTGACAGGCGGCGCGGGTCTGGATCAAACGGCCGTCCTTCGCCTCGCCGATGCAGCGACGAACCAGTAGCGCGTCGGTACGCCCTCGGTCACGTAGCGCGGCTTCGGCCAACCGCGCGATGGCATCCTGTTGGCGCGGGGTCGTCCACCCGGCTGCGTCGAGCTGGCCGCGGGTGTAGGGCTGGGGCCGCGGCGAGATCCCAGCCTGTGTGAGCTCCCGTTCGAGGGCCACAAAGCGGCCACTCGCCTGTTGTTCGAGGGCGGTCGTGCGATCGACGATGACGACATCAGGTGCCTTGACGCAGCCAGCCAATTCGGCGCACAGCGTCGCCACCACCAGCGCACCCCACCATCTCGCGTTTGCACGGCCAGACGTCACTCGCCACTCCTCGGCAGATAGGGCGCCACCCACTTCTGCATCATCGGCCCCAGTGCGATGCCGCGAATCTCGTCGATTTGGACCAAGTTAGCGATGCCGCCCAATCCGATGAAGAAGTCCGCAAACCCATGACGAAACACCATCCGCACCCGCTTAGGATAGCCCACCTTGAGCAGCAGTCTCAGTTTGTTGATGCGGGCATCGGCGCGATAGGGGTCCCACAAATCCAGCAGCGCTTCAAGATGGGCGCGTGTCGTCCGCAACAGCTGGGCCTGACCGCTGAGCGCCAGCTTTCCGGCCTCAAATTGCAGGGCGGCGTTGAGATCGGTGCGCCCGTCACTGCCCGGCAGCTTTAGCCCCGTACCGTTGCCACGAAAGAGCATGATGCTATCGGCGCCCTGCCAGTCGACGATGCACTGTCCCGTCAGTTTGCCGCCCATGGCCCGGGCTTCCAGTTGGTCCAGACGAAACACGTTGCGATCGAGGCGCGCGTTGCCCGCGATGGGTCCGATGACGGCCTCGCCAAAGCGAATCTCACGTACGCCGATATAGGGATCGCCGCTGAGAAAGGGCTGCTGATCTTGAAAGCGCCAGCGCGCCAGCGCGTTGTAGGTCGCACCGCCGAGCACCCGGACCGTGCCGTCGGTGACCCGCAACAGCTCGACGATGGGTAAGGTGCCGCGCAGTCCCTTCACATCCAACTTCGTGCCCACAAGGTGCACATCCACATCCTCGAAGGTCGGCTTGGCCGTGAGCCGGAAGAGGCTGAGATCGCCACTCTCCAAGCGATAGGGCATGACGATTTTTCCGCGCCCAGTCACCCGCTGGGTCGATGCCGCGAGCCGGGTCATGTCTTGGGTCAACTCGCCGGTGAACGTGAATCCACGGCGGCCGGGCAGGGCTTCCGCCTTGTCGGGAGGGACGCTCGAATTTCCAGTCTTCGCATCGGGGTTGGTGCGCGTGTTCTGCGCAATCCCCCCTGATTTGTCGGTGCTTGTGCTTGGTCTAAGCTGCGCGCCCCGCCGTCCAAGCGGCCTGCCAGCGTCCATTCCGCCGCTCATCGTCAGTGTGGTTCCGCCCTTGGGGTTGTGCAGCGCGAGGTTCTCTAGGGTGATGGCACCCTGGTGATTGCTGACGATGGCGCCCGTGAGCCGAGCGTTGGCGATGGGCCACGCGGGCAGTAGATCTTGATCGAACCGTTTGATCTTGCCGTTCAGCACAAGCTTTGCGGTGCCCAAGGTTGGCGTGATACGTGCTGTGACCTTCGCTCCTTGGTCCAGCCCTCGCAGGTCGATCCGTCTATCGCGCACGTGCCCACGTAGCCGCCTGACGATGAGATGGGCATCCATCGCGACCTTGCCGGCGGACAGCGTCGTATCGGCGTCGATCCGCACCTCGGGACTTGCCAGCGCCAGCGTTGGCCGACGACAGCGTAGCCCGCGAACCGTCAGCGACTGTTTGGCGTGCAAGTCGCCCTTCGGCAGTCGCTTCAGCGCAGCGCTCAGACCGCGAGGCGTCGGAATGGCTAGGGTGCCCTTCCACGCGCCGGAGAGTCGCTTGGCGTCGAGGCAGGCTTGCTCTTGCCACTTCTTCGGAATCGCGCGACCCAGCGCTTTGAGCTTCGTCGACGTCGCGGCCCAAGCTACGATTGTGCGGCCCCTCGTCTGCTGCCCATCGACGCGAAGCGTCCACTTTGGCCCTCTAGGAATCTGGGTTTCAGCCGAGAGATGCGCCCGGTTGGCGGCAGGAGCAAAGCGGAACGCACCCGTGGCCACATGCCGCCCCTTGCCACGCCAAGCGCCGAGGCGGGGGTGTGTCGCTTCGAAGGCGAAAGTCTGCTGCAAGCGCCGACCGACGCTCTTTCCTTCGGCTTTCAACTTCGCCTTGGGCAGCAGGATGCGAAAGTTAGGGAGGCGCACATCGACACCGGAGACATCCAGGCTGGTCGTGTGCCGAATGCCGGTCGTCATCGCTCTTAGCACATCGCTCATATGCCCCTTGCTGTGCATGTCGAGCCGCAGCTTCTCCCATTTGACCTGCCGCCGTTGTTTGCGCGTCATGGGCGCGAGCGCGACGAGTCTGCCGAGATGTGGGGCGGATAGCGTCAGGTCCCAATCGAGGGATTTTGTTGCCTTGTGGAGCTTCAGCGTCACGCCGTTGCCAAGCCCGTGACTCTTCAATACGAGATCGCCCGTACCGCTGGTCGCGTCGCTCATGTCCATCTGCATTTTTCGCACCTTCAGCAGGGCGTCCAGGGGCTCCGAGACGCCCAGTCCCGCTAGGTGCGCGACCTTCAGCCCGAGGCTTGCCTCACCGATTTTGAGCCGCTGCCCGTCAACCGTCACGGCCTTGCCGTCCATACGGACAACCAACCCGCGCGTCTTCACCTTCTGGGCACCGCTCACGGCGTCGGCTGACTTCGTACGAAATTCTGTGGCGAGGTGCTGCACTCGCCACGCCGTCCCCTTCTGCTGCACGTCGATATCCACGGAGACCAGCGCCCCAGTCAGCGTCGCGGCGATGGGAAGCGCAGCAGTCGCGCCATCCTTGGGCGGGCGTTCCCCGTGGGCATCGGTATCCATCGCGAGCTTCGTGTCGACGTGCAGGCCGTCGTGGCCGCCGCTGGCATTCACCGTCAGCTTCCCGGTGATCCGCGCTTGTAGCCCGTCTTTTTGGGCTTTTAGCGCGACTGCCCGACTCTTGATGCGCGCTTCGTCTACGTGCCATCCCCAGGGGGAATGGGGCGCTCGTCGAAGTGAAACGGTCGTGTCATCCATGCCAAGCTCACGCCATTGGACTGCAGCTCCGTCAGCGGACAGCCTGACGCCGCTCATCGCGCCGTTGCTTCTTACTTTCAGCGATTTGGGTCCGATCGTCGCAGTCACCTGCACATTGCCGTCCTCCAGCTGTGCGGCAGCCGGTCTAGGCTTGGATTCTGACGTCAACTCTGATTGCGATGACGGCAGCTTAGTCTGGGCCCGCAGGCTGCGCATCCGACCTTTGAAAACCACTTGCCAGGTCGTTTGGCTGGGCGCGCTGAACCGCAGGTGTTTCGTCCGGACTCGGACGTCGCCGCTCAACTCTGCGGCCTGGCCAGTCATCAGCGGAGCCGGAACCCAAGCCAGCCAAGGAGCGAGCTCCGTCGAGACTGTCAGGTCCATGTCGCGGGCGAACTGGCTCGCTTTGGGGTGGTCACCGTCCGAAATCATCACGCCCACTTGGCCGTTCATCAGGTTGTCGCAGACCGAAAACCGGTTGATATCCACCTTCAGTTCCCGGCTGGGCGTACGTTGCAGACGCATCGCCATCACGACGAGCTGCGTCGCCTCCCCTGGCAGCGCCACCCCAGCAGGGCGCCGCAGTCGCATCTCCACCGTGGCTTCTTTCTCATCGACCAGCGACAGCGTCATGCCGCCTACCGGGTGCAGCTTCCAAGCGCGTGTCAACTGGGTGATTCGGGCGCGCCACTGGTCATCGAGCAGCTGCGGCTGCGAGGGCACGTGACGCAGCGGTGGTAGGCCCAGCGGACCCTGTTTGCTATCGCCGGCGGTGGCGCTGAATTGCCCGTTCAGCTGCAGTCGTGTCTGAAGTTGGCGTGGCAGTTGGCGGGCGTCCAGGTCGATGTTCGCTGTCATGCCGTCCAGAACAATCGTGCGTGCCGCCGCTTGGGCCAGCCCGCGTTGCACGACGGTGACAACGACGTTCTTGATAGCCAACTCCACGTGGGTCCCCAGCGGAACGGCGCCGAGCAGGTTCAGCCACGATTTCGCCTCTGCGGGCGACTTTGCGGCCGGATCTGCGCGCAAAAGTCGCGACAGGCTTGGTTTGCCATCGACGTCCATCACCACGGCTAGGTGGACGCCATCGATCACCGCGCCACGCAGTTTGGGCTTGCGATTCCAAAGGCTGTCGATATCGAGCGGCACCACAACCGACGAGATGTGTAGCAGCGTGGGAGCCAGATCTGCGTCCGTCTTCGGGGAGGCGACGCGTAGGTCGTGTAGCTCAAATGCGTCGCGGCTGAGGCGTCCCGCGCGCCAGCTGACCTCGATGCCCGTGGCCTGGGCGACGGCGTCGTGGGCCAACCCCTGGACCCAGCTGGTGCCGAGGTGCCCAAGTGTCCAGTAGATTGCACCGGCCGCCAGCAACACCACCAACAGCGCCAGCACGACAAACCGACGTAACCAACGGCGAACCCACGAGGTGGGCGCCTTGGCTTTGGCCGCGGGCTCGGGTGTTGGGGTATTCAATCGACAATTCCGAGGGAGGGGAGGCCGCAAGATAGCTTTTTTTGCGCGCTATGTGTGGCTATCCCGTGCCGAGAATTTGCCTCGTTCGGGGGCGAGCGTCACGACCGTTGCGGCGTCGACCGGAGGACCAGCGCTGTCGCCGCGAGTGCAAGTCCGCCGACGATAGCACTGCCCTGTAACCCCACGACGTAGATTGCTAGTCCCGATGTCCCCGCGCCGACCACCGCACCGAGCCCATCGGCTGCGACGATTCGGCCCTCGTCGTCACCGTAGGCGGTCGCCTTCGCCAAGGCGGCCAACCAGGGCAGTCCGAGTGGCAGGGACACTAACAATACGCAGCTGAGCATCATCAGGGCAGCCAGTAGATGTGACTTCCCGGCGGCAAACTCAGCTACCGGTGGCATGGCCAGGGCTCCGACCAGCGCAAAGAGGCCCGCCGCCAAGAGGCCACGGCCGTGCCAGTTGACAAGTGTGCCCACCGCGGCACCGACCAGCATGGCTGCGATGGACAGACCGAGGGCCAACGCAGGCGCGCCAAGTGCAGCCGTTACCCATTGGATCACGCTGATTTGCAGCCACGCTAGCCCAAAACCAGCTAGGCCCGCAGCAAGCCGCGGTCCGGCGCTGGCCCGTTTGCGGCCGATGAGCCCGGCCAGCAATAGCGAAGCGAGGATGGCAAAGAGCCAGTGCAGGTGCCCCCGCGCGCCAGGGTGTTTGGCGATGAAGTTGTCGGTCACTGCCTTTGCCAGCGTGAAGGAAGGCGGTGCCCTAGCCGCTCCAGCTTGCGCCTCAGTCAAAGCGGCGACCGCGGCGCCAGCGGCCGCGGCAAATCGTCCCAGCCGCGCCACCTCAGCGGGGAGCCACGCCGTTGGACTGTACAAAACGACGTGGGAAAATGGTTGGTGTGCCCGCGTTTGCGTCCCTCGCTGGTGCGGTTTCTGAGGGAGCGCCGCCGCCCAAACGTGACCAGCCCAGTTGTCGCCATGGGTCCGAGAGAGCTGACTGATCGCCAATGCCCAGCGGGCCTTGTCGCCAAAGACCAGGGTCAGCACGCCGCTATCGGTCAGGCGCTGCCGCCACATCGCTAGCGCTTCGAGCGTGAGCAGTCGCGCGTGAGCCGTCGAGCGGCCGCGAACACCTCCCGGCGCCGTCTCCATGAGCGCGAGTTGGATGTGATCGAATCGCACCGGTTCCGTGGCAGCCCAGCGGCGGGCTTCGCCGACGATGACGTCGACGTCGGCCCGTTCAAAGATCCGGCCGTTGCGGTCCCCGTCTCGTCGGGCAAAGGCGATTGTCGCCGGATTCAGCTCCACAGCTGTGACACGGTCAGCGCCCTCTTGCAGCGCGATGGCGACGTCAAATCCACCGCCGGCGCCGACCACGAGGGCGCTTGTTGAGGGGCGTCCGGCGCGCCATGGCGCGCGCTTGAGGGTCGCGAGTCGCTCCACGCGCGCGGACGAAAACTGCTTCGCGTGACCGTCCCAGCGCACGGAGCGTGCCACGAACCTGCCTTCGACGAAGATCCAACTCATGTCCTCGGCAGCGGCTGTGAGCCAGTCGGTGCGCGCCCATGCGCTATGCGACGTCACTTGCTGTACATCGTGCTCGCGCGCGGCTACCCGCCGCATGTGATTGTTCAAT
>JAGSHB010000305.1 GCA_023954815.1 Myxococcales bacterium | reverse complement strand
TTCAGCTTTGCGCCCTTTCCTGCGGGCAACGAGACGGCTCTCGGCGCGTCCGTATCCTCAAAGTTGTGCACGTACATCCAGTCTGGCGGCACATCGCGGGTCGGGGCAATTTTGTCCAAGAGGTTGCGAAGCTGACTACGCTTTCCCGTTCCCGACGCACCGGCCAAATAGATGTGGTAGTTCGGCCGCTGAATCGCCAAACCGATGTCGAGGCTGCGGAGGGCGCGATGCTGCTCGATCACGGCTTCCAGGATCGGCACCTCTTCCGTCGTCTCAAACTGCAACTCGTCCGGATTGACCGATGTGGTGCAGGCTTCGGCCGAGAGGCCAGCAGGACGCGAATGAGGGCGCAGATCGACCATAGGAGCCTCCGAGTGCCGCGATGGATGCGGGAGCCCGGTTGCGTATCACACAGGTATGGGTTTGGGAACGCTCGGCGGAGCCGTTCAGCGCGATGCAGAGGCTTTCATGACCATGGCCTCCATGCCTTCCCGTTTCATGAACCGCTGCTGTGCCTGCTTCGCCTTGGCCTGACCTTGAAACGGCCCCAGCCGGACGCGGTGGAAGGCTCCGAGCGATGGAACCTGGGTCAGCTTGACGGTCAGCTTGTAGCCCTTGGCCCGCAACTTCGTCGCGAACACCTTAGCTTCGTTGCCGTCTTTCAGGCTCTTAATCTGCACCCAAAATAGGCGCTTGTCTGCTGTGGCTTTCGCAGCGACCGGTTTCTGTAACGTGGTCGGCTTCGCAGTTGTCTTCGCAGTCGTCTTGGCAGCCAGGGGCGCCTTCTTTTTGGCCTGGATGGCTTGCTGACTCTTGCGACGCTCAACCTGAGCAGCTTGTTTGGCGGCCTTCGCCTTGGTCTCATTCTGCAGGCGCAGGGTCTTTGCCTCGGCCAGTTTCTTCAGTCGCAGCTCATTTGCCGCTGCCCTGGATGCCTTCGTATCCGCGATTTTCTTCAGACGCTGTATTTCCGCGGCTTTTTTGGCCTGGAGCGCGAGTTCTGTTGTTTGTGCTTTCGCCTGCTTTGCCGCCTCGATCGCAGCCAACTTCTGCAGGCGGACACGCTCGGCGGCCTCTTGCTCGAGACGAAGCTTCTCCGTTTTCGCTCGCGCTTTGGCTTCGATCCGCGCTTGGAAGTCGGCCAGCAGTTTCGCTGCCCGGCGACGGTCTATCGGCGCCGGAGTGTGCGTGGGGCGGTTGACGGAGAACCCGCCTGCGTCACGCTGGGTCTGCAGTTCACGTCCCGCGGCATCGAGCCCGCCGACGAGCCCCAGTGACGGGGCTTGCCGACCGCGTTCTAGGCTTGGATCGGTGCTTAGGGCGCCGCTCACAGCACCACGACTTTGCACCATCTCTGCAGGCAGCTCGCCGTGAGTCAACGTCGCCGGGCGGTCGGCGAAGGCCTCGTGCAGTGCGACACTCTTGGTGGTTATTCGGCGGGCCTTGATCGCCGCGGAGGGCAGGGCCCCCAGCATTACGGGCGGCGCTTCACGCGCAGCCGTGTGCTCGGCATCGGCCTCCGCTTCAGCCAACCGCGGGCGTTTTGCATAGCGATCTGAGGCGACAGCTGCCCGACCAGATCCCTGCGCCGCATCCTTGAGCATTGGCGCGAGCTTCACCGCTCTGCGCGCTGCCATCACCTTGGCTCGGGCAGTGGATTCGACAGGCGTCGGCAGAACCGGCGGTCGCTGACTCTCGACCGCAGCGGCCATCGGAGCAGGAAGCGGCGGCGCCGTGACGGTGCGAGCGATAGCGACCACGCGAGTGACCGGCTGGGCAGGCTGGCGCTCAAGCCCCATCTGCCAACCGGCATAGAAGGCGCCTCCCACCACAGCGCAAAGCACGAGCAACAACTGGGCGACATGACGTCTCTCCAGATGCAACTCCCAGCGTTCGCGTACGCGGTCGAAGTCCCTCAATGACATGGTCAGTAGCTCCCTATTCGCCCGATTTCTCGGCCTTTTCGCTCTCGCCAATCTGCTCCATCTTCTCCGGAGCGGACACGCCGAGCATCGCCAACGCATTGCCGATGACCTGCTTGAGCGCCGCGATCAGGGTCAACCGAGCGCGCGTCGTGGCAAGATTATCGCCGATCACGCGCAAGTCAGCCTTTTTGCCCTGCGTGAAGTAGCTATGAAACTGCTTGCAGGCGTCCAGCAGAAAGAACGCGACCTGATGGGGCTCCCGTGTGCGCGCCGCGCGAGCGACCACCTCGGGCCAAGCCGCGATGGTCAACGCCAGCTGCCGCTCTAGGTCGTGTGCCAACGGCTCCAACGAGACCCCGCCGACGCGCCAATCGATGCCCTGCTCAGCGGCCTTCCGGAGAATCGACGCCAAGCGCGCGTGGCCGTACTGCACGTAGTAGACGGGGTTATCCATGCTGGTGCGCCGCGCGACCTCGAGATCGAAATCGAGCTGAGCGTCGCCCTTGCGGGTCAGGAAGATGAAGCGAACCGCATCGCGACCACTGTTCGGCGTGCCAGTTGAGACCTCTTTGACCACGTCGGCCAGGGTCACAAAATCGCCCGAGCGCTTGCCCATGGATACAGGCGAACCATCTCGTAGCAACGCCACCATCTGCATCAGCTGGACTTCGAGCCGATCACCAGACCAGCGCGCTGCCTTGGGATCGCCCTCGGACTTCCGCAAATCACCGAGCGCGTGAATCACGCCCTTGAGACGCGGCACGTAGCCATGGTGGTCAGCGCCGAGCACGTTGATCAGGTGGTCGTAGCCGCGCTGCAGTTTGTTGTCGTGGTAGGCGATATCCGCCGCAAAGTAGGTCGGGCGGCCGTCGGAACGAACGACAACGCGGTCCTTTGTGTCGCGGAAGGATTTCGGAATGTCCTCGCGGGTGCCCTTGAAGCACACCGGCGTGCGACCGGCCTCATCTGCCTCTCCGTCGAAGCACCAATCCGCCTTGGACAGACGCGCGACACACGCCGAGACCTGATCGCTGGCTTCTGTCTGCCCCTTGCCAGGCTCCAATCCATGCAGGCTGCGCTCGGAATGCCAGCCCGAAAACTCGATGCCGAGCAGCGCCAGATCCTTGGCGATGCGAGCGATCATCAAACGCCAGGCATGGTCCGAGATGGCGCGGTCATCTTGGCGACCGCCTTGACGACCTGGCTCCCGTTCAGCCCACCACGCGGCGTCTTCCCAATTGGGTGCGTCGAGGCCTAAGTGGAGCCCGGACGTGTCGCGAACGAGAGAGAGCGCGATCTGCGCGATGTAGCCGCCGCGGTAGCCGTCTTCGGGAAATCCGTCCGGCAATTCAGGCTTTTCGCCCACAATCCGCGCGTCGCGGCTGGGGTCATCCATCTGCGCGAGGGCGACAACCCAGTGCCACACACTCTCGCCAAGCTTGCTGATCTGATTGCCGACGTTGTTGATGTAGTACTCGGTGTCGACGTCGTAGCCGCCAGCGCGCATCACCTTCGCCAGGGCATCGCCGAACACCGCGCCGCGGCCATGTCCGACGTGCAGCGGGCCAGTCGGGTTGGCGCTCACGAACTCCAACAGGACGCGCTCACCTTGGCCTACATCGCTCTGGCCGTAGGTCGCGCTGTC
>JAGSHB010000133.1 GCA_023954815.1 Myxococcales bacterium | reverse complement strand
GTCGCGCCATCACCTTGGTCGAGTCCAGCAACCCAGCCCACACGCAATTGGCCCAAGAGCTGCTCGTCACCCTAGCCGCTGCAGACGAGGCAACTGGCAATTCGGCTAGCAACGCGGCTGGCAACGCGGCCAACAGTGCGGCTGGCGACGGAACCAGCTCCCCCGAACAGCCCACCTCCATCCGAGTCGGCATCACCGGCGTTCCCGGGGTCGGTAAGTC
The DNA here is from genome assembly GCA_023954815.1 of Myxococcales bacterium. GTDB lineage: Bacteria > Myxococcota_A > UBA9042 > UBA9042 > UBA9042 > UBA9042. Next base: position 17,471 of record JAGSHB010000133.1, on the reverse strand, counting down.
GACGTTCATCGACCAGCTCGGCGGCCTACTCTGCGACCAGGGTCATCGCGTCGCCGTCCTCGCTATCGACCCCTCCTCCAAGGTCCGCGGCGGCTCCATCCTGGGCGACAAGACCCGTATGACCCGCCTGAGCAACCACCCCAACGCCTACGTCCGCCCGAGCCCCACCAGCGGCAACCTGGGCGGCGTCCATCGCCGAACCAGGGAGTCCATCCGCGTCGTCGAAGCAGCCGGCTACGACATCGTGCTGGTCGAGACCGTGGGCGTGGGCCAAAGCGAGACCACCGTCGCCGACATGGTCGACACCTTCGTCGTTCTCATGCTCGCGGGCGCTGGCGACGAACTGCAGGGCATCAAGAAGGGCATCCTGGAGGTCGCTGACCTGCTCGCCATCAACAAAGCCGACGGCGACAACATCCTCCCCGCCAAGCGCGCAAGAAGCCGCTACGCCTCTGCACTCCGCCTCGTCCGCCCCACCACCGACGGCTGGCGCCCGAGAGTCCTCACCTGCTCTGGCCAAAGCGGCGAGGGGGTCGAAGCCGTCTGGCAAGCCGTCCTCGCCCACCGCCAGGAACACGAGGCATCAGGCGCCCTACAACAGCGGCGACAGTCCCAAGATCTGGCGTGGATGTGGGCAGTTGTAGAAACTGAGATCGTCGGAAGATTGCGCCGATCTGAGCAAGTTCAAGCCGAATCCGGCCAACTAGAGAAATCCGTCCGCACCGGCGCCACCCCGCCAACCTTAGCGGCATGGCGCATTCTAGATGCCTACAATCAAAGCGTTTCCAAAGATAGCTGAGAGCAGGGCCTTAGCTAATCTGAGGTCAAATCACCCCAGAATCCGGGCAAATAGCGGAAAATCAGCGAGGGATAGCGGGGCGCTGAGACCCCACATTCCTGCCGCCCTGCCGAAACCCCGTTGACGCCAGCGCCGCCAGCAGCCATGTTCCCCCCACGTGTGAAGTTCGGAACGGTTAGCTCCGAGTAGCACATGAGGGTCTTGTGAGCGCGCGGGCGCGAATCAAGAACCGACGGCAACTGGCGTTTAGTCCGACGTGACTAGCGCAGAAGCCGGCGAGGTTGCGATGTGTGGCCTTGCACCCATAGGAGAGACATCCCTGAGTGCGGCGTAAGCCAAGCCCAAGGATTGTTCATTGAGCGGCCTGTCGGGCCGCGGCGAGGACAACGACATGCCAAATCGTCGTGCATTTGACCACATTGGTAACTTTAACTTCAAAATCGAGATCGAAGGCGTGACCACGGGCGCGTTCCGTAACGTCGAAGGCCTCGATTCCGAGACTGAGATCGTCGAGTACCAGGACGGTGACGACCTCATCCTGCGCAAGCGTCCGGGCCGTACGAAGTACAGCAACGTGACCCTCAAGCGTGGTTACATCAACAACACCGAGCTCTGGGAGTGGCGTAAAGCCGTCATCGAGGGCAAGGTCCAGCGGAAGAGTGGCTCCATCATCCTCTGCGCCGACGACGGCACCGAGATCATGCGCTACAACTTCTTCGAAGCATGGCCCACCAAGTGGAAGGGCTTCAGCCTCGACGGTAAGGGCACCGACGTGAACGTCGAAGAGATGGAGCTCGCGGTCGAAAAACTCGAGCGCGGCTAAATCAGCCAACATCCGCAAGGATGAGCAACCCCGCCCCGGCCTAGCCGCGGCGGGGTTGCTGCTTTTTTGGGTGAATCGAGCGCGAGCCGAATTGCCGAGTGAAGAGACGTCATGAACCTTGACTCGACGTCCCTGAACCTAGGTCCGCACCGACCGAAACGCATGCCTCACCTATCCAGCGCATCCCTTGCGCGGTCATTGTGTTGCCAACCAGCCCACCCGCATTTTGACCTCAACTAGCTGAGCCGATTGGAGTTGTTCGGCGCACTGAGCGTCGCGTTTTGAACGACTCGACAACTTTTTATAACACCCGTTCAAAAAACTACTTGTGTTTTATAACAAGCGTTCGTTATACATCCGGCGCGCCGGGCAGTCCGGCTAGAGGAGTACGAGATGCGCGCCATCACCATCACGCGACACGGAGGTCCAGACGTCCTGGAGGTCCGCGAATACCCGGACCCGACGCCGACAGCCGGGCAGGTCAGGGTCCAGGTCAAAGCTTGCGGTTTGAATTTCGCGGAGCTCATGGCCAGGCAAGGGCTCTACCCCGCTGCTCCCAAGCCACCATGCGTCGTCGGATACGAAGCTGCGGGCGTCGTCGACGCCATTGGAGAAGGGGTCGATGACTACGCGATCGGAGACCGCGTACTGCTCGCCGTGAAGTTTGGCGCCCACGCCGAGCTCGTCTGCGCGGATGTACAGCAGGTCTACCCGATGCCCGAGAACATGAGCTTTGAGGAAGGCGCTGCGCTGCCGGTCAACTACCTAACCGCGCACCACATGCTGACGCGGGTAGCGTTCGCGAGGTCGGGCGACCACCTGCTCGTGCACGCAGCGGGAGGCGGCGTGGGCACGGCTGTTTTGCAACTCTGTCGAGCAATCGGCGGGATCACCACGTACGGAACCGCGTCGCCGGGCAAACACGACCTCATCCGTGAACAGGGCTGCACGCACGCCATCGACTACCGCAACAAAGACTACGTCGAGGAAGTCAGGCGCCTGACCGACGGCGAAGGGGTAGACGTGGTGCTCGACGCCCTAGGCGGGCAAGACTGGGCCAAGGGCTACGACCTGCTCAAACCGATGGGGCGGCTGGTGGCATTCGGCTTTTCGAACATGACCTCACCGGCCCGTCGCAACGTGTTCAAGGTCGCGTGGCAGTGGCTCCGCATGCCGCGCTTCGCGCCGCTCAACATGATGAATGACAATCGCGCCATCGCCGGTGTGAGCCTCGGAGATCTCTGGGAGCAGGTGGATCTGCTGCGTTCGGAGATGACCGAGCTGCTCCCGCTGTATGAGCGCGGGTTGATACGACCGCGGGTGGACTCGGTGTTCACCTTCGACAGAGCGCATGAGGCGCACGAGCACATGATGGCCCGCCGCAACGTCGGCAAGGTCATCCTGATTCCGTGAGGAGCAAAGAAAATGACGAACTATCGAGACAAGGTGGTGCTGATTACGGGCGGCGCATCAGGCATCGGCAAGAGCCTGGGCGAGCGACTCGTCGCGCAGGGTGCCAAGGTCGTGCTGGCGGACATCGACGAGACTCGCGCGCTCTTGGTGGCCGATGAGTTGGGCTGCGCCGGGGTGGGGGCGGACGTGACGCAGTTGAGCGCCGTCCGGCACGCTGTGGACTTTGCAGAGGCGACCTACGGCCCGCTAGACGTGATGATCAACAACGCCGGCGTGGCCGTGGTGGGTGAGGCACATACGTTTGAGCACGAGGATTGGAGACGTATCATCGACGTCAACCTCTACGGCGTAATCCACGGTGTCCACGCGGTTTACGGCGACATGGTCGCGCGCGGTGCGGGCCAGATCATCAATATCGCCTCTATCGCCGGGCTGTTTCCCTCTGCCGGTCAGGCGGCCTACGTCACCAGCAAGTATGGCGTCGTCGGCCTCTCGCACGCGTTGAGAGCCGAAGCCAGCGGTCACGGTGTTCGCGTCAACGTCGTGTGCCCGGGGATCATTCGCACCGCGATGCGCGACGAACTCACCACCAAAGACGGTCGAGGCGCCCAAATACGGGCGCTACTACCACGCGGTGCAGACGTCGATGCCTGCGCTCGGAGCATCCTGCGCGGGGCTAGGCGCAACAGCCCGACCATCGTCATCACACCGCTTGCCCACGGGCTAGCTTGGCTGATGCGTCTGGCACCACGGCTCGGGCTCTGGCTGAACCAACTTTCGTTTCGAATGCTTCTCCGCCGGATGGACTCGGTCTGACCGCGGTCTTGGGCGCCACAGAACTCGGCCCGCCCTGCCCCGCCCGCACAACCCACAGGATCCACTATGAACGACAAAGACATCCTCGTCGTAGGTGCCGGAATCTCCGGTATCTGTGCCGCCGCCTACCTCCGCATGCGCTGTCCGGGGCGCAGCTTCTCCGTCCTGGAAGGCCGCTCACAGCTGGGCGGCACGTGGGATCTGTTTCGCTACCCCGGTATCCGATCAGACTCCGACATGTTCACCCTGGGCTACTCTTTTCACCCATGGAAGGAGGCTGCGGCCATCGCTGACGGCCCAGCGATCCTCCGGTACCTAGAAGAGACTGTGGCGGTGCACGGGCTTCGAGAGCACATTGAGTTCGACACCCGAGTCCAGTCGGCATCCTGGAGTTCACAGACCCAGCGATGGACGGTGGTCGTCGAGCGCACCGACACAGGCATCACCGAGACACTGCGCTGCCGCTTCCTCTGGGGTTGTACTGGCTACTATCGTTACGACGCGGGCTACACCCCTGAATTTCCAGGCCGCGAGCGTTTCGAAGGCGACATCATCCACCCACAGCATTGGCCCGAAGGCTACGACTACGCCGGCAAGCGCGTCGTCGTCATCGGCAGCGGCGCGACCGCCATCACCGTCGTTCCCGCGATGAGTGAGACAGCGGCGCACGTGACGATGCTGCAACGGTCGCCCTCTTATATCTTGTCGTGGCCACGCGAAGACCCGCTCGTGGCCTTGCTTGACGGCCGCCTGCCGGAGAAGACGGCGCACGCCGCGCTACGCCTCAAGAACGTGCTCCTCTTGATGGCCTCGTACCAATTCTCCAAGCGCTTTCCCCGCCAGGCGCGACGATTCTTCATCGACCGTGTGCGCAAAGAGCTTGGCGAGAGCTTCGACGTGGAGCGTCACTTCACCCCAGACTACGACCCATGGGACCAGCGAGTGTGCGTCGTGCCGGAAGGAGACTTTTTCGAGGCGCTCAAAGCTGGCCGGACGTCGGTCGTCACGGACACCATCGACACGTTTACCGACAAGGGGATCCAACTCGCGTCGGGCGTCGAATTGCAGGCCGATGTCATCGTGACGGCGACAGGGCTGCAGCTCCAGGTCATGGGCGGTGTCGACCTGGACGTGGACGGCACCCCGGTCAGCCCCACGGAGACGCTGATGTACCGCGGCACAATGCTCAGCGGCGTGCCGAATTTCGCGCTGAGCCTGGGCTACACCAATGCCTCGTGGACGCTGAAGTGTGAGCTCGTGGCCAAGTACGTTTGCCGTCTACTGAACCACATGGATGCCCAGGGTTACGCAATGTGTGAGGCCCAGCAGAACGATCCGACCCTGGAGGCGGCGCCGCTCATCGACTTGCAATCCGGCTACATCCAGCGTGCGCAGGGCGTGATCCCCAAACAGGGCGCTCGAGCGCCGTGGCGGCTAGCACAGAACTACTTCGTCGATCAGGCGCTGTTGCGCTTCTCGCGTTTGGATGACGGTGTGCTGCATTTCCGCTAGCGTCTCTAGCCCGGACTTCTCACAAGCCGGGAAGGCATGGACGTCTAGATGTGAGCCAGATGGTTTTTTCGTGGCGAAGTCATCTTACCGGGGTGTTTTTACTTGGGGGGCTACGAGCGCCGCCAGTGAGAACGTCTCCGAAAAAACGAGAAAAAGCGCAGTCTGCTAGGCGCCGAGCCGGGAGGAGCCAGTGCCCAAGATCGTCGACCATGAGGCCTATCGGCTCCAGCTGGTGGAAGGCAGCGCCGACCTGTTTAGCCAACACGGATTTGCGGGCGTCACCATGCGCGGCGTGGCCCGAGCGTTGAACGTCTCGACCGGCACCCTGTACCACTACTTCGAATCGAAGGAGACGCTGTTCGAGGCTACAGTGGCCCATGTCGTCTCACGCAATGCCTCCGTCGCCATCGAGGTGCTGCAACCTCAGGTCGCCAGCGGGCTCCGACTTGGGGTGCGGGATGTGCTGGACTTTCTGATTCTTCAAGAGGAGCAGCAGATCGCGCAGTTCGTCGTGCTGATGGACTACTGGCGCCTTCACCCGGAAGGCCGGGACGCCCTGCGACCCGCCATCCGTCAGGCCCACTACGCCTATGCCGACATCGTCGCCGGCCTCCTCGGGAGTCGCGATCAAGGGCTCGGCGAGCTGGTGCTGTCGGTGCTGTTCAACATCATCGAGATGCGCTGGCTCCACGGCTCCTCCTTCCCGGCTGAGCCCCAAATCAAGCTCCTGGAGCGGCTGGTGGACGATTGCCTGCAGCGCGACAGCTAGCGGTGGTGCGCGCGATCAGAAGCAACCATCCAGATTGCTAACACCTAGCGACGGTGGGCACGGCTCTGCCGCAACCTCTTTGTGGCCTGCGTCGCGGTCGCAATCACCAGCGGCAGGATCGACGCGATTGCGCAGCTGGTGCGCTGTTGATTGGGGCAGGTGCGGGCGCGATTGCGTTCATCCGCTGGCTGTCCTTCGCCCTCGTTGCGCACACCCTTCAGCGAAAACTCAGCAAAGCGTTTAGAGCGACGCTGCCCGTCTCGCGAATTGGCTGCGTGTTCAACGCCCTGGATGAATAGCAAGTCGCTCCAGCCATCCGCCGCGTGAGCCGCCAAACCCCTTGTGACGCACCTTACCGTCTGCTCCAAACAGCATCCCGCGCGCGATCAGACGGGCACCTGTGGGCGAAAATAGCGCTTCGCCCGGACCCGCGAATTTACCGCGCTGAGCGATACGCCCGCTCTTCGTATCGACGCTGGCGAACAGTCCCCCAAGTGTGACGAACCGGCGTTTGGAGCCGTGCCAAAGCCCATAGGCAATCGTACAGCTGTCGCCACATTCCCACTGCACAACCACGGGGCAGTACGGAGTCTTCCCAATACGTTCGGCGAAGCGGGCGCACAGCTGGGGCTCTTCACAACGGGGCAGCGTGGCTGGCAGACCGGGTACACGTTGATTGGGCGGGCAGCGCCGGTCCTTGTCAGGCTTGGTCGTCGCGCTGCGGGCTGCCTGCGCACGCCGTGCCAAACGGCGGAGCATCTTACGATTGCTGATCTTCGCGCGGCGCCGCGCCTGCTTTATCGCGCCTTTCGGCAACGTGTAGTCCATGCGGCCGCCATAGACAGCTGCCCTGCCCTGGTCAACACGGAGCTGCATATGATGGGTTTCGTTGTGCCATACGCCCTGAAATCGCGGTCCCTTGTCGTAAACTACACCGGTGCGCTGCAGCGCCCCACGAAGCACCCGCTTGGGCGGGCCGTTGCGCAAGAGATCCAGCACCCACACTTCCCTGGGTCTTGCGCGCCCGATCCAGACAGCGTCGCCGTGATTGTCCAAAGCGCACCACGCGGCCTTGGTCTTCGCGATTCGAAGTATGCCCCCGTCTTCCCCGACGCCGAACACACCCCGCCTGCCGCACAGCACCGCGACCTCTCCGTGGAGTTGACGCAGTCGATGACGCCATGAGCCCACGGGGATGCTGCGCTTCGACTGCGCTCTCATGGCGGTCGACTTTGGTGCGGTGGGGCTGGTCCTGACCTTGGCGCCGGCGGCGCGGCACATGTTGGGCGCGCTAACGGCCGATGTGACAATTGCCACGACCGCCGAAAACACCATCAACACCGTCCTTGATGGGCTGTGCCGACAAGGGCCGAGGATACGAAGAGCGGATGAGGCCATCGAGAATCTCCAGTGTTCTGTCGTTTGGGGCGGTTTCACCGACCGACTCACTTGCGAATTCGACGCCTCGGCGGGTTGCCGCTCGTGTCGATGACATGGCGCTTGCCGGCTCGGTCGACCACCGTCGCTCGACCCTTGGCGAAGTTGGTCACGCTGGTCCAGGTCGCGGCGATCACCTCCCGGCCGGATGGATCAATATAGCCCCATCGACCACCTCGCATCGCCACGTGCTCGCCCATTGCGTGCGGTTTGCAGCCACGGCAGAACGCGGCGCGCCCGTCATGAAAGGGCCGTGCATAGCGGTACCGCGCGGGGATCACCACACGGCCATCCTGAGCGTAGTAACCAATCTTTCCCTTGCTCTTGAACCGAGCGAGCCCCTGACGGTGCGGGTCTGGACCGTTGTCGACATTGTAGGGACGGAGCAACACCCGTCCGGTCATATCGATGAGCGCGAGTCCGCGCTTGCCAGCGACCTGCGCCACGCCATCGCGGTTGAAGGCCTCTGCCAGCCCATACTTCGCCGGGATTCGGACCTTGCCCTGACGATCTTTGTACCCGCGAAGCCCACCTTTCGTTTCAAACACCATCAAGCCACCGTACAACGCGGTGCGACGGCTGCGTTTCCAGCTACCGCTGCGACCCTGACATTGGACACGAATCCCCTGACGACGCAACGCTTGTGTCACGTCCACAATCACGCGCCCACGCAGTACACGCAGGCTGATGGCGCTCGCCCGATGGTCTCGTCGGGCGCCCGCGTGTTTGGGAAACCGAATGACGACGGACTGGCCGGGAGCGATGCGGTCGGCTCGCTGTCGCTTGGCCATAGAGCCTGGTTTGCCCATGCACCCATCGTAGTGCAGCACCACGTCCAGGGTCGGCCACAGATGGGCGAACGTGTTGGTGACGCGGACCTCGATAACATCGCCGCGCTCTCGCACAGAGAGCCCGTGCCACGGGGCAATCTCAGTCGCGACAATCGCGCGGTGGACGGGAGCCATTCGCTGCACGCGGACCCCATTGCGACCCTGCTGCCAATCGCCTCTCAACTGTGGGACGGGTGGGCAACTGCCGGTGTGCCGTATCTTGGGCGCTGCAGTCGGCTCGGTCGGCCTCCCCTTCACGACGACCAGCTGTCCTCGCAACTTCGATATCCCCGCGCCACTGACAGCCCGACCACGTAGCCGGGTAAAGCCCAGCTCCCATCGATCGTTGATCCAACGCCCGCTTGGGCTGCCGTCACACAAAAGGTCGCCTTGGAGGGAGACCTCTCCCACGTACTGACGCGATGGATTCGGCTTGAGACCACTGGCCGTAGAGGCGACGGATATCATGAGCAGTGCTGGCATAATCCATCGCAAAGACCGCTGAACACAGCGCGGCCTCGCGGTCGGATTTGGGGGGTTCCGTCGCATGGCAAACCTCCTGAAATTGCGGTTCGGTGTCGTGCGGACTCGCTGCCGTCACCACGGGCCCTCAGGCTCTATTTTCACACGCCACAACCAAGTGCTTAGGGCGATAGCCGCAGGCGTAAATGTGCACCACAGGGCCGCGAACGCGCCAATCTCTGACGTTTTTGCTGCAAGAAACTCAGCATGTGCGAGCGAGGGTACCAGGGTACCGTGATTGACGTGCCCAAAACCTGCGCCGTGCCTGGAAGCCACGCCCGACCCGAGTGCGAGCATCATGGCTAACGTGTCGATGTGCGTGATCGAGGCCAAGAACACGATGGGCGCCCTCCGACTAAGTCGCCTGAACGGAGCTCGCAGGTTGAGGTTGATGGGGACCCTACGCTGGCGGTAGGAAAGTGCAGGCGGGACAACAACGGCGACGTCGTGAAACGTGAAAAGGCTGATACTAGCGCTCCGAAGATGTTCGTGGGCGGGCTGGTCTGCGACTCGAAGATTCGCACGGAGTTCACGTTCGACGACAGCGATTGGTACGGCACCGGCATCGTCCGCGCGACCATCAAGTACCCTTGGCCTGAGACCTTGAGCTGTATTTTGCAGGTCGGCTGCTCATCGCTGTCCAACAAGATCCCGGCCAGCCCAATGACCAAAAAAGAGTGCCGACTCCCCCTGAACCCAAGGACCTGAAAGTGACCGTCGACTCTGCGTCGCAAGTGACCCTGACTTGGAAGGCTGGAGACGCCGGCGTGGGGTCTATTCACGGACACAAGGTCGCTTACAAGGCCGGTGGTGCAGCGCCCCCCGGACTGCGAGTCTGACACCCACATCGCAGCCGATAAGGTCAACAGAGCGCTCATATCATTTTGGACTTTGCCCAAAAATCGACCTACAGCTTTCGCGTCTATAGCAGTCCGGAGACTCGACACCAGCCCTATTATGGCTGGCGCAGTCGTTTCCACGCGACAGGTACCAACATCTCGCCGGCCTCCCCAAGCTCCACGCGGATTTGCGGTGGCACTCGCCGAGCTAGTCGGCGGTTGAGCTCGGCCTTGTCCATCGTCGCGACTCGAGCTAGCTGAGTGGCGAGCAAGTCCGCGTTGATCCGCCACCGCAATACGGGCGCGCCCGGCGAGCTGTGCACAGCGCGAGCGCGAACCATTGGGGGCGTATCGGCAAAGAATCCAACCGCATAGGAAAATCCGGAAGGAGGCAGCAGCGTCGGTGCACCGACAAACACGGCGTCAAGACCGGAGAGCGCGTTGAGCAGCGGCGAGGAGGCGCCGTAGCAGGTGTCCACCACAACCAGCTCAGGCTCGAAGCACCGCGCTGCGGCAGCTACGTCTTCTGCCGCGTGGGAGAGGTACGTGGGAGGCGCCGCGTGTCCTGCGATGATGACCGTTTTTGCCTTCGCCCCTGCGCACCGGAACGACTCTAGCTCGTGATAGGAACAGCGCCCTTCGGGACAACGGGTCCGAAATCGTGGCCGCTTCTTCGAGTAGAGTACGGCTACATCAGGCTGTGGTCCCGGGCGGGCGCTGGGGTGAGGTGGTCCATCCGCCAGCGGCTCACCATGGAAGTCCACATCGCCAGCGCCGCGCGCGGCCTGCCAGGTCAGCAGACCGTTCCGCCCACGGCTGCTCACGGCGAGCACGCGCCCATTGGCGTCCACAATGGAGGCGCGCCCCGTCAAAGAGGCGCGAACCGATGGCACATGGAACTCCACCGAGCGCAGCACCTGAACCCCCAAGAGCTGGCGCAGGGCGAGCTCACCGGGGAACATGCCATCGCGTGCCAAGATCGCCAGCAGCTCACCGCCGAGGCGCTGCCCAGCTGCCACGAAGTCGCGCGTTAGGTACTCTCCGCACACGGCGGCGATGATTTGTCGCTCGCCCACGGTCAGCACCGCCGGCGCGGTACCGACGATGAATTGGTCGCGACCGACCCCGAAAAAGCGACGCTCTGTGCCCGGGAAGAGCAGCCGTTTCGCCCGACTGGCGATGACTCGGCCGTCGGCCCGCACAGCGACCGCTTGATTGAAGCGCCCCACGGACGGCACTAACGTCTCGAGGCCAAGCAGGTGCTCAACTTGGCTACCAGGAAGCGGCGCGTGGATTCTGGCGCCGGGAGCGCGAACCTCGCCGAGGGTCGGCAGCACGTGCAGCGCCGCCTCAGGCCAGATGAGCAAGGTGGTGCTCGGTTGGAGGGCCGCAGTGTGCGGCATCGCGAGCGTGGAGTGGGTGTGCATTGCGGCGACGCCAGTGAGGTGCTCCGTTCGTGCATCCCGCTCGGGCAGCAGGAGGCAGACCCCAGCGAGGACCATCGGCGCCAGCGCCCAGCGCCATCGGCGCGTCGTCAGATAGCGGCCGAGCGCAGCGCTGGCGAAGATGCCCATGACCAGCGTTGGCCACCAGCCGGCATGGCCGAGCAAGCGCATCATCGGCGTCACGCCCCACTGCGACACGAGCCAATCGGTGATGCTGGTCTGCGTCAGGCTCACCCGCAGCCACTCGCCGACTCCCCACGCGGGACCCAGCCACCAATGCGCCACATCCCAGCGTCGCAGCGCCGCGTACGTGACGCCGATGCACAGGCTTGGCGGCAGTGACATCAGGAGATAGAAGCCGACCGTCATCAGGGCAGACGGCCCGAGCCCCTGATCAGGGAACGACAGCTCGATCATGCGCAGCAACCACGGGAAGCCGATGACCAGATGGAGCGTCTGAAAGGCGACGATCCACAACAGCGCGTGGCGAAGCCGTCCGGTACGAGAGAGGGATAGGCCTGCGGCAAACAGCGCCGTGCCGACCCAGCTGGCGGGGCCCATGATTGGATGGAGGTAGGATGCGCCGAGCGCCACGGTTCCGGCGATGAACCCGAGGCGCATCACCCGCGTGTGCGCCGCCGCTGTGGGCGGGCTTGCGACGCGGCTGGATGAGCTGAGGCCAGCCCCTGTCACAAAGTCTTCCGCCGCGGCCGCCTCGACCGTGCCGATCGCGACCAACGTAGGACCGCGGCGGCGATAGCCAGCAGCCACCACAGATGGGATGACGAGGTGCGCGCGCCACGCGCTATGGAACATGCGCCGGTGTCAGCCGCGGTGGGTGGCTTCTCCGCGACCTGCTTCTGTGGAACCGCCGCACAGTTCGGGTCGCTGCCGTCGCACGCCTTGGGCACAAATCCGCAGGTAAAACAGGCATTGCAGCTGGCCGGTACGCGCCCTTCATACCCAAGCTTCTGGACCACCCAACCGTCGACCTTGCCGCCGTCACAGCCCGTCCACGAGGCCTTTGGCGCCCCAGGGCAGGTCAAGCCAACGAAGGTGCCGCATCGGTCCTCACACTTGCTCGCTCCCTCGCAAGCGCCATCTGCGGCGCAGGGGGCATACCCGAGCAAGGAGTCGGCGGTCTCCACGATCTCGTGCATGGCGATCTGCGTCTCGCTGCGCAGGATGTCGCCTGTCTTCCAGCATTGGATCGAGTTACGTACGAGGGCGACGCCGCTCCGCTGCGAATTGACGTGTGTGTCGACGACCAGACCGCAGCCCCCCACAGCGACCTGCGGCAGGCCACCCATCACCACATAGAGCGGTGTTTCGCCAGCTGCCTTGGCGCCGACGGCTAGAGCGCCGGCCGCTACGTGAGGAGTCAGCCAGCCGGCGACGTCCTCGGGCCCCAGGGTGTGCTTCGGCGCAGGCAGCGCCCAAGAGCCCCGGAACTCGAGGCCCGCTTCGCCTTGCCAGTAGCTGTTGAGGTTCGAGCCATTGATGAGGCAGTCAAAGAAGCGGTCCATCTCGACGCGGTTGCTGTCACCGTGGCCATCAAACCACACGGCGTAGACCCCGATGACGCGATGGGATTGCGCCAGTGCCGGTCGACTCGCGCCGCACAGTGCGGCCGCCAACAGCGCACAGTTCACAACGGCTCGTCGAGCCTGACTGCTGGACCGCACCTGCGCACAGCCGCGATGCGCGCGCAGACCAGCGCCGCAAGTCCGCACTAGTTCTTGGGGCAGAGGGCGCAGTTGTCGCCCAGACCGGAGAAATCGCAGGCGACGCAGTCACAGAACGCCTTGAAGATACCGCAGACCTGAGGCGGCGTGGCACCCACGCAGATGTCGCCACATGGGGACCCGCGCGATTCCGGTGCCGCGTGTTGTGCCAGCGCGTAGGCCATGAGCATGGCGTGGGGCGAGGTGTTCGAGAACTCCTTGTAGTTCTTGACGAGCTCGTACGCCGCGTACCCATCCGGGGCGTGGGTGTACTTATCTTTCTCGGGCGGATCGTCGAAGGTCGCCTCCACGACGTCGTAGGTGCCGTCCGGATTCTGAAACACAAACACACCGCCCTTGGCGCCGCCGACCACGACAGCGTTGTCGCCTGGGTCGTAATGAAAGAAGCGGTCGGTCTTGGTGGTCTCGTCCGTGACAAAAAGGGTCTCGCGGGCCCCCTTGGCGGCAGGATCAATAAACTCGGCGACGCTGATCTCATGGGTGCCAAGGCCGTCAATCGTGACTGACGCGTCGCCAACCATCTCGACCGAGCCGTCGGCCTTGTATTCGAGGCTCGCGGCGAACTCTTCAAAGCCGGTCACGGTCAAGCCGAAGGCAGGCATGTCGAGGGAGACGGTTTGGCCGGTGTCCGCGGTCTTCTCCTGAGTCGCGCAGCCTGCCGTGGCAACCAGCAGCGTCCCGATCAGAAGGGCCGTGGGGAAGGTCGTGTTCATGATAGGTCAACGCTCCTGGTGTCACGCTTGCTGGACAGCCACGGACGACGTCGTCTCACTGGACTCAACTCCCGGTTCATCATTCACACAGCATCTCAGAGTTGATGAGATATGCCAACGAGCACTTCGCGACAGCAGCGCAGACGAGTCCTCATTCGCTGCTGCCGCTGCGTGATCTGCATTGATAGCAGCGCACATCTCAACCCCGATGCGCGGAGTCGGTCGGAGCTGCGGGGAATAAGGGACACGCGCCCTCACGAAGCCGACCTGAGTTAAGAAAAAACTTGAGGCGCGGCGCGGCCCTGGCGTTGGATTGTCCAGCGCGGCTCGGAAACGCGCTGCCGTGGATGGACAAGAACCGGCCGTAGCGCCGGAGGCAGCGATCGGGTTGTCGCGTTGCGTGAGAGCGCCGGTCAGGCGTGTCGGCCGAGGGGACATCTGCGTGAGCGCCCCACAAACTCGTGTCGAAGAGCGGGAAGGTGGTGGCGCGGCGGTGCTCGGTTCGGAGCGGACAGGCGGGGCGTCGGTGCTCCAGCAAAGCGATGAGTTGACGACACAATGCTGGGCTATTTCTGATGAACCCGGCACAGTAGTAGCGTCAAACGACGCGAGATGGCCGCGCAAAGCACACGACAGTGACGGCCGAGCAGCAGCACAAGCGAGCGCAGGACACCGGGGGGCCATATGTCGATGAGACCACGCAGCAAGAGCAAGGCAATGAAGACAGCGGCGGCAACGAAGGCCAAGGTCCCGCGGAAACAGCGTGGAGGTAAGTCGACCCCGAAGCTGAAGCCGAGCGGTGGTCTCAACACCATGAGCTACGCCGCGGGAAAGGCGGCTGTGAAGCCGGCCCCCGAGAAGCCGACAGCGCCGACAGCGCGGGTCGATTTTGAGAATCTCGAGGTGATTTCAAGCTACGAGCTCACCGAAGAGATGGGGCTTAGCGGGCTGCAGCGCGCTCAGATGGAAGCGGGCATCGCTTACATCGACTCAGCCGACGAGGCCTTCGACTACTCCGACGAGCAGAGCTACACGGTGGAGAAAGTGGTCTGCGCCGCGACGGGTCAGCAGTTTACGCGGGTCACGTATTACGCTGGCGATACAGCCTGCGGGTACATCGTGGATGTGGGCACAGCCAATGTGCGGGCGACGATTGAGGACGGTGAGGTTGTACCGAGCTAGGTGGGCCAGCGTGGACTGAGCGTTCACGACGCGCGCAACTCCCTGCGTAGGCGGGCCTTCACGCGACGCCCCTTCGCGATGAGCCGAGGCTTGATCAGTCGCCGAACGGACGGAAACAGGTACGCCAGCGTCGCTAGCCGACCGCCGCTGACCGGCAGACAGCGCTCTACGCGACCATCGCGCGCGCAGGCCAGCACCATCTCGGCCACGTCGTCGGCGGTACACATGGTCTGACTGAGCGTGATGTCTTCGACCTCATCCAGGTTACCCAAGATGAAGCTTGTGTGAATGGGGCCGGGACTGACCGCGCTGAACGTCACGCCACTGCCCCGAAGTTCCTCAGCCATAGCATAGGTAAATGCGCGCAGTCCGAACTTGGTGGCGGAGTACGTCGCCGCGCCGTCCAACGGGACCTTTCCTGCGATGCTGGTGACGTTGACGATGAAGCCACCGGCTTCGCGCAGGTGTGGCAGGGCGAGGCGCGTAATCACCAGCGGCGCGCGCAGATTCACATCGACCATGGTCGCCACTTCGTCAGGCGTTCGACTAACCATGGGGCCACGAAAGTGGGCTCCGGCGTTATTGACGACGCCGTGCAGACCTCCGAAGTGAGCCACTGTCTGCTCCAGTGCGTCGGTCATGGCCGCCGCGTCCACCACGTCGCCGCAGAGGATGAGGGAGCGGGTGAGGCCGACAGCGGCCTGTTCGAGCGGTCCTCGCCGACGGGCCACGAGGGCGACGTTTGCTCCGGCGGCGTGGAATGCCCGGGCTGTGGCCAGGCCCACGCCGAGGCTGGCTCCTGTGATGAAGATGGTTTTGCCAACCCAAGGTTGTGCGGTCATGGCGGGCTCCTGCGTGGTTCCTTCGCCTGTCAGTCGCGGTAGTAGGCGCTAGGAGATTATTGGTGACAGCGCCGCTCGGATGCAATGCGATCGGTGGATTCCCTACACCACCTCGCCGAGCGCCGCCGCGATGTGGTCAATCAGCCGCTGCAGACGCACATCGCCGCGCTGTGTGGGGAGGAAAAGCGCGTGCACATCGATGCTGGTGAGCGGTGCGTCCTGGAGCCGCACGAGCTGACCTTCCTCGCGTGCAGGCTCACCGAGGAAAGCGGGCAACGCCCCAGCGCCAGCGCCCCAGACCAGCGCGTCCGCCACCGCCGCGCGGTCGTCGACGACGACGGAGAGCGCCCCCCCGTCCGGCCAGACTCGGCTGAGCAGCGCACGGTCGCCGACAGCGCCGATGACCGGGATCTGGTCGGGCTGCGTGCTGGCATAGCGCGCGCTGGCGTACAGCCACATGGGCACGCGCGCGAGTTTGCGGGCGATGAGCGTCGAGTCAGGGAGCCGACCGCCACGGATCGCGAGGTCGAAGCGACCGGCCACGAGGTCGACACGCGCGTTGTCGAGCACCACCTCGAGCCCGACCCGCGGCAACTCCCGTCGGAAGGCGGCGATGACTCGGCCGCCGACGACCCGACCAAAGGGCACTGGCACCGAGACCCGTAGCGTGCCACTCGGTTCGTCGCCCGTGGCTGCGGTCTGGGCCACCCGCGCGGCTGCCAGCAGCGCCCGCGACGCCTCGTGAAAGGCACGCCCGCGTTCCGTGAGGGTGGCCGAGCGCGTCGTGCGGCGAATCAAGGGACCGCCCGCGTGGGCCTCCAGCGCTTGGAGCCATCGGCTCGCGGTAGCCTTGGGCACCCCCAGTTCGCGCGCTGCTGCAGTGATCGTGCCGAGGGTGGCCACCCGGTCGAAGAGCAGAAAGTCACGAATACGCAGCGTGACGAAGGGATCATTCATGGCCGACTCCAAGGTGTGATGGCGCCCCAGTCTGGGTCTCCGGGCGCGCCTCCGGCCGCGCTCCAGTGGGCACGCACCTTTTGTCTCACATTTTGAGACATTGATCTGCATAAACTACATCTACCGAGCAATTTTTGAGCCATTATACTGTGGACATCAAGGAGTGGCGATCAGCGGCGCATCTGCCGCACCGCCCCTCGCTGGAGGTCCTATGTTCACCGCCCTCATCGGTCTTATCGCCGCTGCCTTCGCTCTGGGCGCGACGGTCTGGTTTTTCTTCGTACAAGCGCCGTTCCTGCTCCGCAAACTCGGGCGTGAGCGCTTTGTGCCCATTCAGATGCTCGCCACGCGCCAGTACGGCCGCGCGCTGGTGGTGGCGACAGGGGTCATGCTGGTCGCCGCCGTCGTCGACGCGCTGATGGCCGAACCGGCGCTGACCGACTTGCTAGGTCCTGTCGTGGGCACCGCCGCCCTGGCCACAGTAGCGGCGCTCTTCAACGCGGTTGTCCTCATCCCGCGGGCGATCAAGGCCGGCGGGCGGGGCTATCGCGACATCCGCGGACAGGACGGCGAGGCGTCGACGGTGGGCTTTGTGGCGGATGGTGTCGGCAACGCGACGGCCACGATGCACCGCCTCGTGGTGTTGGCCGTGGTGACGATGCTCGCCGGGGTCGTCGCACATCTGGCCCTGCTTGGCCCATTCAGCGAGCGCCCGGCGCAGGTGAGCGCGACGACAGCGCACGCCGAGCCCGATGCCCGGCCCCTCGGTGAGCACCCCAGCGTGAAGATGGTGCGGATCACCATCGCACCAGGCGGCGTCCTTCCGG
>JAGSHB010000006.1 GCA_023954815.1 Myxococcales bacterium | reverse complement strand
GCAGCGCGCTTCGACGGAGCAGAGCGCAGGGTCGGCACAATCCGTCGCCGGAGCGCCCTGCTGCGCGACAAAATCGACGCGAACGGTGCTGCCTTCCGCCACAACCACCGTCTTGCGAATTGGCGGTCCGCCCGCAACGATCGCTTCGATGACGTGCTTGCCAGGGCTCGGCAGCAGCCGCGAAACCCGCCCGTCATGGCAGCGCGTCGTCCAGCGCTCGCCGTTGGGCGGCACCACACCATCGACGCGAATATCCGCTGCCAGGGGGTTGCCGCTCTTGTCCACAACCCGACCGATGAGCGTTGGCCCACCTACCACACGCCGCAACAAGCTCTGCCAGGTCTTGCGCACCGCTTCGATGTCTGCCACCCGGCGCGCTGGCCAAGTCGGGTTGTGCGTCGGCCCCTCCACCAGCAACGCAACGACGCCATGGGCCGCCCGCATCCAGTCCTGATCGGTGCCATCTACAGCGTAGATCTTGCGACGCACCCTGAATTTCCGACGGTTTGGCTGCCGACCGGCTTCTTCTGCCATGAGCGCCGCCACCGGTTCGGCGTCATCCGGCTCGGGGTTGGTGACCCCATCGATGGTGTAGGGCGTCAGAATCACCGTGCCCCACGTGTGGTAGCTAATCGACGCCACAAAGCGGTGCTTGTCCACCAATCGCATCACAGCCTGGGTCTCTGGCTCAGAGCCTGGCCGGTCGCCGCGGTAATACATGGAATGTGATGCTGTACTCGATCCCTTGCGCCCCAAGCCTCCCCAACGAAAGGGGTAGTTGCGATTCAAGTCGACGCCTTCCATGGCGCCGGCGCTGTTGCCTGAATCTCGGCGGTTTTTGCGCCCGCTGTACGTCGACTCAGCGATGAATGTCGCCGCACCATCTGGGTTCACCAAGGGAACACACCACAGCGACACACCCTTGATAAGTCGGACAATCTCCTCGTCAGTTCCGTAGTGAGTTAAGATGGTTTCAATGGCATCCATCACGTAGAGGGTGCTCATCAACTCGTCGCCGTGGTGAGTGCCATTGAGCAGCACCGCCGGCTTGCGATGTGCGTCCCCCTTTCCGATGCGCACGGCCAAGATGGGCCGGTCGGAACGACTGCGGCCGATCTCCACCAACGAAACCAGCTTCGGATAGCGCTTGGCCCACACCCGCAGCGCATCATTGACCATCTCGGGGTCCATGTACGAGGTCAGCGCGCTCGGCGTCTGGCCTTTCTTCCAGGCTTTTCGTGCCGCCAAGAATCGCGGGTCGTAGTAGCGAAACGGGGTGTCGATGGGCAGCGGATCCGTCACGGCATCTAAGCGGCGCAGGCGCTCAAAGGCTGCAGGCCTCGCCCGTACGCGCAAAAGGGGCTCGCCGCGCGCGTTGTGCACCTTCTCGAGCACGCGCACTTGGCGCCGCAGCGCCGAGGGCAGCGCCATCAACTGACTGCGGCGGAGGTTGCCGTAGCGACGATTGCCTGCTGGTGCCGTGGACTGTGTCGATTTCGGGGAGGACTGACCCTTGGACGGCGTTTGTACGGGCCCGGTCGGCGTGTATCCGATCCAGGTGACGCGGGATTTGGACGCCCGGCGTGCGTAGGTGAACAACCCCACCCGGCCCACAGCGTAGCGCGGATCGCTGATCGAGACGCCGCCGAGTCCATCGAGCGTCTTGCCATCGTAGACCTGGGCCATGAGATGCCCGCCAATCATCCACACGCCGACTTCGACGCTGCGTTTACGCCGCAGGCCGCGGATCTTTGTCGACGCACCCAACGGC
Organism: Myxococcales bacterium; assembly: GCA_023954815.1. Taxonomy (GTDB): domain Bacteria; phylum Myxococcota_A; class UBA9042; order UBA9042; family UBA9042; genus UBA9042. The sequence goes on along the minus strand of JAGSHB010000006.1, from coordinate 72,624 downwards.
CGCAGCACGCCGTTGTCCCGTCGCATCCACGTCAGCCCGTCGCCGCGCAGCGCCAGCTGGTACCCCGAGACGCGGCTCAGGTCGGCTACGCCCGCCTTGTTCTTCGGTGCGTTCGCCCGCAGGAGGATGGCGAAGTGCTTCGGCCGGATCCCCTCGATGCGCACCCGCACGAAGGCGTTGCCCAACGTGGGAGCCTTTGCCAGCCAAGTCGCGTTGCGCTCAGGCCCGGTTTCCTTGAGGCCCACGCCCTGCTTGTCGTGCACCCAGACGCCGATCATGTCGCTCGCGGCCCTATTTTTCGGGCTCAGAAGCGCGATTTCGACTCGCTTGTCCAGTCTTGGGGCGACCGCCGCAGCCCATGCGCTCCAAGCCGGGAAGAGCAGGGCGCACACCACCGTCGCGGTGACCCGTCGGCAAACGACTCGGGTCAAACCGTACCTTCGTCGTCGTCGTCGTCTTCATCGTCGTCGCCCAAGCGCGCCAATTCGTCGTGTCGCGGCCCATGGGTCTGCTCGTCTCGCTGCTTCTTGACCAAGGCTTCGACCTCGCGCTGCGCCTCGACAGTCAGCCGCAGGTGGTCGGTGTGCTCACTTAGCTGGCCACGAATATCGACGATAGCGCTGTCGATCTCGACCCGTGCAGCGTCCAGCAGGTGAGCGTGCGCGTTGCTCAGCTGGCCGAGGGCGTCCTTAATCTGCGCAGTCGCTTGCTTGGTCGTCGAGTCGTCTGTCGACAGCGCCCGCGCCTCACTCCGCAGCTGCACGGCCCGTGCGATGGTCTCGATGAGCCTGTCTACGTCCCCCACCAGCCCGGAGGTGCCAGTCCCGTGCCCCCGAAGGAGCACCCGCACCATAGACGCGCGAATCCGCAGCGCCTCGCGCATGGTCGGCGCCGACGACGCCAGCACGCGCCACCGCATGGGAATACGTTTGAGCGGGTGAGGGCGAATCAGACGCCACAGGCTCCAGAGCGCGAGCCCAGCGCCGATCAAGACAAGAATTCGAAACAGCATCAGGACCTACTCGCCAAGGAAGAATTGCCGCCACGCCTTCATCGAACCGAACTTCTGCAGAAACAGCGGATCCATGCTGTTGAGCTTGATGTCGCCGAGCTGAAAACGGCGCACAGCAATAATCGCGCTATAGGTCCGGCCAGCCTTGGTCGACAGCGCCTGGGCGCGCAACTTCTGACCCGTCGCGTCGGCTTCCGCCATGGCCCGCTCACCTTCCGCCACCAAGCGCTGGTAGTAGGCGTCCGCCTCGGCACGCACTTTTCGGTCGTATTTGAGCGCGTCGGCGTTCACGGTCGCGATCATGGTCTCCGTCGCCCGCCTCGCGAGCTCGACGCGCTGATTCCAGGCCTCCCGCTCGATGGCGACGTCCTTGTCGATGCTCTTCGATACCGTGTCGGTCTGCTGCTTGCCGATGGACTTTTTCTGTTCAGCAACATCGAGTTCCGCTTGAACCGCAAAGTACTGCTTCGCCTGCAAACGCTGCTCATACGGTGGATCAAAGGTGATCGCGCGGATCACGACACCCTCTGGCACGACCTTCACGTGGTACTGCCGCAGGCGCTTGTTCAGTGGCGCGATGGCTTCCTTGGCCACCCGCATGCGCTTGTCGGGGTTCTGGATGTCGGTGTTGCTCAGCTGCGCCAAATGCTCGCGCAAAAAGCCGGTGGAGGCCGATTTGATGCGCTCCATGTAGGAGTTCGCCATGCCCTCACGACAGATGAGATGGGCTTGGCCGTCCATGATCTTGTAGATTACAGCGATATCGACGTGCATCACGTTCTGCTCACGCGTACGCAGGTCGAGGTCGTTTATTCCCGAGAATTCAAGGTAGTGCAGCGTGCGCGGCAGGCGATACCAACGGTGCAGCAGGGGCAAGCTCACCCGCCGGCCCTGCGTGAAATCCAAGTCTTGAATACCGCCGAAAACCGAGCGGCGCACGCCGATTTCATCCGGGTAGATGTAGGTGGAAAACGTGCCGGGTGTCAGCTGCAGGATGATAGCGACGACGCTGAGCCAGAAGATCCATGTGCGTGGCTTGGGCTTGTTCATTACTTGCCCCCTTTGCCGACACGGCCGCCGAGTCCGAGGTGGCGGATATCCACCGGATGGGAGGGCAGGGCGTATGGCACCGCTCGCAATCGTTTCAGCTGCGGAAAGATGTGCTTGGCGATCTCAACATTGAGCACATCCGGCCCCTCGTCACCCACAGCGTTAATCTTCGCAGCCAGACCCTTGGCGCGCTCGCGGGCGGCGTAGGTCTGCGCCTTGGCTGCGGTGATCTTCTCTGTATGGATCGCTTTGCCTTTTGCGCGTCGGCCAATGGCGTATTTATCGGCTTCACGCTGCACACTGACGGCCTTGTTCTTCGCTTTTTGCAGGTCAGCGGCGAGCTTCGCCATGAGCGATTGGTACTCGGCGTTCTTCTTCTCGCTCACCCCTTGCTTCAGACGCGCGCGCTGTTTGCCCAGGCGGTCCCGCTGCTTGGCGAACACCAGCACCTCTTGGTCGGCGGTTTGGCGGTCCTTGATGGCCTTTTCGACCCGTCCCGCGAAGCTCGGTTTGGGCGTAATAATCTGCGTGACTTCGATGCCGGTCTTGCGCAGTCGGTCGTTGAGTAGGTTCTTGGCGTCCGAGGTGCCTTTGCCATAACTCGCCGGGTTTGCGGCCTCCAAGAAGCTGTAGCGACCGAACTCATCGCGCAGAATCCCGCGGCTATGCACTTGCACAGCGTGGTGGCGGTAGGCGGTGCCCCGACCGTGCGTATTCACGATGAAGTCGGCGTGCGCGGGGATGGCCTGGTAGTGAATCTCCAGCTTGTTGAACCAGAAATTCGAACCATCACTCGCCCGAACGGTGAGCCGGCGGCCGTGGTCTTCGTTGACGCGCTTGTTGCCTTCCATGCGGAGGACGCGTGGCTCGATATCCAGCACCTCAACCCGCTGAAACCAAGGTACATACGTGATGGTGCCCTGTTGCTGAACGACCCGGTGCTCCTCACCAAAAAGTCCAATGTTGGTGGTGTTGTAGATGACCGCGACTTCTCCGGGTTCGATCTCGATGATGCCGGAATCGCCGAAGATGAGACTCCAGAGGGCCATGGTGATGGCGATGCCGGGCAGCAGGCTGGTTTTCAAGCAACCAGATCGCTTTTGCAGCTGATCCATCACGGCGTTGGGATCGGTCGCCATGTCACTTGTCCTTGGGTGGAGCACACAGTTGCGCGTCGTCACCGCAGCTATCGTTGACACATTTGGTGCAGGTCTTGGCGCACGTCGGGCACGCGCCTGCCTCCTTGGACAAGCCGCAGGGCTTGTCGCACTTTTTCGCGATACAGGCAGCTGCTTTCGCGTCGATGCAGATGCGGCAATCCGTCGACAGGCTCAGCTGGTCGATACACTCGCCGACGCAGTCCTCGGGGCTCTTGCACGCTGGTCGATCTTTGCTCGTTAAGCACTTGTTCAGCGGCGTAGCGATACCAAGCTTGAACACGACCACGTCCACGGCGGCGCACATCTTGCCTGACGCCTCTTCAGCGATTTCCTCGTCGAGTTGTGCGTTTGTGCGCGCGTCTGCCAAGCAACCGGTGAGCCCTGCCACCAGCGCCACGGCGCCCAGCCATCCGACGGTACCCGCTTTCATCAAAATCTCCCGACGAGGCTGAATCCCTGGCCATCCAGCCACGGGGTGACTTGGAGCGATGCTGTCTTCGGGGTGCTGCGGCGAGCACTTGCGCGGCGCCACCCCCAAAATCCTAGCCCGGCACCGCCGACCAGCATCAGCACAGACATATTCCGCAGCGACGTCTCGGATCTGACACGTGTGTTGTGCTCTTCCTTGTCGTCTTCGGTCTTGATGTCCATCTCATTGGTCTGTCCACGCGCGCCAGCGGCGACGCCATAGAAAATTGCGCTTCCCGCCACGAGCACCCCGCCGCCGATCCAAAGGCCGAGGGTCATCTTGGTCAGCGGACGCCGAGCTGCGTTGGCGCTGGCAGTGGCGGCGACCGTTTTGGCTTGCGCTGCTGCCATGCGTTTCTGATAGGCCTCGATCTCGGACAAGTGGAGACGGGCGCGTTGTTTTCCTTTGTCAGTCGCCGTCGGAAGCGCCATATAGCGTTCAAAATCGCGTTTGGCGTCGACGTGGGCAAACCCACGCATCTCGGCACGGGCTGCGTTGAAGAGGAACGCTGCCCTCGCGTCGATGCCATAGGCCTCGTGGTACAGCTTTGCCGCTTTTTTGAAGCGTCCACCCTTGTAGTGGTGATTGGCCAAACTCAGCGCGGCCATGGCGGCCTTTGAAGCCTCGGCCGAGCTCGCCGGCTTGGGGCTGGGCGTGGTCGCCGCAGCCGGTTGCGTGGATGGTGTCGCAGCTGTCTTTGCAGGCTCTGCCGTCGGCGGTTCAGCGGCGAAGGTCAACGCCGGTATCATCACCGCGGCAAGCAACACAGCGCAGCGCGGAACAAACAGCGCACGTTTCCGCGCCCGGAAGATTCTGTCAGCCACTTTCTCGCCTCCTGGTCACCGCGAGGGTAGAGCCGGAGGGGCTCATGTCGCAAGCGCCAGCTAGCTATTGAACCAGTCGTCGCGATCGGCAAACAGCATGTTGAAGGTCTTGAGAGCGCCGTAGCAGCCAGTAATGTAACCCTGCATCTGCGCGCGCTCATCCGGTTCAAGGGCCTTGTTGCCATTGACCTTCTGCTCGAGCACCCGCAGCTTGTCGCGCACGGTGGTGATCTTACGGAAGAAGATGTCGATCGGCACCTCTTTGGCAGCCAGCTCTTCGTTGGCGGGGTGGATGACCAGCTTGCCGCCGCGATAGCGCGGATGCATCGGCGGATCCGACATGGCGAGCGCTTCATCGATGACTTCGGCGAGCAAATCTTTTAACTCATCACGGTCCACGTCCTCTCCCTCCTCACCCAGGGGAATCTCCTGGATCTTGGGTTTGCTTTCGATATGCACGGTACGGGGGCGGCGCTTTTTCGTGCCGCGCTTGTGGCTTGCGGTCGCCTGTTCAAGCGCCCGCCGTCGCATCTGCTCTCTCGGCGTAGCCACGGGGGCATCGTCAGGAACCTTGGCGCCGGCGATCAGTCGATCGCGCTGCAGGCGGTAGTCATCGCAGGCGAAATCATGCGCGGCAATGGTGGCGCGACGGGGCTTGCGGAAGCACTGACCCAGGGTTCGGCCCATGCGATCGGTGAAAGCGACCTCGAATCGCTGACACGAGCCACAGTGAAAATAGTCTTCGTAGACGTCAGCCAAAGGCAGGGTCCTCCCGGGAGACTGTGAGTGCAGCGGCGATATGGGCGCGGGGGCGACTCGCGTCTGCGGCGCGGACTATGCCACACTGGTTCGACGATGACGCCCCCGATTGCAAAATCACCGCCCGATTAGGTGCCTCAAATGGTGCAGCACGCCGCAATGCTAACAGCTTCTCGCATTTTGTTGGCTGCCGTTTTGACGCTCGTTTGCGGCTGCCAACCCGATATTCCGGCTGTTTCGGGCCGAACCAGCGCACCGGACGCGACCGCAGTTGTCGATGGTGCTTCGGTGGACACCTCTGGCGCATCGGCTGGCTGGGATGGCTGGCCGGGTGACGACACGCCGCCCACCATTGAGCTTTCCACCGTGCCAGCGACGAGCACGACGGCCGCATCGATTGTGGTGCAGGGCAAGGTGTCTGACGACACAGGGTTGGCAGCTGCGACCCTGCAAGTCGGCGTGAACGTGCCGGTGCCGCTCCACTTCGACCCCACGACCGGCGCGTTTTCCCAAACGGTGCTCCTCCCCCACGGCGCCCATACGCTATCGGTCAAGGCCTGGGACATAGGCGGTAAGCACGCTACGGCGCAAGCGAAGATCGCGCGCACCGGCGCTCCAACAGACAAAGAGGCGCCGAAACTCACGGTAGCGGCACCGAAAAAGGGCTTCGTGGTTACGGGCAACACCGTGTGGGTCGTCGGCAAAGCGAGCGACGACGTCGCCGTGACCGATGTGACCGTTCAGGTGGGCAGTGCGCAGCCCGTTCGCGCCGAGACGAGTGACTTCTTCGGTCACTATCAACTCGCAGCTGCGATTGGCGCCGGTGGCCAGGTGCAGGTGACGGTGCGCGCGTTTGACGCGGCCGGCAATAGCACCCAGGTCATCGTCAAAGGCGAGACGACCCTGCAGGTCGACACCGTGCCGCCGAGTCTGGAGATCTCGACGCCTACCGATGGCTTCAAAACCGATGTGGGCGCGGTGATGCTCAACGGTAAGGCTTCCGACGACAGCGGTATCAAGGCCGTGCAGGTACGCGTCGGAGCGGGCCCCTATCTCGCTGCGGCCTCTAGCGACGGCTTCAAGACCTTCTCGTTGCCGTTGGTTCTCAAGGTGGGACCGAACACCATCAAGGTGCGTGCCCTCGACGGGGCCGGTTTGGTGACGACGCGCTCAATCGTCGTTCACGAGACCAGCGGGCAGTCGTGGTCCGCGCCGATTACGGTGCCGTTGCGCCTGCAACCCAAGCAGACGGCGTCGTCGACCTTCGAGCTCGATCGCGCGGGGCTCACCGCGCTGTTGCCGCCGGATAAAGCAGCCAAGATCGTGGCTCTGAAGATGAGCGTCGCCAAACTCATCGCCGCGACGCTCAACAAGATCAGAAACGCCTGTGGGTCTGGATGGCAGAAGCCCAATAACCTCTCAAAATACTGCCCGAAAGGCTGGGGACAAGCGGAGATCAACCTCTGGCGCTTGGTCACGATGACGCCGTCGAACGTCAACGTGAAGGGCACCAGCATTGAGGGCATGAGCGACATCGCCAAGACCCTGAGCCAGTGGGGGTTGATGGATAGCTTCTCGGAGATCCTCGCAATTACGCTGGGAATCGCCGAGACGGACCTCATCGTCAACGCGCAAGCCGTGGCTGACTCGATGATTGCCAACGTCATCGGATCGCATCCGAACGCGACCAAGACGGGTGAGATTACGGTGACCCTCGAAGACTGTCTGACGGACCTGAAGACGCTGACCAAGCGCTACGGGCCGGCGGGTCTGCACCCAGGGTTTCTCGACCCAAGTGCCCCTCCGGTCGGCGTGATGCTGACGCCTGAGTTCACGATGAAGATGGTCGCGACGTCGAACCTGCACTGGCATGACGCGCTACAGCTGGGCAAGGGCAAAGGGTACCTCGCGCTGGTTCGCGACGTGATCGGGCCGACGTACAACGATGTGCTGGAGTTCAACTTTCTGAGCTCAAAAACCTATCAAATAGACGGTTTGGCGCTCAATCCAACCGTCGATTTGGCGTTTTCCGTGCAGGAGAGCAACCAGTGGATCGACATCGGCACGTCGATGCATCCCATTCCGAAGGGCAACAGCAAGGCTTGGAACTTGCAGCCGTGGACGCTGGAGCACGCGCTGATCGACGCGTCGTATCGTGGCTACAAGAATCGCCGCGCCGGTTGCGATATGTGCAAGGGCAAGAGCAGTGGTGCGCTGCTGTGGGAAGTCCCCATCATCGGGCTTGATGAGGCCGAGTTGGTCGTGGGGCGGCAGGGATACAGCAAAGGTGGGTGGAGCCCGGAGAATTTCTCCAAGATCAGCCCGAATCCGGCCGGTTGGTTGCGTATTTGGACGCTGTTTGGTCTCGGCAAGCCGCCCAAACCGCAATACGTGTGGGACATGCTGCTCGGTGTGAGCCAGCGGCGGTTGCTCGATGGGGGCGTCGCCCAAGGTAAGGGGTCTGTCCGTTTTGTGCTCAAGGACGTGCCGGTCGGTATCACTGCGCAGGAGCTGAAGGACGCGCTCGCGCCGTCCCTGGAGAGTCAGAAGGGCAAGCTGGCCAATGTGCTGATGGGGGATTGGCAGAGCAAGCAGCCTGTGGATGTGTTTCTGGCCAAGGGCAGTCAGGGCAAGCGCTGGCTGATGTTTGTGTCTGGCGATGACCCGCTGCCGAAGGGCTCGGCGAATCATCCGAAACGGGGCTTTTTTGCAGACGCAAAACTGACCAAGAAGCTCTCGGCGAGCAGCTCGCAGGGTAGCGGCGACGCCGTTCACGAGAAGCTGCCCTGGCCAGCGACACCGAAGACGGTTTACTGCAGTGATGTGCAAGGCAAGGTGCATCGTTTGCGCCTCGATCCACAGCCCGACGGGACGCTTTGGGTGACGATGCGCAAGTGGATCGGCGCGGGGGCACCATGATGGGTGGCTCGCGGACATTTGGGGGGCGCAACCCGCTGCTGGCTTGGGGCGTTTGCCTCACGCTTGCCTTCATGGCGATTGGCTGCGCAGTCCAAGAAGCGCCGCTGACCTACGCCCATCCAAGCGCTGGTTGGCAGGCGACGGCGCCTGTCGATGGCGGACCGAGTGATGGCAACGTACAGGTGACAGACGATGGCGCGCCGCCTGCATTGGCCGTGGTCTCGCCGCACAACGGCGCTGTGGTCGACAATGAATTGGTGGTGCTGACGGGAACGGCGTCTGACCCGATCGGCATGAAGTTGGTGCGGGTACGGGTGGACCAAGGGCCGTGGCTGAAGGCGCAACTCGCGGCGCAGAGCGGCGATGACACGCAGCCGAAAGATCAATGGCAGGCGTGGTTGACGGTGCCGCCGGGTGACCACAACGTGACCATCGAAGCCAGCGATTTGGCCGGAAATACGGCATCCGCGACGGTGAAGCTGCATCGGGTTCGTCGTGTGGAGCTCGTCGCGCGCATCCCTGCGAAGGCTGCAGCACCGGTCACGCTGGAGCTCGACAAGGCCGCGGTAAAGGCGTTGATTCCGGAGAGCGCCGCAAAGGAAGTGGTGATCTACCTGCTCGATGTGCGCCCGCTGCTCACCGTCGCGCTCGAGGCGTTCAAGGCGCCGACGGTGTGGGGGCTCGATACCAAGACTTGGGGGACGGCCGAGTGGAATATGCACAAGGTGCTGACCATGACGCCCGATACCGCCGACCTGAAAGGCACGTCCGCTGCACCTTTGATGACCGTGGCAGCCAATCTGGGCCTCGCTGCGCCGTTGCTATTGGCCGACATCGCCAAGATCTCCGCGACGACGGCGTTTTTGTCGACGGAGGCGGTCGCTCAGGGGCTCTTTACGAGTGTGATCGCGAGCCACCCCGCGTTGGTTACTGATCCGACCGATGGTGTGAAAAAAGTGCCGGTGACGCTCCACGATGCCCTTGTGGACTTGGTCACGCTGGACGCAAAACTGGGACCGTCCGGCAGTCACCCCGGCATCCTCTACAAAAGCTCGCCTGCGCCGGTGCTGTTGCCCGACTTTCACATGACGCTGACCGGCAAGAGCAATCTTCGTCAGCTGGAAGGTGTCGATCTATCCGGCGGGCAGCGTTGGCTGTTTATCAAGGCGCCCGGTGACGATGTGGTCGTGTTCAACTTCCTCGACCCGAAGACGTTTAGCGTCGGTGGTATCGCAGACGAGCCACAGATCGATCTGTACTTCACCGTCAATGAGCACAATGGCTTCATCAATTCGGCGTATTCGCAGAAATCGGGCCCTGATGGCGTGTTCTTCAAGGGCGCGAGCGCCGGCTGGAAACTCCCGGACTGGACGTTCGAGCGCATGGTGATTGGCGCGGTCTACGAGGCGTACAAGGGGCTGCACTCAGACGCTGGCTACAAGACCTCGAAAACCTACGACATCGGCACCATCAACAAGGCGGCGACGTGGACGTGGGACAAGGGGTGGTTGTCCATCAAGACCATCGCGGGCATCGGCGCACCACCGCCGCCGACCTACTGGTGGGATCTGGTGCTTGAGTTGGCCCAAAAACGGCTGCATGACGGCGGGATCGCTGAGGGGAAGGCGAACCTGAAGCTGCCGCTGACCGGGATTCCGGTGCCGATTACGTCGGCTCAGCTGATCGAGAAGGCCCGGAAGCTGTTTGAGCAGCAAAAGAGCAAGCTGTCTGCGGCTAGCGTGGGGGATCACTCCACGTATGACAGTGGCTGCGACATCTTCGCGGTGCGCAATGCCGCCGGCGCTGTGGCGCTGATGTACGTGACGGCTGAGGACCTGCCCGGCGGGAAGGTGACCCACCCGACGCGCGGCTTGTTCTCCGACGCGCAGTTGACTCAGAAGGCATCCACCACGGACGACAGCGGTTTCGGTGACGTGAGCCATGAAAAGGTGGTGTTGCAGGACGGTGAGAGCCGCAAACTCTATGCCAAAGAACGAACCGGTGAGGTTTGGCAGTTGGACGTCAAACGGAATGGAACGCGGGTGAAGATCGCGTTGCGTCCTGTGCAGGGGGCCCAATGAACGGTCGTCTCGCTGGCGCTTTTCAGGTCATTGCGCCCACCGTCGCGCTGATGCTGCTGGCTACGTCCGGCTGCATGGAGATCCCCGTCGTTGAGACCGGCAGCAAACCGGCGCTGGCCATTGGCGAGTCGCGGGAGGTGTCGCTGCATGCGCTGCGGTTGCAGGTGAGCAGCTACGAACAGGTTCTGACCCGCCAAGACATGTTGGCCTTGCCGCTGGATGTGCGTGAGAAGCTGTGGCTGTACAACCTGGACCTGCGTGGTGAGGCTGGCGAGCAGCGCCTGATCGACAATGCGCTAGCGAACATCCGGAGCTTGGACATCGACGACCCATCCCTTGGCGGTGCTGAGCGGAACATGGTGCGTTTGCTAAATATGAGCCCTGCCAACGCGGACTTGACGGGGACGCCCATGGCGCAGCTGCTCGGGCTGGCGCCGCAGGTTGGCATCGCGGCCCAGGAGGTGCTGGCGCAGAGTCTGGGGGTGGAGGTCAGCGAGCCGTTCTTGGGTGGCGAGGCGCTGGCGGGCGCGGTGGTGGATGGGGTCATCTCATCGCATCCGAACGCGCGGCGACGGCCGATTCACGTGAGCCCCGAGCATCCTACTGGCGAAGTGCCTGTCCCCGCGGGCCATCTGCCGGTGACGCTAGAGGCCGTGGTGACCGATCTGCAAAGCCTGACTACGACTTATGGCCCGGTTTCTAAGGCTGGACAGTCCCATCCTGGCTTTATGACTGGCGCGACGAAGGCCTCGTTGTTGACTCCCGAGTTCCACATGGTGGTGCGCGCGAACGCCAACGCGCTGCCCTATAAAGGGGTCGATTTGAGCCACGGCGAGCGCGGTAGCGTGACCTCCATTGGCAAGGAAGCGGCGCCGCTCTTCGACTTCGACGATCCGGAGTGGATGCGGGTGGTGGGAATTGAGCCCAAGCCCGCCGTGACCGAGATGAGCTTTCGCATGGTGGAGGCGCCGGTGGCGTTGCAGCCGGGCACGAGCCCCCTGCCCAAGCCGATGGGCAATGGCTCCGTGTGGTCGCTGCCGAAGTGGTCGCTTGAGCGTGTGGTGGCAGACGCTGGGCTGCGGGCGTTCAAGGAGCGCACGTGGAGTAAGAGTTGGGTGTTGGGCTCCGATCCGACGCCGCTTTTCGAGGTGACGATTCGTAACGGCTGGATGGAGTTGGAGACCAAGGGCAACCTGGGAAAACCGCCGGCGCCGCTGTACCTGTGGGACCTGATGATCCTGGTCGCACAGCGCCGATTGCATGACGGCCCGAACCTTGAAGCGCCAGAGGTGGGGCGAATTGCCGAGGGCGACGCTAGCGTACAGTTCACCTTGAAAGATGTGTCGATTGGGGTGACGCACAAGCAAATTACGGACGCGATTCGTCGCAACCTGGAGGCAGACCCGACCTCGTTGGTGTCGGTTGCGTCGCGGGTGCTCGACCAGTCCGCCGGTGCGCCCGACGTGTACTACGTCCGCCCGAAGTGGGATGCGCCGACAGCAGAGCAGGGGGACTGGCTGTTCTTTATCCACGCGGATGACCAAACCAGCGGCACCGTGCGGACCTACGCTCAGCCCGGCTTCTTCGCCGATTCGGGCCTGACGCAACCGCTGCACGTGCAGACCGGCGTGGTCGGCGACACCAAGCACATGAAGGTGCGCATCTCGTCCGGCCAGACGCTCTACTGCGGCGACGACACGGGGGCTGCCTTCCGCATCGACGTGCTCGCCAAGCCTTCGCAGCTGCGGGTTCGTTTGCGCATTACGAGGGTGCGATGATGCGTGGGCATGTCGGCTTGTGCTGCCGGGCGACAGTACTTGGAGCCTGTTTGCTGGTGAGCCTTGTGGCCGATCGAGCGGACGCTGGTGGGATTTCGTCGCCAAGAAACGGGGCAGGGTGGGCGTCTCCGACCTTCGCCACGCCAGCGTCGATTCACTTCAATCCGGCAGCCATCATGTCCCTGTCGGGCGTGCAACTGGACGCATCTCTGGCGTTTATCTATGCGGAGGCGAAGTACGTTCGCAACCGGCGCTCGGCTTATCAGCGTGCTGATGGGCTGGACTTTGCGCTGCCGGTTCCGCCTGCCGAGATCGATCCGACCCGGTCGGGCTGGCAACCAGAGATGAACGGCACGGTGATGTCTCCCGGCGGTGCTGCGTCGCTGAGTTGGCGGGTGAGTGAGCGGTTTGCGCTGGGATTGAGTCTGCATCCCAGCTATGCGGCGGTGCTGGCCTTTCCCGACGATGGCCCTCACAGGTTTCAGATGCAGGAAGTGGCGCTCCTGGCGTCCTTCATCACGCCCACTATCGCGTTTGCGCCGACCGACTGGCTACATCTGGGCGCCGGCTTCGACCTGGTGAGCGGGATGATGTCGCTGCGGCAGGTAGTGGACCTCGCGACGACGCCGATGCTGCGCGATTCCCTTGGTCAGCCGCCGATTTCGCAGAAAAACGACTTTGGGCCGAATGCCCCGGCTGGGGTGCGCGAGCTGGATGTACTGGGGCGTCCGGTGACGATTAACCAGGCCGAAGCGCTGAGTTGGAGCTTCAAGCTGGGGGCGACGGTGCTCGTGTCTGAGAGCCTGCGGTTTGCCTTGAGCTACCAGCACTCGACGCCGATGGTTTTTGTCGGTGACGCCTACTTGGAGATGGACGAGGATCTGTTCACCCAAGATCTGGCGAGCCAGGGGCTGCAGTATCCGCCGCTGGTGAAGGGGCGCGCGTGGATTGAGCTGCCGTTGCCCGCTTCGCTGCGTTTTGGCGTGGCGTGGGATGTGACGAGCCAACTGGCGTTGCATGTTCAGGCGTCGTGGGTGCGTTATTCGGCGGTGCAAGATCTGACGGTGACGCTGCAGAGTGATGATTTTGTGCAGCCGAAGTTGGGGCTTGGCGACACGACGGCGATTGCGCTGGAGCGCGGTTGGGTCGATACGGTTGAGGCGGAGGTTCTGGCCGTTTGGCGGTCGGGTAATGGGATGCGCCTTGGGTTGCGTGGCGGGTATCACTCGCCGATGTCGCCTGATGCGACGGTTGACCTGCTGAGCATTGACGGTCACCGGATGATTGGTTCGGTGATGTTGCGGCAGGCTTGGGGTGGTTTTGCGTTGAGTGGCACGGTTGGTGGGCAGCACGTTTTTGATCGGACCGTTGAGGCGAGTCGCTATGACCGTGGCAATGGTGTCTATGGGCTCACCATCGTCCACGCGAACTTGGGGCTGGAGTGGCGCTGGTAGCGATCATTCGGAAGGTGCCAGGCGTTTTGCGAAATGTTGACACATCTGGGCAGGAGTAGCGCGCCACGACGCGCTTGGCTTCAATAGCAGCACGAGCAAGCGCTCACCCGGCGCCGAATTATTTGTCCGTGTCTCCGAGGACCGCAGCCAGGACCCCTCTCGCTCAGACGCTAGAACTTGGTCGCCGCCGATGGGACAATTTCGCCCCACCGCCTTCGTGCGCACGGCCAGACTCCCCGTCGGACGCCATTGTCGGCTATGCTCCGCAAATGTTCCGCCTCGTCGCCCTTGCCTCAGCCAGCTTCGCCACGCTCCTGATGCCGGTCACGGCTTTTGCCAAGGCGACTGTTGAACACGCCGGGAGCGATCAGGCCACCGTCCTCCATGGCACGTTGACGCAGATGGCGACAGCCGCGTGCGCGCTTTCGTTTGTGGCGGTATTGGCCGTGGCGCTCACCAGTCGAAAGGCGCGAGGCAGCGGCGACAGCACGCCGATTCTCAGTTTCCACCTCAAACCCACCCATCTGCTGCCCGCCCTCATTCAGCTCGTCATCTATGCGTACTGGGCTCTGTATTGGCGCGACTTGGCTGGCTTACTCCCCATGATTGGCTGGCAGCTTGTTTGGGCGTTTGCGCTAGACGCCATCCTCCGTCTTTGGCGAACGGGGCGCTGGCAAGTGCGTGTGGGTCCGGTCCCCATCGTCTTGAGCGCCAATCTCGTAGCCCTCTTCGCACCTGCTAGTTGGCCGCTCGTGCTCGCGATGATCTCTATCGCCATCCTCTCACGCGACTTCATCCGATATCGCGGGCGCCACATCTTCAATCCGTCCGCCTTCGGCGTCTCTCTCATCGGTCTGCTCAACCTCGCCTGGCCCACACTGGGCTACGGCGACCGGGCCCATGAGTTTGATTTACCGCCCAACATGACGGAGGTGTCAGTGCTGCTCGCGCTGGTTGTGCAGTTGCGACTGCCCGTCGTGTTGGCGACACTTGGCGCGGCCCTTTCACTGGAATTGCTCCAAAACCTGGGTCTTCATGTGCTGTCTCCAGCCTGGGCGCCCGTGACCCTCATTTTGCTGCTCTTCCTCACGGATCCAGCCACAATTCCCCGTTCGGCGGCTGGCCGGCTCCTCTTTGGCGCCTTCGCTGGTCTGTTGATGGGGCTCATTGGCCACACCCTTGAGACGCTGACCTGGTCGGATTTCTACGCCAAAGCGCTGGCCGTGCCGCTCGCCAACCTCGCCACACCGGCGCTCGATCGTGTCGGCCGTCAGTTACAAGCCAGTATCCCACGATTGCGCCGTCTCCTCAGTCCACGCGCCAACCGCTTGCACGTGGTGCTGTGGTTGTCGTTCATCGGCCTGTCGCTCAGCGGTCCGAACAAGGCCGAGCGCATGCGGCCGGGGCGCAATACGCTGCATCTGGAGAACAAGACACCCTTTCTGGTGGTCCAACAGGGTCGCGTGGTCTGCGCTGACAACCCGCTCTACTGCCAGCCGCTGCGCTTCGACCTGGAAGCAGCCTGCTGGTGGCGGCAATGGACGGGCAGTTCCGACGCCGACCGTTGTCCGGGCTATGCGCCCTAAGCTGAGAGCGCCATAAACGCCACCTGAACTGGTGCGCCATTTTCCCCAGATCTGAGTCCGCCGCTGCCTAGCATGGAATGCAGGTGCAGCTCCCTGCACCTCAGCGACCGAATCCCAGTCCCGGCCATCAACAGATGACGCGCCACTGCGATTTGCATCGATTGGAGAGGGCCCATGACCCATCGCGCCACCATCGACGGCAACGAAGCCGCCGCCCGCATCGCCTATCTCGCTAGCGAGGTTGTGGCGATCTATCCCATCACGCCGGCCTCTCCCATGGGGGAACTCGCCGACCAGTGGTCCGCACAAGGGCAGAAAAACCTCTGGGGCACCGTGCCGGATGTCATCGAGATGCAGAGCGAGGGCGGCGCGGCCGGTGCCGTTCATGGCGCGCTGCAGGCCGGTGCGTTGACGACCACATTCACCGCATCTCAGGGCCTGCTGCTGATGCTGCCCAACATGTACAAAATCGCCGGTGAGTTGACGCCCGGGGTGATCCACATCGCCGCCCGCTCCTTGGCGACCCACGCCCTGTCCATCTTCTGTGATCACAGCGACATCATGAGCGCTCGTGGCACTGGCTACGCCATCTTGATGGGCAACTCCGTGCAAGAGGCGCACGATATGGCGCTCGTCGCCCACGCCGCGACCCTGCGCGCTCGTGTTCCTTTCATGAATGTGTTTGACGGCTTCCGCACCTCCCACGAAGTCTCCGCCATCGAGACGCTGGGTGCTGCCGACGTCCGCGCGTTGCTCGACGACAAGTTGGTCCGTGAGCATCGCAGCCGTGCGCTGACACCAGACCAGCCGATTATCCGCGGTACCGCACAGAATCCAGATGTGTTCTTCCAGGCTCGCGAGGCGATCAACCCCTACTACAACGCGACGCCGGGCGTCGTTGAGACCGTCATGGACGCGTTCTTCGCTCAAACCGGCCGGCGCTATCGTCTGTTCGACTAT
This sequence comes from Myxococcales bacterium, assembly GCA_023954815.1. Lineage (GTDB taxonomy): Bacteria > Myxococcota_A > UBA9042 > UBA9042 > UBA9042 > UBA9042. Next base: position 56,572 of record JAGSHB010000006.1, on the reverse strand, counting down.
GTCGGCGCGCCGGACGCGGAGCGCGTGGTCGTCGTGATGGGCTCGGCCGCCGGCGCTGCCGAAGAGGCGGTGGTGCGGCTTTGCGCAGAGGGGGACAAGGTCGGCCTCGTCAAGGTGCGGCTCTACCGGCCGTTTTCGCCAGCTCACTTGCTCGCGGTCTTGCCCAAAACCGTCCGTACCATCGGCGTGCTCGACCGCACCAAGGAGCCGGGCGCGCCGGGCGAGCCGCTCTACCTCGACGTCATGGCTGCGGTTAGCGCGGCGTACTCTCAGGGCAAGACCGAATTCGGCTGTGGTCTGCCGCGCGTCGTCGGTGGCCGTTTTGGGCTCAGCTCCAAAGAGTTTACGCCTGCCATGGTCAAAGGCGTCTTCGACGAGCTGGCCAACGCGGCACCCCGGCATGACTTCACCGTTGGCATCGTCGACGACGTGACCGGCCTGAGCCTGCCCTGGGATCCGAGTTGGTCGACAGAAGCCGACGAGACGGTCCGCGCCCTGTTTTACGGACTCGGGGCGGACGGCACCGTCGGCGCCAACAAGAACACCATCAAGATCATCGGCGGCGACACCGATCTCTTCGCCCAGGGCTACTTCGTTTACGACTCGAAGAAGTCCGGTGCGATGACCGTGTCGCACCTGCGTTTCGGGCCCCAGCGCATCGAAGCGACCTACCTCATCGACCGCGCCAACTTCGTCGCCTGTCATCAATTCCAGTTCACTGAGCGCATCGACGTGCTCGGCCGGGCCATGAAAGGCGCGACATTCCTCCTCAACAGTCCATGGTCCAAAGACGAGGTGTGGGCGAAGCTGCCCGAGCGCATGCAGCGCCAGATTCGGGACTTGGAGCTCAAATTCTACGTCATCGATGCCGCGAAGCTCGCCGGCGAGGTCGGTATGGGCCGGCGCATCAACACCATCATGCAGACCTGCTTTTTCGCCTTGAGCGGCGTGCTGCCGAGAGACGTGGCCATCGACCGCATCCGCGGTGCCATTGAAAAGACCTACGGCAAGCGCGGCAAGTCGGTGGTGCGCAAGAACCTCGCCGCCGTCGACAGCGCCCTGGATCACCTGGTGCAGGTCGACGTCCCCGCTGATGAGCCGCTGACCGGCGCCACCATCAGCGCCAGAGTGAGTCACAGCGCCCCTGAGTTTGTCCGCACCGTGACAGCGCCCATCATGGACACCCACGGCGATTCGCTACCGGTCAGCGTGATGCCCGTCGATGGCACTTTTCCGGTGGGAACGACCCGATTTGAAAAGCGCAACGTCGGCCACGAGATCCCAGTGTGGGACGAAGACATCTGCGTGCAGTGTGGCAAGTGCGTGCTCGCCTGCCCCCACCAGACCATCCGCGCCAAAGTGTTCGACACCAGCCTGCTCGCCAAGGCGCCCGAGCACTTTAAGACCGCAAAACCAAGATGGAAGCCCCTGGCCGACCAAGCCTACTCGTTGCAGGTCGCGCCCGAGGACTGCACCGGTTGCGGCCTATGCGTCGAGGTGTGCCCGGTCAAGAACAAGCGTGAGGTGCGGCTCAAGGCCATCAATATGGCGCCCCAAGCACCGCTGCGTGACACAGAACGAGATAACTGGTCGTTTTTCGAGTCGTTGCCAGAGACCGATAGATCTCTCCTCAACTTTGGTAAGGTCAAAGACAACCAGCTCTTGCAGCCCCTGTTTGAGTTCTCAGGAGCGTGCTCTGGTTGCGGCGAGACCCCCTATCTGGGGCTGGTGAGCCAGCTCTTTGGCGACCGCATGCTCATCGCCAACGCGACGGGTTGCTCCAGCATCTACGGCGGTAATTTGCCGACCACGCCATGGACCACCAACGCTGACGGTCGCGGCCCGACGTGGTCGAACTCCCTGTTCGAGGACAACGCCGAATTCGGCCTGGGCATGCGCGTGGCGGTCGACAAGCAACAGGGCTACGCCCGAGAGTTGGTGGCTGAATTGTCTGGCCTCATCGGTACCGACCTCTCCGATGCCCTGCTTGGCGCCGAGCAGTCGACGGAGGCGGAGATCACAGCCCAGCGCGAACGCGTGATGCAGATGCGCGGTGTGCTGGCAACGTCGGTGGCCAAGGGCTCGTCCAATCGCGTGACGGATCTGCTGGCCGTCGCTGACCAATTGGTTGACAAGAGCGTCTGGATCGTCGGCGGCGACGGCTGGGCCTATGACATCGGCTTTGGCGGCCTCGACCACGTGATGGCCAGCGGCAAGAACGTCAACATCCTGGTGCTCGATACGGAGGTCTACTCCAATACTGGCGGTCAGATGAGCAAGGCGACGCCCAGAGCGGCGGTGGCCAAGTTTGCGGCGGGCGGCAAACCGACGGCGAAGAAGGACCTCGGCCTGCTCGCGACCAGCTACGGCAACGTCTACGTCGCGCGCATCGCCATGGGCGCCAACGACAAGCAGACCATCGCCGCCATGCGCGAAGCGGAGTCCTACCCAGGCACGTCGCTGATCATCGCCTACAGCCACTGCATCGCCCATGGCTACGACATGCGGCACGGCATGGCGCAGCAGGAGCTGGCGGTCAAGTGCGGTCACTGGCCGCTGTTCCGCTACGACCCGCGCCGCACGGACAAGGGCCTAAATCCCATGAAGCTCGACAGCAAGGCCCCGTCCATTCCCGTCGAGAAATACGCCTACAACGAGACGCGCTACACCGTTCTCGCCCGTGCGCAACCGGAGCATGCCAAGCGCCTCATGGCCGCTGCGCAACAAGACGTGGACGCGCGCTGGCAGGACTACGAGCGATTGGCCAAGGCGAAATAGCGGCACAAGTGGCCATTGCAGCCATAGAGGTGAACCCATGAGCGACTCCATTCAGACGACGACCGCCCAGGTAGATCTGTCGACCCAATATCTCGGGCTCGACTTGAAAAATCCGCTGGTCTGTTCGTCCTCGCCGTTGATGGAAAACATCGACAACATCCGCCAGATGGAAGATGCCGGCGCATCGGCCGTGATCCTTCATTCACTCTTCGAGGAGCAGATCACCCTCGAGAGCCACGACCTGGACCACCACCTATTTCACGGCACCGAGAGTCACGCCGAGGCGATGAGCTATTTCCCCGAGATGTCGGGCTTTGGCCTGGGGCCGGAGCGCTACCTCACCCACATCACGGCGGCGAAGAAGGCCGTCGACATCCCCGTCATCGCCAGTTTGAATTGCGTCAGCAGCGGCAGTTGGTTGGAGTGGGCCACGTTCGCCGAAGAAGCTGGCGCCGATGCCTTGGAGCTCAACACCTACTTCCTATCGACGGACGCGGCGGTGCCCGGTGGGCGGGTCGAGGACATGTACGCCACGCTGATAGCCGATGTGAAGCAGCGGGTCTCGATTCCCGTTGCGATGAAGCTATCTCCCTTCTTTAGTTCGATCCCAAACGTCTGTCAGCGACTGAGCGACGCAGGTGCGGATGGCCTGGTGCTGTTCAACCGCTTCTACCAGCCTGATTTCGACCTGGAACGGCTAGAAGTGACCCCCGCGCTGACCCTCAGTGACCCGAGCACCTTGCTCATGCGGCTGCACTGGGTAGCCATCGTCTACGGCCATGTGAGCGCTGATCTGGCTGTGACTGGTGGCGTTCACGATGAGACTGGCGTGCTCAAGAGCATGATGGCCGGCGCAAAGGTCGCGATGATGACCTCGGCGCTGCTGCGGCACGGCGTCGACCATCTCACCGAGGTCGAGACCAGGCTGCGGCAGTGGATGGTCGACCATGACTACGAGAGCATCGAGATGATGCAGGGCAGCATGAGTCATCGCTCCGTCGCCGAACCGGCTGCGTTTGAGCGGGCCAACTACATGAAGGTGCTACGGGCGGGCGCGCTGACTTGGGGACGCTGAACTCCGGGTGCTCGCAGCACGTTGCTACCGGCCTAAGAACACCGGCGTCCGCTTCTCCAACAACGCGGCCATGCCTTCCTTGGCATCCGCAGTATCCACGGTCACCGCCTGGGCCCAAGCCTCTTGAAACGCCGCTTTCTTCGGCTCCCAACTCAGCCCTTCGTAGAAGGTCCGCTTCATCATCCGCACCGCCAGGGGCGCGTTCGCCGCGATCTGCTCTGCCACGGCCCAGGCCGTATCGAAGACGTCCTCCGTTGGCACGGCCTGACTCACCAGACCCAGCCGCAGGGCCTCGTCGCCTAGAATCAGGCGCCCGGTAAACAGCATCTCGGCGGCCTGCTGCACGCCGATCAACCGTGGCAAGAGCCAGCTAATCGCCATGCCGGGATGCAGGCCCAGCTTGGCGAAGTTGGCGCCGTACTTCGACCCGACGTTGCCGATGCGAATGTCCGTGACCAGCGACAGGCCAAACCCGCCGCCGACCGTGTGCCCATTGAGCGCGCCGATGACCGGCACCTCGATGTCCAGCACCGATAGAAAGGGCGAGTACATCGCAAATGAGCGCTCGTGGGGCGGCACAAAGCCTTCTCCACCTTCGATTTGGATGTTGCTCTTGAAGTCGGCACCGGCCGAGAAACAGCGCCCCTTGCCCGTGATGACCACACAACGCAGCTCCGCATCCGCCTTGGCCTGGGACACAGCACCGGCAAAGGCATCCAGCAGCTCCGGCGTCATGCTGTTGCGATTGTCGGGGCGATTGAGGGTGATGAGCCCAATGTGGCCCCGGCGCTCGTACAGGACTGCAGGTGATTCGCTCATTTGTCGGTCTCCGGGTCGGGTGGGGTGCCGCCAGACCAGGACCATCGGCCCGGCCGCGACGGCGTGATGAGCGCACGGTCTAGCGCTTGCAGAAAGTTGCGCCGCGGGATCTCTTCGGCGCCCAGGCTCTCAAAGAGCGGCGTCCAAATCTGGCAATCCACAAAGCTGAAGTTCCAGCGCCGCAGCTGCGCCACCAGCACCGCGAACGCGATCTTCGACGCATTGGGCCGCTTACTGAACATGCTCTCGCCAAAGAACGCCGCCCCAAGACTCACCCCATACAAGCCACCGACCAGCTCATCGCCTTCCCAGGCTTCGACGCTGTGGGCGAAGCCTTCCTCAAAAAGCTGCAGGTAGGCCGCCTTCATGTCCTCTGTGATCCAGGTGCCGTCTTGGTCTGGCCGCGGTGCGACTGCGCAGGCTTGCACAACGTCCGCGAAGGCCGTGTCCATGGTGAGGCGATAGGGCTTCTTGCGCAGGGCTTTTCTCAGGCTGCGATTGATGTGCAGGTTGCTGAGTGGCAGGACCATCCGTTCGGGCGGCGAGAACCACAAAATCGGCTCGCCTTCGCTGTACCAAGGGAAGATACCCATGGCGTAGGCCAGCAGCAGACGCTCGGTGCACAGGTCCCCACCCACCGCCAAAAGGCCAGACGGCTCGGCAATTTCTGGCCGGGGAAAAGCGAGGGCGTCATCGAGGCGAAATACAGGCAGAAGATCGTCCCAGGGCTCCGGCACATCGGCCGGAACCTCAGTTGGCGGGGCCCCATCAGATGGTGAAGGCAAAACCCACAGTCGTGTTGACGTCGTAGCCGCGAACGGCGCTTGGCGGAGCGGTATCCCATGCCCACCAGCCGGTGACCTTCAGTGCCAGACGGTCGGTCAGGGAGAACATCAGCGTGCTCTCCAGCAGACCACGGATATCCGACAGGTCAGCGATATTTGGCTGTGCGTAGCAGGTCAGTGTGAGGGTCGCGCGCTCACCGAGCCGTACACTGCCCGTCATATAGCTCGAGATGCGGTGCTCCAAGTAGACGCCCTGCAGGTCGACTGCGGTCGCGTCGAGCAACTCCTCCCACTGCGCCATGTACGCCAGCCCAATCGCGATGTGCCCACGTTTGCCCATCTTGTGGTCATGACGCACCCCGATGCCGCTCAGCGCCCGCAGCTTCAGCCGCCGCCAGCGGTCGTACTCGTGTTGCACAAAGGCCTCGGCGCTCCACTGGGCGTTGAGGGTCCGTCGATAGCGCAGGTGCTCGAACAGACGCTCGCGGAAGGGCTCATCGCCCCACTTGCCCGGCGAACCCTTGAGCCCGTAGGCACCTTTGGCGTTGAGCACGATGACGTTGTCGCCGGTGCGATGAAAGAGCGTCGTACCCGCCGAAGCCAGCACCAGCTGCACATTGCCCGCGCGCACATTGGCCGACAGGTTGATCCGGCCGCTGAGTCCCTCTTCTACGGGCTTACCAGCCAGCGCCTGCACGTTGGTGATTTTGGCCGAAGACGGCGTCGGAGCGAGCAGGGCAACACCTGCGAGCAGTGCGCCAACGATCGCCGCTTGGTGGGTCATGACTATCGTCCTATCGACTGCCGAGTCTGGGTGAGCCCTAGCGCGCTGCTAGCGCTTGCTGCCGAGCGCCTTGTTGCGTGCCTTGAGCCAGGCCTTCTGCGCCTTGATAAGCGGTTTGCGGAACAGGTCCTTCTCGTTCCACGTGTCCTTCTTCTTGCCTTTGACGTAGCGCTCACTGCTGGCGCGCCAAGCGGCGAGCAGGGCGTCTGTCTTGGCGAGGTAGTCCTGCAGCTGGGCCTTGGTCTTGTCGGTCAGGCCGGTGACCTTCTCGATGCGCGTGCGATCCTGCTGCAGCGCCTTGGTCGGGATATCGACCCACAGACGGTAGCTCTTGTACTTGATCATATTGGGGTACTGCCAACTCTTCGACGCGTAGCGGTCGTAGGCGCTGACGATGTCCATCAGGAAGAAGTCGTAGCGGTCAGCCAGCTCCTTCTTGTAGGTGTCCACGTCCACCGGCTTGGCGATGCGGCTTGGGTCGTCCACCGGTTTGAGGTCATCCGGCCACGCGGCGACGATACGACCCGCAGCCTCCATCTCCAGCCCGGCCTTCAGCACGCGATCCCGCGACAGCTTGGCGGTGTCCGTGATGAGCGCGATTTTGGGGGCGCCGATCTTCTTGGCCATGAGCGACACCACGCGGTAGTGCTCCTGCATGTCCATGCCCAGTGCGATGTAGCGGTCCAGGGCAGGGTGCTGGCCGATGTGCTCCTTGCTGAGCCACACCAGGCGCTTGTAGGGGCCACGTTTCTTGCGCGTACCGTCCCGACAGATCGCGTCCATCTCCGACAGGCTCGTCCACGTCACGTCGCGGCGGCGCATCTTCTGAAACTGGAAGGGCAGCATGAATTCGTTGCGGCACTTGAGCAGGTCAGCCGAGATCTCGCTGGTGACTACACGCATCTTCGCAGCCCAGGTATTGGCCAGTGGCTTGGGTGCTTCAGCTGGCTTCGGCGGCGGCGCGACTTTGATCGAGCCATAGTCGATTTTCGGCTGCTCACTGAAGACTTTCTTCACTTTTTTCTTGTCGGACTCAGCCCGGCGATCGCCACAGGCAGCCGTCAGCAGGCTGAACGCGAGCAGCGCCACGAGCGAACGCGTCATCGGGCTGCGCATCGCCATCGTGGGCCATAGTGTCTGGGGTTGGCGCTTGATCATCAGGGACCTCCAATGCCTCGCCTTGTAGCCGCAGGCCCTCTAGCTGGCAAGGTGCTTTGCACGCCAATCGCCCTTTACAATGGGGATTTGCTCCGATAACTCGCTAATACAGCCGATGCCGGTCATTATTAGAGTGAGCGCGACCTCTTGCGCAGGAGACCCAGCCCGTGTGGCAGATTTGCCCCCATTGCGGTCAGCGATCAGATGACGCGGTGTGCGCCGACGACGGCGTGCCTACCGAGAAGATCCGTGCGTCGACGCAGTTTCCGGGCCGTTTGCAGAACGGCTACATGCTCCGAGACCAGTATCGCATCGACGGCATGGTCGGCGTTGGCGGCATGGGCGTCGTCTATCGGGCGGTGCATAGCATCACCCACCAGCCGGTCGCCATTAAGGTCCTGTGGCGCGATCTAGCCGACAATCCACAAGAGGTTCGCCGTTTCACACGCGAGGCTCGGGCCGCGTCCGTGCTGACCCACCCCAACACGGTCCGCGTCTACGATTTTGGCCGCGACGAGCCCTCCGACTCGATCTACATGGTCATGGAGTACCTGGTCGGCCGGAAGCTCAGTGATTTGCTCGCCGAGCAGCCGGTCCTAGAGCCGACTCGTGCCGTGCATATCGCCGCCCAAGTCTGCAAGTCCCTGGAAGAAGCCCACGGCAAGGGCATCGTTCACCGCGATCTCAAGCCCGACAACATCTTCTTACAAGACGTCGCTGGGGAGAAAGACTTCGTGAAGGTGCTCGATTTTGGCCTCGCGAAGTTCGTCACCGGTGATTTTGAGCGCGACAACCTGACCAAGACGGGCTACGTGGTTGGGTCGCCCGAATACATGGCGCCAGAGCAGGCCATCGGCTCGAACGTGGGGCCGCAAGCCGATCTCTACTCCCTCGGGATCGTCCTGTACGAGATTCTGACCGGCGACTTGCCCTTCGACGCCGTCAGCACCGCGCAGGTCTTGCGCAAGCACATCATGGACCGCGTACCCGACATGCCGGAGGACGTGCGCCACAGCATTCCGCCGAAGCTGCAGTCTGTGGTCATGCGCTGTCTCGAGAAAGACGCCAATGACCGGCCGCCGTCCGCCGAGGTGCTGCGGATTCATCTGCTGCAGGCCCAGGACCGCCGTCGCCGTGGTCCAAGTGAGCCTGTGGTCCGCGCCGCCCGTCGCAAGAGTGACTTGAGTGGAGCCCATCTGCCGTCGGCTGGCGTCGCCGCGCCCGGGGCTGTGGCCAGCGCGGTGGTGAACCCCGAAACCCAGTCGATGACCCAACCGACGCCAGCGCCTGAAGGTGTGATCATGCGCCGGAAGGGGTGGGAATCAGGCGGCGTGCAGCCGACGACCCCCACACCGCCAAATGGGGAGACCACCGCCGCCGTCCCACCGAGGGATCTTGCTGCGGAAGTCACGCAGGGCCTGCCCGACGACCAGGATGAGGCCGCGCTTCGTCGTCTGGTCGAACAGGAGTCGGAACCGCAAGTGTCTGGGTGGATGTTGGTTGGCATTGGCATCGCGGCCGCCGTCGCCGTCCTGGCCGCCGCTATCTTGACGAAATAGCCCGCCCATAGCCGAGCCCGCCAAGAATCTGAGTCCTTCGCTAGGGCTTATCCAGGTGCTGCTGAACGGCCCGTGCCAAAATCGCGTTGCCTTCCCGCGTCTTCATGTGGGTGAAATCGTCGTAGTGCCGTCCTGGCAACTCATCTACTACATCGACCACTTCAATGTTCCGACGCTTTAGGTAGGCGTGGACCTGTCGGCGCGTCTTCTCCAGCTTGCCGAGGGCGACGTCGCTGAAACTCGCCCGCGCCGCGTCCATGTTGCCGGCCGGAATCAGCACGACGATGAGCCGCGCACCTCGGGCCTTCACGTCGGCTGCGAGTAGCTCGAAATCGTGCGCGCTGCCCGTGTTGAAGAGGAGCTCATCGCTGGTGCCTGCCGCCTCCCAAACCTTGGCATGGGCCTTTAATTTCTTCTGAATCTTCGCACGCCTCGCTGGCGGGTCCTTGCGCATACGTGAGCGCTCGATGGGCCACTGAACGTGCTGGAGGTACAGGTGCTCGGCCAAATCGAAGAAGCCGAACAGCAGGCCGATTTTGTGGATGAGCACCTTCTTTTTGTACTGCGCGTCAAAGCTGGCGAAAAACCGGCCGCTGCGGCTCAGCTCGAGCCACTTGAGCTGGTCACCACGCTTGTCGAGGCGAATGTACCCCTCAGTTGAACGAAACTTGCTCACGAACATGGGCGCGACGACCACGCTCGGCGACAGCCCGAGGAGAGCGGCCTGATGCACCTGCAACGCCATGTCCAACGTCCTCGCGCCAGGGCGAGCGAGGTTCACCACGTGATACTTCGACACATCTGCCGCGAGGAGGTCTTGGATTCGGTCGCCGTCATCCATGCGGTAGTTGCCGGTGAAGGAGTCCCCGACGAGCAGCAGCGTGGGTTTGGTCGAGGACAGGGATGCCCGCACCCCCATCCACGTCGCCAGAGAGAGCACCAGCGGCACCAACAGCACCCACATCGGAGAACGACGGGCCATTGCGCGCGTAGCCATCGCGGTCTTCTCTACTGCTGTCCTTTCCGAAAATGGCCTCGTCATGGCGCCTCAGAACTGGAAGTAGATGAATTCATCGCCCTCGAACACGCCGAAACGAACGAGGAGCAACAGCAAGAGCAAGTAGAAACTGACCTTGGCGCGTTTGGACAGGCGCGTGTACAGGTAGGCCGGATCTTCGTGTTTCTTTTGTAGGTATTGCACCACGATGGGGATCGCGACATAGCCGCTCAACTTTCCAAGCGTGCCGAAGTGCCGCGTCTGGAAGTCGAACTTCGTCAGGATTGCGCCCATGGCGTCGAGCCAGGCACCTGCGGTCGGCGTCTGCCAGATGGCGAAGGTGAACGTGGCGAAGTGGAAGGTCAGCAGCACCGCCATGACCGTCCAGAGGCGCGGGGGCAAGCGCGCGGCGAACTTGTCGATGTGCGGGCCGGCGAGGGTCACCACGACCAAGCCGACGCCGTGCATGGCCCCCCACACAACGAAGTTCGTCGCGGCGCCGTGCCACAGGCCGCTGACGACAAAGACCACCATCAAGTTCATCGCCAAGCGTGGCTTGGAGACGCGGCTGCCGCCCAATGGGATGTAGAGGTACTCCTTGAACCACGTCGACAACGAGATGTGCCATCGGCGCCAAAAGTCCGAGATGTTACGGGCGAAATACGGCATGTTGAAGTTGAGCATCAGGTCGAAGCCCATCAGCTTGGCGACGCCCCGTGCGATGTCGGTATAGCCAGAGAAGTCGCAGTAGATTTGCCACGCAAAGGCCCAGGACCCGATGAGGTACTGAAAGCCTGTGGGCTCGCCGCCGCCGCGAAAGATCTGATCGACAATCAGGGCGCAGTTGTCGGCGACGAACACCTTCTTAAACAGCCCCCAGAAGATGAGGGTGCAGCCTTCGTCGAAACCCCGAACCGTCAGCTGTCGCGGGGCTCGAATCTGCGGCAGAAACCGCCGCGACTTTTCGATGGGACCGGCCACCAACTGCGGAAAAAACGACACGAACAGGGCAAAGTCGATGAAGTTCTTACAAGGCTCTGTCCGCCGCGCGTGCACGTCCAGGGTGTAGGACAGGGTCTGGAAGGTATAAAACGAGATGCCGACCGGCAGGATGACTGCCAGGGTAGGAATGCCGACCTCCACGCCCGCTTGGCCCAGAAGACTCTGCATGCTCTGAGCGAAGAAGTTGAAGTACTTAAACGTGGCTAGCAGGCCGAGGTTGCCGGCGAGACTGAGCCAGAGATAGGGCTTTCTGCGCTTGGTATCCGGCGCCGCGAGTTTGATGCCGCAGCCATAGTCGAGACACGTTGAAAAGGCGATGAGCCCCAGGAACTTCCAGTTCCATGCGCCATAGAAGACGTAGCTAGCGACCAGCAGGAAGCGGTTTTGCCAGCGGTGATTAAGGAGCGCGTACGCGCACAGCACGGGCACCAGAAACAGGAAGAACTCGAAGGAGTTAAAGAGCAAAACGAAGGCTTCCTAAACTGGGGGTCACACCGGCGTCACACCGGAGGCACTATCTTCGCTTGGAGCGAGCGCCAGCAGGGAGCCCGCCCAGACGTTCGCGAGGGTGCAGACGACCAGGATACCGAGCGCCGCGGTGCTAGCGATGCTCTGCATGCCTGGATTGTCTTGGAAGATCAACGCGCCAAAGCCAACGACGGTCGTCAGCGCAGCGATCCACGCCGCCCCCGCCACGCGTTGCAGAACGAGCCGTAGGTCTTCCCCCGGAATCCGCTCGTTCGCGCGATGAACGATGTGCACCGTACCATCGATAGCGATACCAAAAATACTCGGTAAGACCGTGATCGAAAACAGGTTCAGCTCCATGCCGAGACCGTGCATCAGACCGAGAAAGACGATAAACCCGAGCACCAGCGGCACAAATGCGGTCGCTACCATACGCAGACTGCGAAAGTGCACGCCGATGACCAACAGCACCGCCAACGCCGCCAACAGTACGGCGATGGGCCCTTCCTTGCGGACGACGTTATCCGCCTCGGCGAGGATGAAATAGGACGCCGTGGCGCGAAATTTCTTGCCGTTGGCCTCGAACATCCCCAGCTGCGCAATCACTTCCTTCACGGAGCCCGCGTCGGCCAGATTGCCGTTGGCATAGATCAGCACGTAGCGGCCGATTTTACCGTCGACATCGAGGAATCGCTTGCGCACAAAGTCGGGCAGGTCATTGGCGGAGAAGGCCTTGGGAGACAACATCTCCAGGGCGCGTTCGGCCTCCTTCTTGTCCTCTGGCCCCATGGCATCGATCTTCGCGACAATCGTGTTCCGAATACGCTGCGCGGCGGCGATCTTCTCGGCTTGCCCGCTAGGAACGAACGTGTGGATAGAGACGAAGGACGTCATCCGCGTCAGCCTGTCTCGGTGGGCTTGCAAGTAGGCGTGCACAGCGCCGGCGTTTTCCATGGTGTCGGCGATGACCAGGATGGGGGTCTTGGCACGCCCCTTCGCTGCCTTGCTGCGGTATTTGTAGCCCAGGCGATGCGTGGCTGACGTCTGGGTCGCTTTGGCTTTCTTGGTGGACTTCTTCGGCGGTGTGCGCAGCTTGCGCAGGTTGGTCTCAAAACCGATGTGCTGTGCAGAAAAGACCGACACGACCGCCAGGACAATGGCGCCGAGAAGCGCAAGTCGCGCCAGCTTGGGCGAGGCGAATAGCCCAATCCAGCGCAGACCATCCGCACGGGCGGCGGGTACGTCTTTTTCCGGCCACATCTGGTGCAGCACCACAGCGAGCGGCGGAATCACGGCAATCGTCGCCACGAGCGCAAGCAGGACGCCCACGCCGGCGAGAAGTCCGAACTGAGAAAATCCCCGAAAATCGAGGGCAACGAGCGCCAGAAACGCTGCAGCGGTCGTGATAGCGGCCGTCCGCAGGGCGAGCCAGAGCTCCGGCATGATGGCGATGAGCGTGTCTCGCGGGTTCGCGCCCTGAGAGCGGTACTCGAAGTAGCGGCTGAGGGTGTAGACGCCGAAATCGGTGCCCAGCCCGAAGAGGATGGCGAAGACGAAGGCCGTGACCATGTTCAACGAGCCCACCGACAGGCGCGCAAACGCCATGGTCCACGCCACGCCGACGATCAGGGGCACGAAGAGCAAGAGCAGGGCGCGCAGGCGGCGATAGGCCAACAGCTGCACCATGATGATGCCGAACAGCGCCAAGAAGGTCGTCAGCACGAGGCTGCTGCGCAGGTTCTCCACCTCTTTGGCGACCTCGTTGTAGTCGCCGTGCATCGAGTGGAGCATTTTGGGATGAAAGGACTGCGGTTTGAGGGACGCGAGGATGCCCTCGATCTTCTTCGTGAACCGAGCGCTCGCGTCGACATCAGAGGGCGACACCCGCGGGAAGAGCTTCACCCCCAGGACGGAGCCGTCGTCGCTCTCGACCCATTCGCGAATGTCGTGCGACGCGCCGAGCTTTTTGGCCAGCGCTTCGTCATCGAGCATGCCGGTGAAGCCCTTTTCAGCTTTGGCCGCGTCTTTGGGGGCTTCCGGCTGCTTTGGCGTCTTGGCTGGGGGCTTCTGGGCGCCTGGCTTCTGGGCTGCGGCGGCGGTGGGTTCCTCATCCTCGTCGTCGTCACCAAACTCGTCGTCTTCATCTTCGTCGTCGAAGTCATCACCCGCCGGAGCGCCGCCACCCTCAAATCCAGCCCCGAGCATGTTCCGAGCGACAGCCTCTTTGACCGATTTCACAGCCCGCTTCTCGATGTCCTTCAGCTCATCCGTACTCAGAAACAGGGTCGCGTTTCGGCGAAAGAAGTCGATGTCGCGACGGCAATCGACGGATGCGACCTCCGGCAGCTTCTCAGCGCGCTCGCAGAAGGCTTGGGCGAGGCGGCGGTTCTGCTGTCGCGACGGGCTACCAAAGACGATGGTCATCTGGTTGCTGCTCGGCAGAATTGTCCGCGCGCGCTGGGCAGCGAGCACCGCGGGGGTGTTGTCGGGGAACAGCGCCTCAATATTGGACCGCACGCCGATGCCAGCGCCGTACCAAAGCAAAAGTCCCGCGCTGATGAGCAACACCGCGAGGACGGCGCGCGGCCTGTCGACCGCGAAGTGGGTGTAGCGAGCTACGAGACCAGGACGATCAGAGGATGGAGCGGTCACGAGGCGGCCTTCGTTCGGGTTGTGGGCAAGCGACACGGGCAGCGCGCGGTCATCTCGTGCCGCCTACGGTCCGTATACTGCACATTGACATGAACCGCTCCCCTCTGGGAGCAGCCCGGCCGAACAATCGCTGCGAACTCTACATACGGCGAAGATCACTTGGTCTTCATGGGATCGGACGTGTCCCACACTAGGCTCGACACCGGTGCGTTGACGGTCGCGCGTAGCTTTGTGCCCTCGGTGAGGTCGACCTTTTCAAAGGTGACCGACCCTGTGATCACAAATCCGACGGGTTCAGCATCGAATGAGCTGGCGTCCACAAAGGCGAACTCGCCAAGCCCTTGACCCGCATCGAGTTTGACCGTGCCAGGTTTCACCAGCTCCATGGGCATTTCGAGCTGCATAAAGCCGAACTTACCGCCTGCCAGGGGCCCATACCCCACCTGAAAGCGGGCGCCCTTGCCGCCTTGGATTGGACCGCCAAGCGCCCGCACGAAGGAGTGCTTGCTCTTCTTGCCACTCAGTTCTTCGGTCAACTCGCCGGTGCCCGTGACCAACACGTCTTTGCTCAGCGATTGCCAGGGTGTCTCGAACCATCCCGTAACCACTCGCTTGTTCTCGGCGCAGGTGATCATCCGCATCCCGCGTTTCCAGTCGACCAATCCCGCGTCCAACTCCCCGATGATCTTGGCCCGCCGCCCTGTGACGAAGTCCCGCAGTTTCTTGACCCGACCGGCGTGGCTCTCCACCTCAGTGGCGAGCAGGTGCGGGACGACCAGCTTCTCGACCGAGTCGATCCACTTTTCAATCTCGTCTTCCTTCCACACATCTTTCAGCAACCCACGCAGCTTCGCCTCGTAGCGCTTACGACCGGTGGCGTCCCCGTAGATGCGGTTGGCCAAGAAACCATGGGCGTACACGGACGAGGGCAAGTCGCCGCGCTCGCCGAGGTGTCCATCGGCCCAGTCGAACTCTCGGCCAAAGGTCTCATCTGCTCCCCACGGGATGAACTTGAGCAGCTGGTCCGCTGGGTCTTTGTAGACGTAGTAGTTGTTGAGGTTGCCGGAGTAGCCGTCCCAAAATCCGGTGATGACCTCCATCGACCAGTAGGCCAGGAATGCTTCGACATCGACGACCTTGCTCACGGTGTCCATCACAGCAGCGCCGGGCGTCAGCAGGGCTGTTGCCACCGCCTTGATGGGACCGCGGTCGGGGTCCGTATCCTTGTTCTTGGGCTCGAACATCCGCAGCTGTGGCGATCGAAAGTCCGTCAGTTGGCCCTCGTAGAGGTGTCCCGTGTCGTCGCCAAACGCTCGCTTGAGGAATCCGCGTTTGATCGACTCAAGGTGGGTGTAGACGCCCAGCTTCGTGCCATTGAGCTGCACGGCCGCCCAACCGCACTCCGGGGCAGGCAGCCCGGCGTCGCCAAACAGCTTGTAGGTCAGACACTGCTTCATGTGGGCCTTGTCGGACTTGTTGTTGTTGAGGGTCAGCCGGGACTGACCGGCGATGGGCTTGCCGTCGACCCGCTTGACCTTGAGTGAAGGCTTGACGACGTCCATGGACCCCAGCCACCCCTTTTTGCGTACCAACACGTCGATGGGCTCGCCGCCGTTGAGCTTGAGCGTGGCCGGCAGCCACTTGAACGGCTTCGGTCGGGGGCCGGGTGGGCATGATTTAGCGACCAGAAAGTCGAGCCCGGGTGACGCAAACCGCAGCTTATCCCAGTCGGCAGGTGCCATTGTGAGATCAACGCTCGTGACGTTTCCGGCTCCGAAGACTTTGGGTTCCTTGGGCTCTTCGAGTTCAGCGGCACACCCGGCTAGGGTGCACAAAATCGGGGCCAGGACGCATAGCGTCCGCGTTCGAGTACACATCACAATCTCCACGATGGTCGTAATTCGCGGGGACCCTACAATCGATTCGCAACGAGCTCTACAACAAGCTAGGAACCTGAAATTGATGAGGTCCGGCCGGCCGCAAGCTGTGATGATTGTGGCCGAAGGCGGCCAGATATCGATGTTGTCCTCGGGCCAGTTGGTGTTGTCACGACGCAGCAGACTCAGTGTGAACACCGTGCAAAGAAGTGTGGTTTCGACGACCGCCCCCCTTGACCCGGATGGCGCCGCGCGTTTGCCTGTCCCCACGCCGCGTTCCTCCGCGGTGGGCCCCATTTTCCGACCCCGGCCTGAGGTTCGACATGTCCACCCCTTCTCGTGACGCCATCGTACGCCTGTCTGGCGTGCAGAAGATCTACAAACTCGGCAAGGTAGAGGTGCCGGCCCTCAAGGGGATCGATCTCGAAATCAACGCGGGAGACTTTGCGGTCATCGCTGGGCCCTCCGGCAGCGGCAAGACCACGCTCCTCAATCTCATCGGCTGCGTCGACGTCGCGACCACCGGCACGGTCATGGTCGATGGGCACGACACAGGCACGCTGTCAGAATCTGCGTTGACGAGGCTGCGGCTCGAGCACCTGGGCTTCATTTTTCAGAGCTTCAACCTCGTTGCGGTGCTGGATGCCTTTGATAACGTAGAGTTTCCGCTGCTCTTACAGGGGAAACTCAACAAGGCTGAACGCCGCGAGCGGGTGGAAGACATCATGGCCTCGGTTGGCCTGACAGACTACATGCACCACCGCCCCAACGAGCTCTCGGGCGGTCAGCGGCAGCGCGTCGCCGTGGCTCGGGCGCTGGTAACCAAACCGCGTATTGTCATGGCCGACGAGCCCACCGCCAACCTGGATTCCCAAACGGGTCATCAGATCATCGACCTGATGAAAAAGCTCAACCAGGAAGAGGGCACCACGTTCATTTTCTCCACTCACGACCCCAAGGTGATGAGTCAAGCTGACCGCTCCATAGAGCTCATCGACGGGCTGGTCGCCTCCTCGGAGGTGGCCGACGACGGTCGCCTGGATACGCCGCAAACGGCGCTGGTGTAGGGGGGCGTTTCGATGACAGGCACCCTTATTCGGATCGCGCTGCGTAACCTGCTGGCGCACAAAGTCAAGACGACCGTTGTGGGCGGCATTTTGATCCTCGGCACGATCATGTTGCTGCTCGGCGTAAGCGCGCTGACATCCATGGACCGGGCCATGTCCCAGAGTCTGACGGCGTCCATCAGCGGCCACCTGCAAGTGTCCATGGCCGATGCCAAGGACAAGTTTGTGCTCTTCCCGTCCCTCATCGATGGCACTGAAATCGGCGAGGTCTCCGACTTTCCGAAGGTCCGCAAGGCGCTCGAGTCGCTGCCCCAGGTCGAGGCGGTGATCCCGCAAGGGTTCGACTACGGGATGGTCTTTGGCGGAAACCTCATGGACGTAAAGCTCGCCAAGCTGCGAAAAACCCACGATGACATCGCCAAACCAGGGGGACAGGGCGCCTACATCGCCACGCGGGACCATGTGCGCCGCATCGTCGAGCTGCTCAGCGAAGATCTGAAGAACCTCGAAGCCATCACAGATGAGAAGTCCCGTGGGCAGGAGACGGTCCAAGGCATCAATGACGTTCGCCATGCCGCTCAGCCTGAGTTCTGGCGGGATTTCGACGCGCAGTTCGACGCGCGGCTCAACTTCTTGGAAAACAAGGTGGCGGTGATGGCCATCGGCGAGGATTTCCTCTTCATTCGCTACATGGGCACCGACACGGCGAGGTTTCGCAAGCACTTTCACCGCTTTGAGATGCTGGAGGGCAAGCCCACGCCGCCCGGCAAGCGCGGCATCATGCTCAATCACTTCGCCTACGAGGAGTTCTTCAAGCACAAGACCGCGCGCCGCCTCGACAAGATGAAGGAGCGCATCGAAGAGGGCTACACCATCGCCGACGATGACCAACTGCAGGATTGGCAGCGCAAGAACGTCAAACAATACAAAGAGATCATCTGGCAGCTCGACGCGCCCTCGGCTGCCAAGGTGCGGGCGGTGCTCATCGAAGCCGTGGGTGACCAGAAGGCCCCCGACCTCGGCAGCGCCACGCCCCATCCCACCTCTGCGACTCAGGCAGAGGCCGCAGCCAAAGCCAAACCCGCCGTCGCTGACAAAGTGCCCCAGACCCAAGAGCAGAAAGTACGCGCCGAGATGGTGCGCCTCGTCTCGACATTTTTCGACATGAATGACACGAGTTTTTCTGATCGATACGCCTTGTTCTACAAGGAAATCGCACCTCGCATTCGGCTGTATCGCGCCAAGATTGGCGATGTGCTGACGGTGCGCGGTGAAGGTGCCGGCGGTTATGCCAAGAGCACCAACATGAAGATCTACGGCGTGTTCCAGTTCCGCGGCTTGGAAAAGAGCATCTTGGCCGGCGCCGTGAACATCATCGACATGATGAGCTTCCGAGATCTCTACGGCTTCATGACCGCCGACAAGGTCAAAGAGCTCGCCGAGATGCAAAAGGCCGTCGGCGTGAAGGACATCGCCAGGGACGAGGCCGAGGACGCATTTTTCGGTGGCGGGGATGATGAGCCAAGCACAAACGATGAGGCCGGCACGGACGATGCGCTCCTCGGAGAGGCGGCAGGCGACGCTGTTGACCCGGCAAATGCGGCTACAGCGGCCGTTGCAGGTGCCGGCAAGACCGGCGATGCGGGCTTTGACGAGTTCGCAGACGTCGACATGAAGCAGGGCGCACAAAGGTGGAGCGACAGCTTGCTCAATCGCGTCTACACGGAAAAGGAGATCGACACGGGTGTGGTGCGCAACGCCGCTATCATCCTCGCTCCAGGGGCGGACGAAGACGACACCAAGGCGGCCATTGAGCAGCGCGTCAAGGCCGACAAGCTTGGCGTACAGGTTCTCAACTGGCGCAAGGCCTCGGGCATGTTGGGCGACTTCGTCAGCGTGATCTACATCGTGCTGCTGGTCGCGATTTTGGGCGTATTTGGCGTGGCCTTGTTCATTATCAACAACTCCATGGTGTTGGCGACCATCGAGCGCACCCGAGAGATCGGCACCCTGCGGGCCATCGGTATGCAGCGGCGGCACGTGCTGTGGATGTTCATCGTTGAGAGCTTGGTGCTTGGCATCGTCTTTGGCGTGGTGGGCAGCTTGGTAGGTGGCGCCATCGTGCAGTGGGTCGGTAGCGTTGGTATCCCGTCTGGTGGCAACACCACTGTCATCTTCCTCTTCGGCGGGCCGCGACTGTTTCCAACCCTGGCGGCCTGGCACGTCGGCATCGCCATGGTGATGGTCGCGCTAGTCACGACAGCGTCGACCGTTTACCCGGCTCTGCTGGCGACCCGCGTCACCCCCCTCGAAGCCATGCAGGAGGCGGAAGGATGATCACGCTCTTTCGCATTGCGATTCGCAATCTCGTCGCCAACACACGTCGGTCCCTGCTGCTCGGCGGGGCCATCGCCCTGGTGACGGTGCTACTCGTCGTGCTCTCGTCTGTCAGCAACGGCATGCAGGCGAACATGCTGCGTGTGGGCACGACCCTGTCGAGCGGTCACGTCAACGTCGCCGGCTTCTTTAAGCTCACCAGCAGCGATGCGTCACCCATGGTCACCGACTATCCTCGCATCCTGAAGACCCTCGAAGATGCTGGCATCAAAGGTAAAAATATCGTTGTGCGCGGTCGTGGCTGGGGCAAGGTCATCAGCGATGTCGCCACCCAGATGGGCGTCCTCGTGGGCATCGACGTCGACAAAGAAAAAGCGTTCCAGGACGTGGTGCAGGTCGTCTCGGGTGACCTGAGTAAAATGAGCGAGCCCAACGCAGTGATGCTGTTTGAAAAACAGGCCAAGCGGCTTGAGGTCAAGGTCGGGGACGATGTTGTGCTCACCGCACCGACCTATCGTGGGGTCAACAATACGGTGGATTGTCGCGTGCAGGTCATCGCCAAAGACATGGGCATGACCAGCGGCTTTTCGATGTTCATGAACCACAACGTGCTACAGAAGCTCTATCAGATGAAGCCGACGCACACTGGCGCGATCCACATCTTCTTGGATGACGAAAAACAGGCCGACAAAGTCGCGGCGCAGGCACGTAAGGCCTTAGACAAAGCTGGCTTTACGCTTATGGACCCGGTGCCGCAGCCCTTCTTTCGCAAGTTCCAGAGCGTGCGGCGCGAGGATTGGACCGGCCAGCGGCTCGACGTGACCACGTGGACCGACGAGCTCGAGTTCATGCGCAAAATCCTGCAGACCTTCAGCCTGCTGACCTACGTCTTCATCGGCGTCATGCTGTTCATCATCATCATCGGCGTGATGAACACGATGATGATGGCCATCCGCGAGCGAACTCGTGAAATCGGCACACTGCGCGCCATGGGCATGCGACGCATGTGGGTGCTGGGCATGTTTGTGATCGAGGCTGGGGTGCTGTCGTTTTCGTCTGCGTTGGCTGGTAGCTTACTCGGCGCTGGCGTCGTTAGTTTGCTAAATGCCATGGAATTCAAAGTGAATGAAGCCTTTCAGCTCTTCTTGATGAGCGACACCCTCAAGTTGATGCTCGATGTGCAGACGGCGGTCGTCGCGGTCGCTGTGATCGGCACCGTCACGACGTTGGCGTCCGTCTTGCCCTCCTGGCGCGCGGCGAAGAAGCCCCCAGTGACGGCGATTCAGCATGTGTAGAGCGGCCAGCATGGTGTGGCGTGGCGACGTGAATCCAGCCCATGCGTCAGACGTTGCGAAAATGGGCCACGCGGCCCAGCGTAGGCCGCGAGCGTCGGGATACTCACAGGTAGCAAGGACGAGCGGAGGACAGCCAAATGAGCCACAGTCATAGCAATGGCAGTCAAAACAACAGTTGCACGAAGAGCGACAGCACAACAGAGAGCTACGCGATCACTTGGCGCAGCTGGGTGTGTGTGGCGGCGCTCGTCGTCAGTCTGCCGGCGGTGGCATCTACGGCGCCTGGCAAGCCAACTGTAGCATCGGGCAAGCCAACTGCAGCCGCCAAGTCCGCACCCGCAAAACCCGCTGTTGCCCCACTCGACGCTGCCGGTGCTGCGGCGCTGGTCAAACGTGTCGACGAGCGCCAACGCAACAGCGGCGACTACAAGTCCCTGGTGTTCATGCGGAACAAGGAACGCGGCAAGCAGCCGGTGGTCACCGAGGCGGTGATTTACCGACGTGACCGCGATGACCGTTTCATGTTTCTGTTTCTCAAGCCAAAAGCCGAGCGCGGCAAGGGCTACCTGAAGATCGACCGCAACCTGTGGCTCTACGACCCGTCCGTCGGCCGCTGGGAGCGCCGTACGGAGCGCGAGCGTATCGGCGGCACCAACAGCCGCCGCGCTGACCTCGATGAGCGGAACCTGACGCGGGACTTCACCGTCTCGTACCTCGGCATCAAGAAGCTGGGCCGGTTCACCACCCATGGTGTGGAGCTTAAGGCTAAAAAGGGCGTCGACGTGCCGTATCCCAAACTTCGCATGTGGGTGGACGCGCTGACTGACAATGTTTTGAAGCAGCAAGACTTTGCGGCGAGCGGTCGGTTGATGCGCACGAGCTACACGCCCAAGTGGCGCAAGGTCTTCAGCCCGATGAAAAAGCGCAGCGTCTGGGTGCCGAAGGAGATGCGGGTGTTCGACGAAATCGAAAAGGGTAACTCGACCACGATTCTCATCCGCAAGACAGACCTGCGGGAGCTGCCCAAGGCGATCTTCTCCAAAGCATGGCTAGAGTCGAAGAGTCGCTGATAGCGTCGGCGACCCGGCAGCATCAGGCCCCCCGCCGTATCACGACCCGGAAGCACCACGCGACGGCGGCACCACAGCCCACCAAGAGTCCCACTGAAAGGCTAGGGGAGCGCAGCATGACGAACCGCACGCGATGCATCTCCCTGGTGCTGCTCATCTTGGCGCCGCTTCAACTTATGGCAGCCACGCCGCCCGACAACCCTGCAGCCGCGCCCCCCGCTAAAGATTCAGGCGATAGCCAGCGCGAAGCCGATATGTTCGGTGGCGACCCCGAGCCAGCCGACAAGTCCACCGCCAAGAAGCCTTCCGGCAGCACGCCCAGCCCAGGCAAGTCCGCCGCGTCCGCCAAGTCCACGGCGGCAAAGGACAACCCCACGGCCACTGCCCCAAGCGGCAAGGACTACGGCGACGCCCGTTGGCGTGACGCATCGGTGACGAGCGCGGACACCGACCGTCTCAAGGACAAACTCGACATCGGCGGATTGCTGTACCTACGCAACAACGCATCGCTGACAGGGGATACGCCTTGGTCGCGCCAGCGCTTGTCATCCAACAACTTGATGGATGTCTACTTTGACGCGCGCCCCAACGACCGGGTTCGCGCCTTTGTGCGCGGCCGCCTGCTCTACTCGCCCGTGGTCTCTGATCAACAGAGCTCCATGTTGACGGGTATGACAGCGAGTAATAATCCATTGAATCCACAGCTTGTTGAGATGTGGGTGAAGTTCGACATTGCAAGATTTGTCTATCTCACAATCGGCACGCAACAAATGCGCTGGGGCGCAACGCGGCTATGGAATCCAGTCGACGTGATCTATGCCACTCGTCGTAATCCACTAACGCTGTTTGATCAGCGCACTGGCATGCCAATGGTGAAGCTTCACTTCCCGATTGACTCCCTGGGGTGGAATGCCTACCTGGTAGCGCTCGGGGAGCGGGCGGACAACCTACGAAATTGGGGTGTAGCTGGCCGGTTGGAGGCCGTGTTCAGCACCGTCGAGCTCGGGCTAACGGCGATGAAGCGCATGGATTTTGATCCGCGCTTGGGGCTCGATTGGTCCGCCGGCGTGTGGGACGTGGACATCACCGGCGAATTGGGCGTGCGGGTAGACGCTGCCAACGAAGCGCACTGGATGCTGAGCGCCGGCATGAGCTACACCATCGAGGTCGGCGAGGACGACTCGATCATCGTGGGGGCCGAGTACTTTCATAACCCAGAGGGCTTCAGCAGTGGCAAGGCTGCTGCCAACGCGTTGATCGATTGGTCGATGAAGTCGCAGACGAACCCCGACGCAGCTGGTCCCATGCCGCTGACCTTCTTCTACACCGGCAAACACTACGCCTCGCTCTTCGCTGTGATGATGGGGCCGGGCTCGTGGGACGATACGTCGTTCACCGTCAGCGCCATCGGCAACTTGAGTGACCGCACGGGCTTCGTGCAGCTGCTGGTGTCCACGCGGGTGCTGCAAGACCTGCGGGTTGAGGGCTTCGTGGCTGCGAACGTCGGCGATGATGGTGAGTTTCGATTTTACAGCGGCTACATCAACGATGCGGCTGGCACTGAACTCCTGCCGCGGCCTGTCGGGCAGCTGGGGTTGAACCTGCGGATGTCGTTCTAGCTGCAGCGCGGTCCGTCATTCCCCCGCGTAGGGCGGAATGTCCGCGGTCAACTCAACCCTGAAGCACCCCGCCCCTGCAGCGGTGATGCGATAGGCACCGCGCTGCACCACGCTCTTGCCCTCGGTCTCCACCGTCGTTCCAGTCTGCTCCGTCGTGAACGCGCCATCCTCGCCCGCGGCAATCGTGATCGGAGCCTGCTTCGCGCCGGCCGTCGCGGCGTCAGTCTCGCCCCACGGCTTCCGCAATCGCGTAAGACGAAGCTTGCCGTCCCGCAGTCCGACAAGCTTCAGTGAGGTCGTGCCGCCCTCGCCGCCGGCAGTAGAAAAGACGGTGCCCGCACGGAAATGCCGAACGACGCCTGCCTTCGTGCCGTCGCCGTGGACGTCAAATGGAGAGGCGGTCTCCTTGCACGCTGAAGCGCTCGGCGCAGCAGCTGCTACATCGGGTTTCACCACGGCTTCCTTCTTTGGGGATGCCTTTGCAACGACCGACTGCGGGCGCTTCTCCACCTGCGGCGCTGGTTTGCAGCCTCCGAGACTGAGCAGGACAAGCGGCGCGAACAGTCCACAAATCGCGTGCGCCTGTTGAGCTGGTGTGGTCATGTCTGGTCCTCCGTCCTGGCTAGGGTTACGCATCGCGCGGTGGGGCTCAATGCCCAGCCGTGGCGCCCTCTCACTTGGCTAAGCGTGCTAGGATCTCGCCATGGACAAGCCCGCCCCTCAATTGCCTCAGACCCTCGCACCCGCCGCCCATCCAGCCCCGCCATCTGGGGTGACATCGGTCGTGCACATTCCTCGCCAGTGGTTCGCCGTTTGCACCACAAGCGACCTGCGCCGCAAGCCCAAGAGCATCACGCTGCAGGGCATTCGCATGGTGCTGTTTCGCAACAAGGAGGGGGTGCCCGGGGCGCTGCTCGACCGCTGCCCGCATCGCAATGTGCCCCTGTCGGGCGGCAAGCTCGTCGATGGGGACTTGGAGTGCGCCTATCACGGCTGGCGCTTCAATACGGCCGGCGCCTGCACCAAAGTCCCCGGACTCTGTCGGACACACGGCGCGGAGAGTCGCCGCACCCCCGGTTTCGCCTGCAGGGAGCTCGATGGGTTCGTGTGGGTCTGGTCCACCGCCAACGAGACGCCCACCAGCGAGCCCTTCCGACTGCCGATGTTGGATGAACCGGGCTACACCACCGTGCGCCGCAGCGTCGACTTTCCGGGCACCTTGCAGGCGACGGTTGAAAACGCGCTGGACGTCCCGCACACGGCCTTTTTGCACCGCGGCCTATTTCGCGGCGCCGGCGAGCCGAATCGTATCCAGGCACACATCACCCGCACCGCCACCAGCGTGCAGGCCGAGTACCTGGGTGAGCCGCGGCCGGAGGGGTTGGTGGGGCGGATGCTCTCGCCATCCGGTGGGCTCGTATCCCATTGGGACCGCTTCTTGCTGCCTTGTGTCGCCCAGGTGGAGTACAAACTTGGCGACGAAAACCACTTCCTCGTGACGTCCATCATGACGCCGGTGGATTCGCACCTGACCCGGGCATTCGCAGTCTTCAGCTTTCGTCTGCGCATCCCTGGCTGGATCGTCAAACCGTTCCTGACCCCCATCGCCCTGAAGATTTTCAACCAGGATGCCCGGATCCTCATTCAGCAGAGTGAGGCCAGTGATTATTGGGGCGGCGAACGCTACGTCTCCACCGAAATCGATATCCTAGGTGCGCAAATTCAGCGTCTACTCAAGCGCGCAGCCGATGAGCGGCTGGCCCCGGATGACAAGCCCTGGTCCAAGGAAGTCGCGCTCGACGCGTGATGTTGCGGCGCTGTGACCTTGCGGCGCTGTGACGCGATGGCACCACAAGTGAGGTCGACCCCTACCAGGTCAAGAACTGCAGCCCGATGTCGAAGTTCTTGTTCTTCGTCGAGTCGCGCCAAGCCACCCCGATAACGCATCCCTTGTCCACTGCGATGGCCGGGTTCATCTCGTCTTCAGCCAAGTCTTTCGCAATCGCCTCATTCTTGCTCCACGTCAGCCCGCCATCGATCGAGCGCGCGGCGTACACGTCGTAGCTCTTCTTGTGGCGAAAATCCTGCCAGACCGCGTAGATGGCGCCCTTGCACTTCGCTCCGGTGCCGACTGCCATCGACGGATCTTGCTGATACCGGGCGTCGTTGTCGTTGACCTGCACATCCTTACCCCAGGTCAGGCCGTCGGCGCTCGAGTCTGCGAAGACGTCGTTTTCATTGCCGGACTTCTTCTTGCGCGTATCCGACCACATCAGCACCACGCGGTCGTCGGGGGTGACTACCAAGAAAGTGCCTTTGCCCACGTTGGCCTTTTCTTTCACGTCGTTGACCTGCACCGGCTTGGTCCACGTCTTGCCGCCATCGGTCGACTTCGCCGCAAACATGTCGCCATCGTGGCTCTGCCATGCGTAGTACAGGTTGCCCTTGCTATCTCTCGCAATCGCCACTTGGTCGTCTTGCGCGGCATCGTCTTGCAGCGGCACGCCCTTGCCAAACGGCTTGTTCTTAAACAGGTCCACGTTGGTCGCGAAGTACGGGTCATACTGTTTCTTGGTTGGGTGATGGCCTCGCCACGCCGCGTGCACCACACCTGGACTGACGACGAGTAGCGCGGGATCTTGGCCATTTGTGCTGGTGCTCACGACCTCCATGGGCGCGCTGAAGTCCTTGCCGGAGGTGGACCAGGCGATGGAAATGTCGGCATTCTTCGTCTTCGATTCCCACACAGCGTAGAAATTGCCAGCGGTGTCCGAGACCACAGCGATCCCGCCCCAATAGTAGACGTCGCCCTTGGTCTTGTTGACCTGCATCGGTCCCTTTTCAGTCTTACAACTACCGGGGGCCTCCCAGTTCAGCATCAGGTCGCCGCTCTTTTGCACCCAGCTCACGTAGAATTGATTGTTGCGCGCAGGGCTGATGAAGGGATTGACCGTGCCGTCCGTGTTCTTGTTGACGAACTTCTTGCAGCTCTGGAGTGTGAACGCACCGTAAGTCATTCCACCTGCATCTGGCGTCCCTGCATCTGGCGTCCCTGCATCCGGCGTCCCTGCATCCGGCGTCCCTGCATCTGGCGTCCCTGAATCCGGCGTTCCCGCGTCTGGCGTACCGGCATCGACGGTTTCTGTGTCGGTCGTCGCCACATCAGCCGATATGGCGTCTAGCGCCCCGGCGTCAGTTGTGGTCGTGTCCGTCTCACCGGCGTCATGGCTCGGCCCGGTGTCATCGCTTGAAGATCCGGCATCAAAGAGCACTACGTCGCCTACTGCTCCAGAGTCGCTGGTGCCAGCGGGCGCATCGGTGGATGTGTCGCTGCATCCGCCGAAGCAGAGCAGGGCGATGAGCGACACGAGGGGGAGCCGGCGGAGTGTCAACGTGGGCATGGTCGCTCCTGTGGGGCGAGTTGGGTGCGGATTGCGAAGGTTCACATATGACCCACCAATAGCATCCCGAGGTGCTTGAGTCGACCTTTGGTGGCGCCACTCCGCGGCCGACAATTTGAGCAAATTTCGTGACGATTTGGCCGTTCTAGGGCCGCCAAGACCCTCCAGGGCCGCCACAGATGCTCGAAGGCATATTAGGTGGCCCGAACAATGACCGGCCGTGGGGCGGCCTTCCAGCGCTTATCGCCGTCGAATCTACCTCAACCAGAAGTTGGTTGGAATAAACTAAACATGTTTATGCTTATTGTGAGAGTCTCTGTGCAGAGGTGCGATGAAGGCGGAAACGACAAGGAGGTTCGCGATGAAAGTTGTTGTACCAGGCGGCACTGGTCAGGTAGGGACCGTGCTGCAGCGCGGGTTGCGTGCTCGTGGTCACGAGGTCGTCGTGATTGGGCGCCGCGTCCAGTCCGACGTCGTGCAGTGGGACGGCGAGACCCTCGGCCCGTGGGCCAAGGAGCTGGATGGCGCAGACGTGGTCATCAATTTGGCCGGTCGCAGTGTGAACTGTCGCTACACGGCGGAGAATCTGACTCAGATGATGGACTCGCGCGTGCTGTCGACGCGTGTTGTGGGAGAAGCCATCGCCCAGTGCGTATCGCCGCCGGCCGTCTGGCTACAGATGAGCACCGCCACCATCTACGCACACCGCTTCGATGCGCCAAACGACGAACTGACCGGCGTGATTGGCGGCTCCGAGCCCGACGTGCCTGCCTACTGGAAAAAGAGCATCGACATCGCACAAGCGTGGGAGCAGACCCTCGCCGAAGCGCACACCCCGCACACCCGCAAGGTCGCGCTGCGCTCGGCCATGGTGATGAGCCCCGATCGCGGCGGGATCTTCGACATGCTGCTGCTGTTGACTCGGATGGGACTTGGCGGGCCCATCGGTGGCGGTCAGCAATGGGTGTCATGGATTCATGAACACGACTTTGTGCGGGCGGTTGCCCTGTTGGTCGAGCGGGATGACATCGCCGGAGCGGTGAATCTCGCCGCCCCGAGTCCGCTGCCGCAAAGAGAGTTGATGGCCGCCCTCAGGAGCGCTTGCGGTCAGCCCGTCGGACTTGCAGCGACACGGTGGATGGCTGAGATCGGTGCGTTCTTGCTGCGCACGGACACGGAGCTGCTGCTCAAGAGCCGCCGAGTCGTACCGGCACGGTTGGGGGCTGTTGGCTTCAGCTTTGAACATCCCACATGGGCTGAGGCGGCAGCCGAGCTCGTCGCTCGTCGTCGGGATGCGCCGTTGGTGCGCCGGTTGTCCACGTGAACGCGTGCTACGTGTCGGCTGCGCGCCCACCGACCGTATCGGCCGAGTTAACAACATCACCGGAAGCCGCTAAGGTCCGGCCATGGCGACTCTCGAATCCAACGCAGCTCCCTCACACAGTCCTCGCGGCCTACGTCGGTTCATCAGACCGGCCATTGCCGTAGGTGCTGCCCGATTTGGCGCCGGGCTCCTCGGGGCACGCGGGCGCTATCAGCGCACGACAACGGATATGCCCGACGGCACGCGCATCGCAACGTGGATCGGCGGCACGACCACAGGCCGGCCGGTCGTGTTCTTGCACGGATTCTGTGGTGACCACGCAGCCATGCGGCCGTTGGCTCAGGCGGTGGCGGACAAACGCCCCGTCATTCTGTACGACGCGCGCGGCCACGGGCAGTCCGACGACTTCGGAACGCCAGCGTTGATGCAGACACTCGCCGAGGACCTGTTGGCGGTGCTCAATGCCCACGCTCCGAGCGGCGCCGACGTAGTGGGGTTGAGCATGGGCGCCCAGACCATCTTCGAGACCCTGCGCCTCACAGGTGACGCCAGCTTTGTGCGCTTCGTCTTCATCGACCAGAGCCCGTGCATCGCCTCTGGGCCAGATTGGCCCCATGGGCTCTTCGGCGAGGCCGCGGCAGCCGACATCGCGGCTGCCCGTGCGGAGATCGCCGCGCAACCACGAAAGCTCGCTAACGCCTGGCTGCGCGGCCTGTGGCGGTCCGATGAGCGCCTCGGCATGAAGCTCCTGCTGTCACCGTCCATGTTGACGGGGCTGCGCCACGTGCCTGACGCCACGCTGCGTCTCGCCGACGACATGCTGCAGCAGGATTGGCGCCACGAAGTTCGTCAACTCACCAAGCCGATTCTGCTGCTCTACGGTGGCCGCTCGATCTATCCCGGGGCAGGGCGCTGGATGGCCGACACGTTGCCGCACGCTGAGCTGGAGCTCTTCGAGAGCAGCGGTCACGCCCTGGTGTTGGAGCAGCCCGCCCGCGCCGCCCGCGCCCTTCGCCGTTTCCTCACGAGCGCCTAGCTCACGGGGCCATCAGACAGCGGCCCGTCCTTCAACGTCCAAAAACGACGCATCCCCGCCGCGAGTCAACCTCGGGGCGGGGATGCACGAACGTTTTCGCTCTGTTGCGGCTAGTACCTTTTCAAGCTGGTTTTGCCCGGTTCAGGAGTGTGAGGTGCAAGTCCTGTTCGTTTGGCATCTCGCTGACAACCTACATGGTTTTCAAGAAGATGCTGGACGGACAGGACGCAGTCAGATCGCGCTTGCCAAGCAGTCAAAATCTAGTTGAATGGGTACTACGGCCAGCTGACGTTGTGCAGGCGCATGCACAGCTTCTTCTGGTAGCTCGACCAGTAGTGGTAGTGCCAACCGTCCGCGTTGTCGGTGGGGTTGGTAACGCCAGTCAGCCCGCCGATGACCATGGCGTGGTCCGTCTTGTACATGTGGGCGGTGCTGCTGTCGGCGCGCCGCAGGTTGTCGAGGCTGAACTGCTTGAATCCCTTTAGGCAGGCGCCGGTGTTGTAGTGGCTTGTGTAGGTCTCCACGGACGGCGCACCACGACGGGGCAGCATCTTGAAGCACATGACCTTGTAGTTGTTCTGATGGGGGCTCATGTAAAAGTACTTGGCGCCGCCATGACCCCAGCCGTTGTACGTGCCGGCCACATGGCCTGCGCCGATAAACGACATGTAGTTGTGGCCATTGCTGCTCGACATCTGCTTAGACGTGCGCTGGTGAAAGCCCTTCGGGCACTGACTGTTGTTGCGCATCAGCATGAAGATCGGGAACGCACCCGCTTCAAACTCGCTGCCGTCGTTGACGCCGAAGTGCCGTACGCATGCGCCTTTGGTCTGGCTGTCGTCCCATTGACGGCGGAGGTAGCCGCCCCGGAGTTGGTAGCTATTGGCGCCGTAGCTCCAGCTGTTCTGGTAGCCCATCCACATGCCGTTCTGAGACATGGTCAGGTAGGTCTCATCGCCGCTACCCCGCGTCTCAATGGAGGGGATGTAGTAGTAGCCCGTCGGGCAGGTGCTCGCCGAGGTCGTGCCGTTGTTGACGATGACCGACGTGTACGCGTTGTCCGCTGGAGACTCGAAGGTCTTCCAGCAGAAGTAGTTGTTCCAGGAGGTGTTGCGCGGAATACGAGTGTATTGCTGCGTGCCGCCGTAGGACTGACCGTTGGTGCCGCCGATGGAGACGCCGCCCTTGGTGATGTGCACGTACACGTAGTTATTCGGTCCGCGAAGGTCATCGAACTTCTGGAGATTGAAGCCTTTGGGGCAGTATGTGGGCGAACGAAGCAAGTAGACGACGCTGTACGCGCCACGACCATGGGCAATCGTGTTGCTCAGCGCGTGATTGCCGACTTTGACCTGACCACCGAGGTTGATATTGCCAGCCACGCTCAAGTCCGAGCCGATCTTCAGCGGCCCGCTCGTCGTACCGTGGCCATTGTCCTTGCCTTTTAGCTCGCCAGCGACGTGCACGTTACCGGTTGCGTTGATCTTCTGATTGCTCAGCGTCTGAATTTTGATGCTCCACGTCGCGATCCAACCATCGGACTTCGTCGCCACCTTGCACCACTTGAGATCGGACTGAATCTGCGGCTGGCAGAAGCTGGTGTCCGTCACCTTCAGTGTCCATAGCCCCTGGATGTTCGTGCCGATCATCTTTGCGATGTCGCCGCTCTTGGGCTTTGCAGTCGGCGTGAACGTCTTCTTGTAGATCTTCTGCGATTTGGTGCCGCATGGGTCGCACAGGGTCCAGCCCACCTTCTTGTCGTTGTGGGGCAACACCACCGCCGCGACCTTCGACAGGTCTGTGTTTTCAAAGTGCACGCTCATGGAGAACGTCTGCGCGATGCCGATGTTGGGGAAGGCGATCGTGCTTACCCCGTCGCTGCCGGTGTTGTCTGGAATCGGCACCATCTTCTGCGTGGCATGAATGGTGTCTGTGAACTGGTTGCTCAGCAGGTTGTTGCTGATCTCGTTGAGGCCGTCTTTTGGCAGCGCGCTTGGATCCATGGCCTTGACGCATTTGAGGCTGCCGTCTGGGTTGATACCCTTGACCACGTAGCCCTTGGTTTTGCACTCGCCCGACGGGATCTTGATGCCCGTGAGCTTGCTACCGTCGCCCAGGAAGGTCGTGGCGGTGACCGTTGCCGCGGCGATGCCGCCGGTGAACGTGCCGTTCTTCGCCTTGAGGCTGAAGCCGCCAAGGTTGATGCCGCCGTCGAACTTCATCTCTTTGACGGACACGCAGCCCGTGCATGCGAGGTCTTTGGCAGGGCCGCCCTTCGTGGTTGAGCCTGCATAGGTGAAGCCGACCTTGGATGCGGCGATGGAGCCGTTGGCAATCTGCCCACCACTCACGCAGCCCGTGCACATGAGCTTGTCGGCTGAACCCGCATGGAGCGCGAAGATCACGCTGCGGAGCGGCCGACGGGCAAGCTCCGGATCGGCGCCGATCTTGATGCTGAGGTGGGGCGTCTTCGTCGCGTGCAGCTTCGAAATGTTGAGTGGCGTCTTACTGCCCAAGGCCCATCTAAACTGCCCCTTCGAGACGACAACCTTCAGTGGCCCTTCCGACCAAATCGCGCTGCCGCCCGAGGCCCCCGCATAGATTTTGAATGTCATGTCGTAGGTGCCGTCCGCCGCGGCACCGCCGCCCGTAGATGTCAGCGCACCCTCAATGACAGTAGCTGCCGGGGTTGATGCAAATGCAGCGCTCGACAGCGCCATCAGCACCATGGATCCAACGATAGATGCGGTTCGAAGACCGCAGTGTACACCCTTCATGTGACGTCCCTCCAGACCACCCAATCTAGCAACTCCT
This sequence comes from Myxococcales bacterium, assembly GCA_023954815.1. Classification (GTDB taxonomy): domain Bacteria; phylum Myxococcota_A; class UBA9042; order UBA9042; family UBA9042; genus UBA9042. Next base: position 24,655 of record JAGSHB010000006.1, on the reverse strand, counting down.
CGCACAGAAGACGTGACGTTCACATTCTTTAATAGTCGTTAAGGGGACGGCGTCGCCGACGTTCCTACTGAAGCGGCCACGGCGACATGAAGTGGTCGTTGCCTGACTTGTGGCAGCCGACACAGAAGCTCGGGTTGTCATATATCGTCCCGGAGCCATCGGTCGCGAGGCTCTCGTAGAAGTACCACTTGCCCGAACCGCCGACAGGCTTGATGAGAAACGCCCAGCCCTTCAGCGGCGAGTTCAGGCCGGCGCGGAGCTCCTTCACCGCAATCGAGCCTGGTGGGTGAGACTTCGCCTTGGCGGCGAGGGATTTTGCCAAGACCGGATTGACCCAAGTCCGGGTGTACTCATGGGGCCCCGTGCTCTTGTGCACCTTCGATTCGCCCTGCCACTTGGTGTAGTGCTTCGCTTGGAGCCACGAGAGAACCGTCTTGTCGGCTGGGGGGACCGGCGTGCCGGCGACTGCGTCCAAGTTGCCGCCATCGGTGGCGCCTGCATCTGCTGGGCCCGCGTCGATGGGGCCGGTATCGCTGGTCGCAGCGTCGGTCTTTGCCGCGTCTGTTGTGGCCGCATCCGCCGTCGCGCTGTCCGCCGCCGCCACGGCATCCATCGTGTTGCCGTCGCTAGCGAGCGCGTCCGGCAAGGCGTCGGCGGTTGAACCACCATCTAAGGCACCCGTGCTGCTGCCGCTGTCGCCTGTTGTGCCGTCTTTCAGGCTTCCGGATTCTGTGTCTGTGGTGCCGACGTCAGCCTCCATGGTGTCGCTGCCGGCATCGTTGTTGTCTGCGGCGTCGGCATGCGTCTCGCCACTGTCGGAAATTGCGGTGTCATCCGACTTCGCAGGCGCGTCTGCGTCACCTCCGCCACACCCGAAAAGTGCCATGCCTCCGACCATTACGGCCAGAAGCGGGGCTCCCAGCCAACTGACAAAACCAACATCGCCCAGTTTCTTCATCCTTTCCTCCGTGTGCCGACGGTAAATTCTAGGCCCGAGAAAATCGAGGAGTCTTGGGAGAGTCGGTTGAAACAAAGCGCTTGTGCCCCACCGATTGCCACCGACAGAGGTCCGCTGGCGGCGCCAAGTGCGCATGTGGCAGGGGATGGGGACAGGCGCACGCCGTGTCGTAGGCGATTTGGTGTCGCGCTCGGGCAGCGATGTAGGAGACAATGCACGACACAGTGCAAATGTCGTCTACACTGGTTACACGCCGCCGATTCCGGCTTCGTTCGGAGTCACTAAAACGGCGTTTTCAGTGCGACCGTCCACGAGGCGGAAGTCCGAGCGGAGAGCCCATGTCGCCTATCGATGTTCAGCGCGAAGTGTTCAAGCGGGTGGCGCGGGTCATGCTCGAACAGTTTGGCGACCGCGTGGAAGCTAGCGTTGCGACCGCGAGTCTGAGCGTGGCCGTCGGCTCGGCGAGCGTCGACGTCGAAGTCCGACCTTGGCGGGACGACGCGCTCATCGTTATTCGTGCGGAACTCATCACGGGGGCGCGATTGGAGCACGCGCTGTACGACTTTTTGCTGCACGAAAATCACACTCTCGATCTGGGCGCATTTTCCATTAACGGCGCTGGCTCAGTCGTCTTCGGTCACAACATCCTTGGGAGCACCTTTGAGACCCGAGACCTGCGCGCGTCACTTTGGTCCGTAATGAACGTCGCCGATCAATATGACGACCGTATCCAGCAGCACTGGGGTGGCCTGCGGGCTGTTGACCGCAATCTGAGCCAGGAGATTCACGTCGACCGCCGAGCAGGCACCATCGATGAAACCCTGCAGTTCAGTAGCCATGGAGCCCGCGGCGGGCGTCGCAACACAAACTCATGACGCACTGGCAGCAAGCGAAGACCGCCGCGGCGTATCAGGCGTTTTGTAATGACTACGGTCGCTACGCGTCGACGAGCGAGGCCCTTGTTACGGCCGCGCTCAGCGCTGTGGTGCCGTCCGCCGGTCGCCTGAGATGCCTGGACTGGGCCGCTGGAACTGGTGTCACAAGTGTGGCGCTGGCGTCCGAGCTATCGCGCCGTGGGTGGGCCTCGGTCTCCGAAATTACAGCGTTTGAGCCCAGCTTTGCCATGGCTCAACACCATCCGGCTGCAGCTCATCTCAGACATGCGGGCGTACGCTGGCACTTGCGCACCACTCTGGCGCCCACGCACCCCTTCGATGTGGTTGTCGGCAACTCGATGTGGTGGCTGCTCTCCGATCCCGCATATGCCCTGCGCAGCTTGGCACCTCATCTGTCACCAGACTGCGTGCTTGCCTGGTCGACGCCGGCCGCCTACTGCGGTGAGGCTCCATCCCCTGGAGAGGTCGATCTCGCTGTCTGTTTGAACACCAGTCGCGAGATGGTGGGCTTGCCGATGGTGCCAGCCGTCGCACCCTCCATTGACGCGTCATCAGGGAGTGATGCGCTCAACGGGCCCTCTGCGGATGTTGACACCCCTGTATGGGCAGGCCCCTTGGACCCCAAAGCAACGCTAGAACGGGCTGGCTGGCAGGTGCGGTCACAGATCGATTTTCATCGCGACTGTACTGCCGCTGAGTGGCTCGCGCACACGCTCCTGCCACCCGTTCGACCGCCGTGGCTGCGTGGCCTCCCCTCGGCTGATGAGCAAGCCCTAGTTGCCGACGTTCAGCAGCGAATCTCAGCGCTACCCGCGCACCGTCAAACGTGGCGGCTGACAGTCGCACGGAGGCGCTCTTGATTATTCCCATCGGCGACTCTCCAAATCCCCCGTTTACACCCTGGGCTACCTGGATGTTAATCGGGGTCAATGTGCTAATTTTCATCGCGCTTTTGCCGTTGGCAAGCCAGGGGGTCGATCCCGCCGATCCGTCGGTGCAGGAGTACCTTCGTCTACTCGCTGTGGGGAACCCAGGGGACTGGCGCACACTCGTTCAGCAGGTCAGCGCGTACGACCTCGTCGTTTTTGAGCACGGGGCCCGGCCCGGCGCGCTCGAGTTCAGCGACCTGTTGACCGCCATGTTCTTGCACGGTGGGTTCGCCCATCTAGCCGGAAACATGCTCTTCCTTTGGATCTACGGGGACAACGTCGAATTCAAGCTCGGGCACACCGGATTTCTGCTCTTCTATGTGGGGGCCGGCATAGCCGCAACCTTTGGTGACGCGCTGCTGCGATGGGGGTCCGATGTCCCAACTGTTGGAGCTTCCGGCGCGATCTCTGGTGTCTTGGGAGCGTACTTCCTCTGGTTTCCTCACAATCGCGTTCGTCTTTGGGTCTTCTTCTTTCCCTTCATCATGCGAGTGGTGCAAGTGGGCGCTCGTTGGGTGTTGGGTGCCTACGTGGTCTTCGACAACCTGCTGCCATTGTTGCTCTCCGGTGGCAGTGGCGGCGTGAGTCATGGCGCCCATTTGGGTGGCTTTTTGGCGGGCGTGGTAGTGGCGGGAATGCTGCGTCGAGCACCGGGCGGGCAGGGCGAGCGGACCGCACGCCGTGACGACGACGGCGCGCTGCCTGCCGATCCATTGTCTGCCAAACCGCGCCCTCCGGCGCCGCCTGCTGGACAGCGTGCACGTGGGAGGCAGCCGACCCGTCCATCGTCCCTTTGGGCTTCGCTGGGGTTCGGGGGGACTGAGCCGTCATCGAACCGTGCGCACTCGCCGGATCGGGAATTGCATCATCGGTTGCGTGCGGGAGATTGGGACGGCGCTGCGGCCCTGTTCTTTTCGCTTCCCGCTGGCCAACTGAGCCGCCTTTCGCCAGCCGATGTGCTCCTGCTCGCCCAGAGTTTGGAACGAGACGACCGTTCACAAGCGGCCGCCGCCGTGTACGAACGGCTGGTCAGCACCTGGCAGGGAGCCGACGAGGCGATACCTGCACGCCTGGGCATGGCACGCCTGCTTCTCGTGGCATTCGAGCGTCCGTCTGAAGCGTGGCAGCTCGCCGAAGAGGCGCGGCGACTCTCTCGCACTGGCGCTGACAACGACGAGGCTCTCCGACTACTCAAACTCTGCCAGCAGGCCCGTTCGTCGTCCTTTTGACCGACGCACAATTCGCCAGCATCAGCCTCCTGCGATGCCGACGTGGCGGTCATTGTCGCGCGTTTTCGCTCTCCTGCAGGCCATGGTGCAAAAAACTTGACGGCGAGAATTTGTGTGAATGTTGGCGCTGATTTCGGGTAGTTCGGCTGTCCACATCGGTTTTACGGGCCGGTGCGATCAGTTCTAGGACGCCCAATCCGCCGCGCGATTTCATGCCGCTCGGGGCTCTCTTGAGCGGCCAGTAGCCGGCTAACCACCTAACAACGCTTTGTATGTGAATGTCGTTCACGAAGCTCCTGCCGTCCAACGGGCGGCCACAGCTTGACCGGCTAGGCGCAGTTCCATCGCCACAAACATTGACACTTTCCGGCGAGGACGACGACTTTGAAGGAGATCTAATGCGTCACCCTTCCGGTGACCGTCACCAACTTCGCAGGCGGGCCCCGCTGTTTGAGCGCCCTGTTTCGCTTCCGAGACCGGACCGCGCACGTCCTACGTGTTTGGCTGGTCGCCATCTTTGTCGAGGTCCTCTCATGACCCACATTGCGCTACCTCACGGTAATCGCTCCATCCTGGTCCGGCGCTGCGCCATGCTCGCCGCTCTTGCACTGTTCGGTGCGGCTTGCAGCGGCGTTGACGACCAGCCAGTCGGGCAGAAACTGGATAGCATCAGCCAAGACACTGGCGGAGCCATGGATGCTCAAGTCCTGATGGACACGGGGCCAGTGGACGCTGCTGCATGCCCGGGCGCGCTGGGTTGCGACTGTACTGGCGACGATGACTGCGCCAGCGGTGTATGCGCAGAAGGTGTTTGCGCCAACCCGTGCACAAAGGATTGCGACGATACCAATCCGTGCACCGTGGACCTCTGTGTCGGAGCGACTTCCACGGATGCGGAAGACACCTGCACCCACGCTCCTGGGGCGGCCGGCGAGCCATGCAGCGATGGAACGCTCTGCACAGAAGACGACAAATGCGCGTCCGGCGCCTGCACCGGCACTGCTCTGAACTGTGATGACGGCAGCCCCTGCACATCGGATTGGTGCCACCCGGCTGAGGGATGCAAACACGACGACAGCGATGGGGCCTGCGACGACGACGACGTGTGTACCGTCGGCGACGCCTGCGTCGCTGGTGGCTGTGCGCCCGGCAAGCCGCAGAATTGCGAAGATGGCAATCCATGCACCACGGACTCTTGCGACAAGGCCAAAGGCTGCGTTCATCAGGCCCAAGAAGGCGCTGAGTGCGACGATGGCGACGCTTGCACCAGCGGTGATGCTTGCAAGGGCGCCGCTTGTGTCGGTGGCAAAACCGTCGCCTGTGACGACGGAAAGGCCTGCACCAAGGATGTCTGCAACCCAGGCTCCGGCAAGGGTGACGGCGGCTGCGTCCACACTTTTGATGACGGCGCCGCCTGCGATGATGGCAGCACCTGCACGATCGGCGATGCCTGCAAATCTGGAGCGTGCATCAGCGGCAAGGCGCAGCCATGCGACGACGGGAACCCGTGTACCGCTGACGGTTGTGACGCAAAGAAAGGCTGCGTATCGACGCCCCTGAAGCCGGGCGCATCTTGCGACGATGGCAACGCGTGCTCCACGGGAGACACCTGCGCCGGTGGCGGATGTCAGGCGGGCAAGGCTTTGACCTGCGACGACGGCAACGCCTGCACCAAAGACAGCTGCGACCTCACGAAGGGCTGCGTCCACGTCGCTGCGGACGGTGGCAAGTGCATCCCCGCTGGCAACAGCTGCACGGTCGGCGGTATTTGCAAGGCGACCGTCTGCAAGCCCGTCGCACAGGTGGGTTGTGACGACGGCAAGACCTGCACCACAGACGCCTGCGACAAGCAGTCAGGTAAGTGCGTTTTCACGCCGCTCAAAGACGGCAGCACCTGCAACGACGGCGCTGCGTGCACCGCCGGCGACGCTTGCGTCAAGGGCGAATGCCGCGGCGGCAAGATGACGTGCAATGACAACAACACCTGCACCAGCGACAGCTGCGACGGGGCCAAAGGTTGTGTGTACACGCCGATCCCCAACGCTGGCTGCTCCGACGGTAGTGTTTGCACCGTTGGTGACACCTGCAAGAACGGAAAGTGCGCTCCGGGTGCCCTCCAAGATTGCGGTGACAACAACCCGTGCACCGACGACCTGTGCGACGCGACGAAGGGCTGCGCTCCGAAGAACAACGCCGCGCCGTGCGACGACAACAACGCCTGCACAACGAAGGACACCTGCAAGGGGGGCGCGTGTGAGGGCGGCACCGCCAAGCTCTGCGACGACGGCAACCCCTGCACCATCGACCTGTGCGACCCGGGTGTGGGCGGTTCCAAACCAGGCTGCAAGTTTGTCATCGACGACAAATCCGGCTGCAGCGATGAAAATGTCTGCACGACGGGCGATGTCTGCCAATCCGGAAAGTGCATTCCCGGCAAAGTCCAGCTCTGCGACGACCAAAACGTCTGCACGCAGGACGCATGCGACCCGAAGAAGGGCTGCGTGGGCAACCCGAATACAGCCAGCTGCAGCGACAACGACGTATGCACGGTGGGTGACGTCTGCAAGGCAGGAAAGTGCGTCGCTGGTCCTTACCAAAACTGCGACGACCAGAACGCTTGTACCGTTGATGCCTGTGACCCGAAGACCGGCTGCACCCACGCGCTGACCGAGGCGAAGTGCGATGACGGCAACGCCTGCACCGTCGGCGACACCTGCATCGGCGGCAAATGCACCCCCGGCGCCGGACAGCTCTGCGAAGATGCCAACGCCTGCACCAACGACGGCTGCGACACCGTCAAAGGTTGCGTGAACGTGCCGAACTCGGCGCCCTGCGACGACGGCAACGCCTGCTCGCTGGGTGATGTCTGCAGCAAGGGCGCCTGCGTAGCTGGCGGGAAGACTAAAGACTGCGACGACCTCGATGTCTGCACGCAGGACATGTGCTACCCGGGGCCTGGCTGCAAGCACTTCGCCAACACCGCACCCTGTGACGACGGCAACGCCTGCACCACCTCGGATAGCTGCAAGTACTGGAAGTGCGTTGCTGGGCCGAAGCTCGACTGCAACGACCAGAACCTGTGCACCAATGACGCGTGTAATCCCAAGACCGGCTGCACGCACGCGCCCAACGGCAACAAGCCGTTCAGCGCGATGAGCGATGATGCCTCGAAGAACAGCGGCAAATGGGAGTTCAAGGCGAGCACCGGGCCGGTGAGGTTCACACACGCTGGTACCGGTTGGTATGCGCTCTCCGCCCCGCAAAATGGCACGCATACGATGACGATTCAGTCAAAGGTCGACCTGTCGTGTGCATTCAACCCAACGCTCTACTTCGAAGAACGCTACAGTGGGGGTTCCTACTGGGTCGAAATCAGCGACGACGGCGCCAAGACATGGTCGCCATCACTGATTCGCGGCGGTCAGAGCGATTACATTTGGCGCCGCCAAGCCTTGGACCTGACTGGCTACAAGGGCAAGAAGATCCTCGTGCGGTTCCGCTCGAAGACGACCTCCACCAACAATTGGTGGAACATTCGCAACATCGCGGTACGAGAGTCAGACCCCGATCCCAAGCTGGTGGCGTGGGGCACGAAGGTCGGCTGCGCGAACTTCGAGACGGAAGGGCCGGGTTGGTCCTGCGGCGTGGACGGCACCTCGTACCAACTCAACTACAAGGGCGCGAACCTCATCCCCAATCCAAATCGGCATGTCAGCACCGCGCGTTTCCATCTCCGCTTTGACCTCTCGAAGGTGAGCAAGCCTTACCTGACGTTCGAGGAACGGCACTACTACGGCATCTTGAAGGTCGAAGTGCGCTCACCGGATGGCGACTGGGGTGAAGCGTTCTTGCGTGGTCACACAACGGATTATGCGTGGCGAAAACGCGTGGTCGACCTGAGTGATTTCAAGGGCAACGTCGTTGAGATGCGGTTTACCGTCTACAATCCCCACGGCAACACCTACTTCCACTGGGGCGACATCCGTCGGATTACCTTTGGCACCAAGCCGACCCAGAAATCCATCCTCCCCTACGGGCAGGCGTTGACCTCATGCGGCGACTGGACACTGGAAGACACGGTGTGGGAGTGCGATTCCACGAAGACTGACTGGTTCCTTCAGGCAAAGTCGGACGCTTCTCCGACCAAGCATGCCAATGGGTATTGGCACTACGCCAAGTACCAGCGGCAGCTCGACTTGACGAAGGCCAAGGACCCGCAGCTCACCTTCTCGCACAGTCACTACTACGGCACCGTCGCCGTGCAGGTCAGCGAAGACGGCGGTTCCTGGAGTTCGGTATGGACGGTCGGCAACACGCACGACACCGTTTGGCGCAAGGTGAGCGCCGACCTCGGTCAATTCCTCGGCAAGAAGGTGTGGATTCGCATTGGCTATGTGCCCCACTCAACGAACCGTTGGTGGCGTCTGCGCAACATTCGCGTCGCTGAGGCTCCCAAGCCATGGCCGGTCGTTTCTTTCGGGACACCGAAACATGACTGCGGCGCTTGGGTGGCTGAAAATGCCACATGGAGCTGCGATCCCCTCAAGACCAAGTACCAGTTTCGCTACAGCGTTCCGGTCGGATTGCCTGGGGGCTACTGGGTCGCATTGACCAACGAGCGCGTCTACAAGATCGCCAGTCAGCCGAACCCTCACGCGCAAATCGACTTCCGGCACTACTACGGCACCGTGAAGATCCAAGCCAGTGGGGACGGGATCCAATGGGATGACCTGTACAGCGTCGGCAACACCCACGACCTCGTGTGGCGTCACCTGATGCTGCCCTTGGGAGCGTACAAGAACGGCGGAACTGTGCGTCTGCGCATCATCGTCAAGCCGCACAGCACGAGCTACTGGGGTGAGTTCAAGAACTTCGCGCTCACCAATCCGAAACCACCAGTGACGGTGAAGCCTGGCGTGGCCTTCGGCTGCAGCAGCTGGGAAACGGAAGGCTCCGCCTGGGCGTGCCAATCGACGGCGTCAGGCCCGACGCTGCGGTTTGAGGGCGCGGCGGTCGTCAACAACGTCAATTCCAACGCCTACCTGCATCACACGTCGACGAAGCACTACGTCACACTCGCAGGCCTAAAGAACCCGGTGCTTCGCGCTGTGGCTCGACACTCCTACGGGCAATTGTATGCCTACGTCAGTGAAGACGGACTCAAGTGGCATGAGCTGGCAGTGACGCCCAACAGCCTCGACCTCATTTGGCGTAAATGGGAGTTCGACCTTGGCCTGTGGACTGGCAAGAAGGTGTTTGTCCGCTTCTCGGCGAAGCCGAACAGCCCAGCCTACTGGGGTGAAATCAAGGACGTCAGCATCGGAGAATACGTGGCTCCTGGCGTCGCTAAAGTCGGAGATACAGTCTCAATCAATGACCTTGAGACCGAGGGTGGCTGGGTCTATGACTTCGTCGACAAGCGTTTCGAGGGTCGTCACAATTTCGTCAGTCACACGCAATCGCTGACGTTCAAGAAGGTCTACGACCTGAGTGCAGCCAATAAGCCAGTGCTCCGCTTCGAGCATGCTTGGCTGTACGGGTACGCCTACGTGGACGTGAGCCTCGACGGCAAGGCTTGGAACATGATTTGGACGCGCAACTTCCACGGAAAGCGGTCCAGCGTCATGCGGCCAGAGTGGATTGACCTCTCGTCTGTCAAGGGCAAGAAGGGGGTTCGCATCCGGTTCCGCCACTACGCCTACTACTACAACCTGGCGACGGGCGCGCAGTGGGCCGTCAGGAACCCGCGCGTCGTTGAGTATAAGGCCCCGAACGTCTTGAAGGCGCCGCTGAAGTTGGGCTCGACCTACTTCGAAAAGCGTGGGCTGTGGCTGTACAATGCCTCCACGGGCGAGTTCTCTCTGAACAAGCCAACCTTCTCGTCGTCGGCGGCCTGGATCAGCACGGAACACTTCCTCTGGCCCACCGCAGCGATCAACATTAGCGGCATGTCGGCCCCAGTGCTGCAGTTCTACCAGCGCAACAGCAGCGTCACGCGCAAGGTCGAAGTCAGCGATGACGACGGCCAGACTTGGAAGCAGGCGCACACTGTGGCTCGGTCATCGACGGCGATTTGGCAGAAAGTCACGGTCGACCTGAGCGAATGGAAAGCCTCGAAGGCGCTCCTGGTCCGCATGACTGGCTATCTCAATGGCACCACGTACTGGTGGCAGACACGGGGTATGCAGATCCTGGAGCGTCCTGTGCTCAAGAGCGTGGGTATCGGCTACAAGGCCAAGGTGACGGATTGGGAGCTGGAGAGCGGCTGGAACGCCAACGCTGGCCTCAATCTCATCGAGCGCAAGCTGGACGCAATTGGTCACTACACCGTCGCAGAGTCCAAGGTGACTTGGGACTTGTCTGGCACAAAGACGCCAAAGCTGGTCTACGAATCCACCTATTCAAACGCCTCACGCCAGATTTACGTAAGCGTCGATGGGTTTGCGTGGCAGCTGGTGTCCAGCTTGGGTGGTACCAATCAGACGATGAAGTCCTACACCGTCGACTTGTCGGCGTTTGCTGGTGCGAAGACCCTGTATGTGCGGCTGAATTCGCACATCTCTAGCATCGACCGCTACTGGCGCGTGCGCAACCTGAAGGTGGTGCCGAAATGATGGGGATAACCATGAAATCAAAGTCGGCACACTCCGGGTTGTTGTGGTGCGTGGGGCTCTTGTTGTCCGTCGCGGTGATTGGTTGCGGGGATGACCTGCCCACCGAGCACGACGACGCAGGCGCGGCGGATACCGCATTGGCAGATGGCGAGTATCCGGACGGCATTGGGCCGGGCGGTGACGTTTGCCCGGGCGGGGTTGGCTGTCCGTGCGAGGCCAACGACGACTGCGACGCTAAGCTGTGTACCGGTTTGGATGTCGCCAAGGTTGGCCAGTGCGCGACCCCCTGCGAAACCGACGGCAAGCCCGGCTGTGACGACGGTAACCCGTGCACCGACGACAGCTGCACGCCCTCAGTACACAAGGATACCGAGGCGAAGTGTAGCCATGACGCCCAGAAGAACGGTACCCCGTGCGACGACGGCAACGCCTGCTCGACGACCGACCACTGCACCGGCGGTGCGTGCAGCGGTAAACTGTTGGTGTGTAACGACAACAATCCGTGCACTGCGGATACATGCAAGGACGGGGCAGGGTGTGACTACGCCGACAAGGACGGCGCACCTTGCGATGACGGCAGCGTGTGCACCAAGGGCGATGCCTGCAAGTCAGGCAAGTGCGCAAGTGGCACGGCGCTGACCTGTGACGACAGCAACCCCTGCACAGCGGACTCATGCGATGGCGTCTTGGGCTGTCAGTACAGCGATACGGCAGCTGGCTGCTCCGACGGCAACGCCTGCACATCCGGTGATGTCTGCAAATCTGGTGTTTGCCTACCCGGCAAGACCGTGTCTTGTGATGACGGCAATCCCTGCACGACCGACGCTTGCCTGCCCGCATCCGGTTGTACTGTCACGGACGACGACGGCGCAGCATGCTCAGACGGCGATGTTTGCACGACGGGCGACACGTGCACCGGCGGGACCTGCGCTCCCGCAAAAGTTCAGTCTTGCGATGACGGCAACCCCTGCACCAATGATGCGTGCGACAAGAGCAAAGGCTGCGAGTACACCAAACTCGACGGCGACTCCTGCGACGATGGCACGGTGTGTACCGTTGGCGATACATGTAAGAAGGGCGCCTGCACACCGGGTGGCAGTCTGACGTGCAACGATGGCAATCCGTGTACGACCGACTCCTGCGACCCGGTCAAAGGATGCAAGACGGCTCCGGCCAACGGCGCTGTCTGCGTGCCAGCGAGTAACTCTTGCGACACAGGCGGCGTTTGCACCGACGGTGCATGCAAGACGGTCAAGCAGACCGGCTGCAACGACGGCAATCCATGCACAACGGACACCTGCGATTCTAGCAGCGGTGCTTGTAAGTACGCGGCCGTGGGTGATGGTGGATCCTGCAATGACGGTGACGCCTGCACCGTCGGTGATAAGTGCAAGAAGGGGGCCTGCCTTGGTGCGCCCGCCGACTGCGACGACAACAACGTCTGCACCACGGATTCCTGTGACCCGGGCGCTGGCTGCGCGCACAAGGCCTCGGCCAAGAGCGCCTGCGATGACGGCAACCTGTGCACCGTCGGCGACACCTGCAAGGGTACGGTCTGCCAGCCCGGTGCTCCGCAGAACTGCGGTGACGGCAACCCGTGCACCGACGCCGCGTGCGATCCGGCCAGTGGCTGCAAACCGGGCGCCAAAGGCGCGAGCTGCGACGACGGCAACGCCTGCACCGTGGGTGATGCGTGCGAGAAGGGGCACTGCGTCTCCGGCAAGAGCCAGAACTGCGACGACGGCAACGCCTGCACGCTCGATAGTTGCTTGCCCAAGAAGGGCTGCGAGTCAAAGGTCGCCAAACTGTCTTGCTCCGACGGCAACGTGTGCACAGTCGGCGACGTCTGCGCCGCTGGACTCTGCGTGACCGGCAAGCTCCAGGTCTGCAACGACGGCAACCCCTGCACCACGGATTCGTGCGACGCGAAGAAAGGTTGCGTGGCGTCGAGCAACAGCGCGAGCTGCGATGACGGTGATGTGTGCACCAGTAACGACGTCTGCAAGGGTGGCGTCTGCAATTCGGGAATCACGTTGTCCTGCGATGACCAAAATGGCTGCACGGACGACTTCTGCGACTCGAAGATCGGCTGCACCCATAAGCCGACCAATAGCGCCTGCGATGACGGCAACAAGTGCACGGTTGGTGACGGATGCAAGTCCGGCAAGTGCTTCCCGGGCACCAAGCAGGTCTGCGACGACAAGAACCACTGCACCACCGACAGTTGCCACCCGACTAAGGGGTGCATCCAGACGCCCAATTCCCTCGGTTGCGACGACGGCAACATCTGCACCGTGGCGGACCTGTGCGCCAAGGGTGACTGTACGCCGGGCAAGAAGAAGCTGGCCTGCAATGACGGGGTGTACTGCACCGATGACTTCTGCGATCCGAAGACCGGATGCAACTCCGTGAAAACGGACCGATTGTGCAATGACGGCAACGCCTGCACGGTCGGAGATGCCTGCCTGAAGGGAATCTGTGTCGGTGGCAAACCCAAGAGCTGCGACGACCTGAACAAGTGCACCGATGACTTCTGTCACGCGACCAAGGGTTGCATTCACGTCGCCAACGGCCCCAACGCCTTCAAGCCCTTCGTTGATCCAGCCAAGTACAACAAGGACTACTGGGCATTCGGCGGCAGCACGACTATCAAAGCCTTCGGCCACGCCGGCGCGGGCTTCTACCGGATGATTACTGGTGCTACCGGCAGCACGCAGACCATGACGCTCCAAGAGAAGGTCGACCTGCAGTGCACAGGAGCTCCCTACCTGTACTGGACCGAGCGCTACAACGGCGGACAGCTCTTCGTGGAGGCCAGCAAAGACGGCAAGATCTGGGTGCCGTTGGCCAAACACATCAACATCTCGGACCACATTTGGCGTGTGAACAGCGCCAGCCTGGCGCAGTACAAGGGCATTCCTGTCTGGGTGCGGTTCCGCGGCGTGCCGCAAAATACGTCGAGCTGGTGGGACATTCGCGATATCCGCATTGCCGAGAAAGACAAGGCGCCACCGACTGTGCCGTGGGGTTACGCGAGCACCTGTGCTCACTGGAGCAACGAAGGCCCGGCGTGGAAGTGCGACAAGACGACGACGCCCTACCAACTCCGCTACCATGGCGTGGTTCAGGTTCCCGATCCCAATTACTACGCCAACATCATGCTGCAGAACCTGTTGCTTGATGCGGCGAAGACCAAGAATCCCGCAATCACTTTCGAGGAGCGCTCCGCCGGAGGCACGCTTTACGTCGACATCCGCAAGCCAGACGGTGTCTGGGAGAACATCTACACGCGTGTGTCTCTGACCGACTATGTCTGGCGCAAGCGCATTCTGTACGTGGGCAAGTACGCTGGCAGCAAAGCGCAGATTCGCTTCCGGACAACCCAGGCAAGCTCTCATTTTGGTCACGTGCGGAACGTGCGCGGTATCGACAAAGCGCCGCCGGGAATCCCGGGCACCCAGGGTGTGCCAAGCAAGTTCAACAGCTGCGGTTTGTGGGACTACGACGGCAGCGCTTGGACATGCAATCCCGGTGGCAAGGTCTGGGACTTTGGCTGGGTTGGCGACACGTCTTCCGAATACAACACCAACTATTACAACCACTACGCGACGTGGGGCAAGCGCCTCGACTTGACGAAGGTGAAGAGCGCCGTGCTGCGCTTCGACAGGCGGCACTACCACGGCTACACCTATCTGCAAATCAGTGAAACCAAAGAGAATTGGACCACCGTGTGGACGACGCTCGGCGGGTCGGATTACGTCTGGCGGCCACAAATCGTCGACCTTTCCAAGTTCGTCGGCAAGACGTGGTACGTGCGCTTTTACGTGCGCCCCCACGGCACATCGTACTGGGGACAGTTCCGCAACTTCCGCGCCGAGACGAAACCGGCTCCGCTGAAGGTGAGCGCTTACGGGTTCAGTCTCGCGTGTGCGGATTGGGACCTCGTTGGTCCCAGCTGGAAGTGCGACGACGCGAAGAAGCCCTGGTTCCTGCGGATGGACGCGGTGAATTCGCTGCCGGACCCTGGTGGCTACAATCAGCCCGCCACCTTGAAGCGTTGGGTGGACCTGTCGAAGGCAAAGGCACCTGGGTTCGCATTTGAATTCCGGCGCTACTACTCCTACGTGCACTTCGAGGTTAGTGAAGACGGCTCCGCCTGGCAGAAACTGAAGTCTTTCGGTCCAGCTCACGACTACGTGTGGCGCAAAGCCCACGTCGACCTGAGCAAGTTCAAGGGCAAGAAGATCATGATCCGGTTCAACGGCTATCCGAGCAGCTTCGGCCGCTGGGGTGAGCTCAGAAACGTGGGATTCAAGGATATCCAGCCAGTAGTTTCGGTTCCTTACACCAAGGTCAAGCCGGCCTGCTCAGGCTGGGACCTCGAGGGGATCGCCTGGAGTTGCGCAGACAGTGGGCAGCCGTGGCATCTGCGCTTCGACGGACAGTCCCATGCTCCGAACCCCAACCCCTACCGGCATCACGCACGGAGCAAGTGGCTACTCGACCTGAAGGGCGCCAAAGCTCCGACGATGTACTTCGACTATCGCCACTACTACGGCAAGTTGGAGGTCATCATTGATGGTCCGAGCGACATTCCGAAGACCATCTACAAGGAGGGCGGCGGGTACGACACGGTTTGGCATGGTCGCAGCGTTGACCTGAGCAACTACGCCGGTCGCAAGGTCCACGTGACGATTACTGTGACGCCGGCTGGTGGCCCCTACTGGGGTGAGCTCCGCAACATCGTGTTCAAGGAACAGGTGCCAGTGGAGATCGCCAAACCGGGGGCGAAGCTCGGCCAAGCGGACTTCCAGCCTCACGGTGGATGGAACTGGAACAGCAAGACCTCTCGTTGGCACCTCGCTGCGACGCAACTGAAGACCTACCACTGGCTCAAGAGCAAGAAGGCGATTGACCTGACGTCGTTGAAGAACCCCGTGTTCATCTATCGCGAGGCGACGTGGGGGCCGACGCGCTATTTGCGGGTGTCCCTCGATGGGGTCAACTGGGAAGTGGCTGCAATGGGGACCAACAACTCGGATCCCGTTGTACATCGTCGGCAGATCAGCCTAGCCAACTGGAAGGGCAAGAAGGTCTACATCGCGTTCAGCGGCCACCCAACCGCCCCATCCCATTGGTGGGACGTGTTCGACATGCGGGTGACCGAGCTGCCCGTCGTGGTCAAGGTCAAGCCGGGGACGCAGCTGTCTCCTGCGCAGTGGGACGCAGAAGGTCTCTGGACCTGGACGCTGGGCTCCTACTGGAACCTGAACCACGGTGTTACCGGTGGCTCAAACAGCGACGAGCTGCTGCCCTACCGCCAGACGTTGTCGAGCAAGGTGGCCTTTGATGTGAGCGGCCTCAAGAAACCGACATTTGTCTTCAGTGGTCGTAATCGCGCCAGCTCAATCTACGTCGATACCAGCCCGGATCGCGTCGTATGGACGAATCTGTACGCTCGCGGGACCTCGGGTTCGTGGCCGTACTACTGGCAGCCCACTGTCGTCGACCTGAGCAGCCAGAAGTCTCACGGTGCGCTCTATGTTCGTATTCGCGGCTACCTCTCGGGCAATCAGACTTACTGGCAAGAAGTGCAGGGCGCCACTGTTGTGGAGCACGTTGGGCTGCCGACGGCGACCAAGGGCTACGTGGTGAAACCGACGGAGTGGAAGGCTTCTGGCGAGTGGAAGTGGGATACCGGCAACAAGTGGTGGCAGGTGACCGACTTGATGACCAGTCGCTGGCATCGCTACTCGCTGCAGAAGACCTACAGTGTCGGTAGCAACAAGTCCGCAAAACTGGTGTTTGACGAAGCCTACAACTACGGCCGGCGTTACGTGCGGGTCAGCACCAACGGCACGACGTGGATCACCGTGCTCGATCACTACAGCAGCAGTTCCAAATATCAGAAGTTTGCCGAGCGGACGATCGACTTGTCGACCTTCCTCAGCACGGCTGGACCGAATCCAAAGGTCTATGTGCGCCTGGAGTGGTTTGCGTACCAACCATCGAACTGGTGGCGCGTTCGCAACTTCAGGTTCCAATGAGCGGGTGGGAGACAGAGATGCGTCGATACGAATACGAGCAGTCTGAGCACCAACTCTCTCAGACCACGCAGAAGACCCAGTCGGAGGATTCCATGAGGTCATGCATTGTGCAGAACTGGAGCCATCGCTTGCGAATGCTCGCAGCGGTCGGGCTATGTGCTGCCGCGGTTGCGTGCAGCGGCGGCGATGATCAAGCCGTGGTTGGCGATGTTGTTTCGCTCGACAGCGGCACGCCTGACGGTCTGCTCACGGTCGACGGGGAGCAGGTCGACGGTGTGTCGGCCGATGCGTCTTCCGGTGATGGCACGGCGGGTGACAAGGACGGCGCGTTGGCGGACACAGGACCCGCGGACGCCGGCCCTTGTACCGGCGCCATTGGCTGCCCCTGCAAGACTGACGGCGAATGTGACACCGGTACTTGTGTTGGCGAGGGTGGCTCAGCTGTATGCGGTACGGATTGCCAAAGCGGTTGCGACGACAAGAACCCGTGCACGGCGGATCTTTGTGAGGCGGCGACGTCAACGACGAGTGAGGCCACCTGCAAGCACACGCCTTCCAATGACGGTGGTGCTTGTGACGATGGCAATCCTTGTTCGGGTGACGGCGCCTGCGCTGCGGGTGCCTGCGCTGCTGGCAAAGCGAAGGACTGTGGGGATGACAACCCCTGCACCACGGACTACTGCGACAACGAGGGCAAGTGCCAGAATGACAACGTAGCGAAGAAGCCGTGCGACGACGACGATGTATGCACCGTGGGCGACGCTTGCGCCGAAGGAAAGTGCGTCGGCGGCACCGCTCAGATTTGCGATGACAGCAACCCCTGCACCACGGACGCTTGCGACCCCAAGACGGGCTGCGAGAGCAAAGATGCGGACGGCAAGGCCTGCGATGACGGCGACGCCTGCACAGGTGACAAGGCTGGCGGTGATGCATGCAGCAAGGGCGCCTGCAAGCCGGGCACAACGACCTCTTGCGATGACGGAAATCCCTGCACGGTCGACGGGTGTTCCAGCGATAAGGGTTGCACTTACAGCCAGCAGTCCGGCGCACCTTGCAGCGACGGTGACGTCTGCACGGTAGGCGACGTATGCGGCGACAAGGGCTGCACCAGCGGTAAGAAGCAACCGTGCAACGACGGCAACCCGTGCACGACCACGGCTTGCGACAAGGTCAAAGGCTGCACCAGCGCGGATAACACCAAGGACTGCGACGACGGCAATGCATGCACGTCGGGCGACGCATGCAAGGGAGGCGTGTGTCTGCCTGGCGCGCTGACCGCGTGTGACGATGGCAATCCGTGCACGACAGATTCCTGCGACCCAGGGGGTGATGGGGCCAAAGGCGGCTGCGTCAACAAGGCTGCGGACGGTGGTGCCTGCGTGCCACAGGGTGACAGCTGCGCGGTTACGGGCGTGTGCGCGGCTGGTGCCTGCAAGAAGGTGTCGGTCACTGGCTGCGACGACGGCAATCCGTGCACGTCGGACGCCTGCGACAAAGCGACGGGCAACTGCGTCTACAAGCCTGGAAAGACAGGGGTGGTCTGCGACGACGGCAACGTCTGTACAAAATCGGATGTCTGCGGACAAGCCGGCTGCAAGGGGGTCGCCCGCGGCTGTGACGATGGCAACGCTTGCACGACAGACGCATGTGACCCGACCACGAAGGGCGGCTGCGTCAACACGGCTTCGGATGGCGCTGCGTGCAATGACGGCAACCTCTGCACCACCAATGACAAGTGCGACAAGGGGAGCTGCGCGGCGGGCAAGAAACTCAGCTGCGACGATGGCAACCCATGCACGGATGACAGCTGCGACGCCAAGAAGGGCTGCAACAACAAGCCCAACACGAACCCATGCAACGACAACAACGGCTGCACGTCGAACGACAAATGCGGGATCGGTGCCGGTGGCGTCGCGGTGTGCACACCAGGCACAGCGAAGACGTGCTCCGACGGCAAACACTGCACCAAAGACATCTGTGACCCGAAGGCTGACGGCGGCAAGGGCGGGTGCATCTCCAAGCCGGACAATGGCCTCGGCTGCGACGATGGCAATGTGTGCACGGAGGGCGACATCTGCAAAGACGGCGCCTGTAGCTCGGGTCCCGCGCAGCTCTGCAATGACGACAACATCTGTACGAAGGACGCTTGCGATCCGAAAAAAGGCTGCGTCACATCCGCCGTGCCTGGCAAATGCAACGATGGCGACATCTGTTCCGTCGGGGACACCTGCAGCAACGGCAAGTGCAAGCCCGGTAAAGTTACGGTTTGCAACGACAACAACGCATGCACGTCGGATAGCTGCCACTACCTCAAGGGTTGCGTCTACGCGGCGTTGACTGGCGCCTGTAACGATGGAGATGCTTGCACGAGCGCGGATCAGTGCAAGGCTGGCAAGTGTGCCGGAACCAAGCCGACCGTGTGCAACGACGGTAACGTCTGCACCAACGATAGCTGCGACAAAATCAAAGGCTGCCTCGTCGCCCCGAACAGCAAGTTGTGCGACGACAACAACGTCTGCTCCATCGGCGACAAGTGCTCTGGCGGTACCTGCAAAGCCGGACTCAAGGCCAAGGTCTGCACGGACGGCAAGGTCTGCACAGCTGACGAGTGCGACAAGGTCAAGGGCTGCCAATTCCCAGCCAACTCCGCTGAGTGCACGGACGGAAACGCCTGCACGAAGAATGACCAGTGCGACAAGTTTAAGTGCATCTCTGGGCCGAAGCTCTCATGTGACGACCACAACCTCTGCACGGACGACAGCTGCAACGTGAAGACTGGTTGCATTCACAAGCCGAATAGCCACCCGGCGTTCAAGTCCTTCAGTGACAAGACCACAAGCCAGACGGGGCTGTGGGCGCTGACCGCGACGAACAACAAGGTCAAGTGGAAGTTCAAGGGCTCGTACTACGAGATGCTCGGGTCACTCAACGCACAACAGCGGATGTCGCTCAAGCCGATCATCGACCTGTCATGCGCTGTGGCACCCCGGTTGTACTACGAAGAGCGCTACTACAATGGCAACCAGCAGGTGCAGGTCAGCTTTGACGGCAAAGTGTGGACGACGATTCAGTCGCGTTCCTCTGCGAGCGACTATGTGTGGCGGGAGCGTGAGGTCGACCTCAGTGGCTACGTTGGCAAGAAGATCTACCTGCGGTTTTCAACATCGCCGTGGAACTCGACGTTCTGGTGGCACCTGCGTCGCTTCGAAATCCGCGAGAAGAAGCCGCTGCCGAAGCTTGTGCCGTGGGGGAGTGCGACATCTTGTGCTGATGTCCAATTCGAGGGTCCGCTATTCAAGTGCGTCAAAGACGGCGCGGGGTATCAGCTTCAGTCGAAGGGCGTGAAGGCCACCCCGCCGGCGTATGTGCACGCGAATACGGCGCGTTACCACCTGCGCTTCGATCGCTCCAAAGTGAAGTTGCCTCGTCTCGTCATTGAGGAGCGGCATCGTCACGGCAGCTTGGTGGTGAGTGTTCGCCGCAAAGGGGTCATCGGCTGGCAGTCTGTCTGGCAGCGGGTCGGCAACACGGCGGACTATGTCTGGCGCCGCCACAACATTGATTTGGGCCATATCCCTGGGGATGTTTGGGAGATTCGAATCTCCACCAACTACGGCAACCACGACACGTGGATGGACATTCGAGGCGTCAAGTTCACCACGACGCCGCCGGACCTCAGCCCGATCAAGGCTCCGTACAAATGGACGAAGTGCAACAATATCTTCCTCGAAGGTGACGCATGGAAACCCTGCGATCCCACCGGCAAGGTCTATGACTACCGCTACGAGTTGGGCACGACGACCGGTTCGAAAATCACCTACAACGCCTACCACTACGGCAAGTCGCTGCGGCGCATTGACCTGAGCGGGCTCAAGAACCCAATTGGTCGTTTCTACGAGCGACACTACCGAGGGTACTTGTACCTGCAAGTGAGTCTGGATGGTGTCCAGTGGGTCACCGTCGCAGGGCACACCTACCACGGATCAGACTACGTTTGGCGTGAGTACGTGGCGGATCTGAGTGCCTACAAGAACAAGGTCATCTGGGTGCGCCTGGCGGCACGTCCGACGTACAGCAGCTCGGTCTGGGGCGAAATTAAGAACCTCGAAATCGCCGAGGCGCCAGCGGCTTGGCCCGTGGTGAAGTGGGGGGCGCAGACCTTCAACTGCAGCCATTGGGGCTTCGAGGGCGACAGCTGGACGTGCGATGCAAAGTCCGGTCTGAAGCAACAGGGCAACGACGTCACGCCGAGCCCGAACGGCTACTACCAGGGCGCTGTCTACAAGCGGA
The DNA here is from genome assembly GCA_023954815.1 of Myxococcales bacterium. Taxonomy (GTDB): domain Bacteria; phylum Myxococcota_A; class UBA9042; order UBA9042; family UBA9042; genus UBA9042. Next base: position 3,692 of record JAGSHB010000006.1, on the reverse strand, counting down.
CTTTTGATATGACGGGCGTGAGCAACGCAGTAGTTCGCTTCGAGAGGCTGAGCCAATACGGCGAGCTTCGCTTTGAAGTTCGCAAGTTTGGTGGTGGATGGCAGACCCTTTGGACCAAGTCCAACCACATCGATCCAATCTGGCGCCCGGTCGAGGTCGACCTGAGCGGCTACGTCGGTCAGAAGATCGAGATGCGCTTCAATGGCCGGCCCATCTACAAGGCGACCCAACCCCAGCACCAACAGGTCCGGAACTTCACGCTGGGTACGAAGATCACCTTGCCCACGGTGAAGTTTGGCGCAGATTTGCCGTGCAACTACTGGCGCGTCCAAGGGCCAGCATGGAAGTGCGACCCGAATAAAGCGAAGTGGACTTGGAAGTCCAAGCTGGAGAAGAACGACGGCACGCAGAACTACTACCACCACACCGAGCTGCGTCGTTGGATTGATCTTGCCGGCACTAAGCAGCCGCAAATCTACTACGATCGGGCGTCCTACGGTACGCAGTACTTCTACTTCCAGGTGACGTTGGATGGCGCCAAGTGGACCACAATTTCGGGCCATTACAGCCTCCCGTCGAACACGTTCTACCGCACCTATCGGTACGACCTGACGCCGTTCGCGGGTAAGAAGATTCGAATCCGTATGATGATGAGGCCATACAGCAGTTCGTACTGGACACAGACCCACAACTTCTCTTTCCGCGAACTCGACAAGGTGGTCTCGATGAAGGTCGGTGCGGCCATCAAGCCGGCTGACATGGCTGCCGAGGGGTCGTGGAAGTACGACACCACCACCGCGACGTGGAGCAGCGACCACACCTACAAGAACTACTACCAAGCCCTGCGTCTGAAGAAGACGGTGGACATGTCAGCGGCCAAGAAGCCTGAGCTGCGGTTCGACAGCATGGCGGTCTACGGCCGGCAGCGGGTACAGGTCAGCCTCGATGGTGTGCAGTGGTCGGACGCTTGGTATCAGGACAACCACTCCAAGGTCGGTGCGGACTTTGAACCTGTTGTCGTCGACTTGTCGTCGTGGGCGGGGCAAAAGACGGTTCACATCCGGCTCTGGTACTACCCCTATTCCTACAGCACCGGCTATTGGAAGGTCCGCAATCTGGTGATTGGCGAGCACACGTCACTGCCTATCGTGAAGGCGCCGCTGAATCTGGGAGCGTCTCACATGAAGACGCTGGGTCTCTGGGCCTACGACAGCAAGACGGGCATCTATTCGCTGAACAACCCGAAGCACAAAGATATCGTGACGACCATGAACGGCTATCACAAGCTGTGGCCCAAGGTGCGCGTCGATATCAGCGGTCTGTCAACTCCGACCTTGACGTTTGAGGCCCAGCGGTACGGCTCTACGGTCTACATCGACGTGAGTGTCGACGAAGGCAAATCGTGGCAATCGTTGTCCATCACGGATCCGGTCTCGTCGGCCTTCTGGGGCTACATGAGCGTGGACCTTGGCGCCTACAAGGGCCACAAGGGATTGCTGATTCGGCCGAGCGGTCGGCCGGGACATTCGACGTATTGGTGGCAGGTCCGAAACTTCCGCGTCGCCAACAAGTTTGTGTTCCCGGTGGTCAATGCGAACACCGTGGCGACTCCAAGCAAGTGGAAGTCAGAGACCGGTTGGTACCCCAATGCGGCTGGCGGCTACATCGAGCGCAAAGTGGACGCCGTTGGTCAGTACACGACCTCGTACCTGCAAGTTGCCTACAACCTGAAGACCCACAACAAGCCGAAGCTGCGGTTCGAAGAGACCGGCAAGAGCCCTACGCGCTACGTTCAGGTGAGCGATGACGGCATTATCTGGCAGCAGTTCAGCGTGCCTGGCGGCGTTGGTACAACGTGGACCAAGAAGGAGATCGATATCTCCAGCTTCGGAGGTAGCCCGACAGTCTACGTTCGAATTCGCTGCCACATCGCTGTCAAAGACAGGTACTGGCGTGTTCGCAAGCTGACTATCAGCCCGAAGTAGCCGAGCCGCATAAATCGCGTCAGGCGTCTGACGCACTACTCCCTGGGGTCACATTGGCCCCACAGCCTCCAACCCGGGGGCCTTGAGGGCGACCATGAAGACGACCTCCCTAATGATTCGCACCCCGTGGCTGGCGAGCCTCGTGCTTGCCATCGCCGTCGCCTCAGGTGGCTGTGGCGACGACCTTCCGCGGGACGATGGGTCTTACGTAGACACTCAACCAGACACGGAGGACGTCGCGGACATCGACGACGGCTGCCCTGGGGCGCTGGGTTGTGTTTGTACGTCCAACGACGCGTGCGACAGCAAGTACTGTCACCCCGTGGCGGATGGAGATGATCTGTGCGCCACGCCCTGCAAGACCGGCGACGACCAGGGGTGCAACGACGGAAATCCATGCACAAAGGACGAGTGCCTCGCAGCTACTGAAGAGGACAAAGACTCGACCTGTCAGCACACGCCGCTTGCGGATGGCTCAGCTTGCTCGGACGGTGATGCCTGCACGACGTCTGATTCGTGTGCGTCTGGCAGTTGCGGTGGTGTGGCGAAAGACTGTGGGGACGGTAATCCGTGCACCACCGACAGCTGCGACAAGTCGAAGGGCTGCACTTACGCTGACAATGATGGCGAAAAGTGTGAAGACGGTAGCGCTTGCACTGGAACCGCGGCGGCGGGTGATGCGTGTAAGAGCGGCAAGTGTGCCGCCGGCGGGGCGGTCGACTGTGATGACGGCAACCCGTGTACGGAAGATGCCTGCGACGCAAAAACGGGATGCACACACAAGGCGCTCGATGGGACGGCTTGTGAAGATGGTAGCGCATGCACCGGGACCAAGGATGCCGCCGATACGTGTGTGAAGGGCGTTTGTGACGGCGGCGCCGCTGTGACTTGTGATGACAGTAACCCCTGTACGGACGACGGCTGTATCGCGGCGACTGGCTGCACGGTGACGGACGCCGACGCGCAGCCATGCGATGACAACAATGCGTGCACGGTGGGCGACAAGTGCCTCGGCGGCAGCTGCAATGCGGGCAGTGCGCTCGGCTGTGACGACGGCAACCCCTGCACCAAGGACAGCTGCGATCCAGATGGCAAGAGCTCTGGAAGCAAAGGTTGCGCCAACGAGGCGTTGGACAAGACCCCGTGCGATGACGGGTCGGCTTGCACGGGTGGCAAGGGCTTGGCTGGCGAGGAAGCAGATCACTGCGTGAAGGGCGTATGTACGCCTGGCGTGCCGAAAGGCTGCGACGACAGCAATCCCTGCACAAAAGACGCCTGCGAGCCGGCAACGGGCTGCACGGTCACCAACGACGATGGCGCGAAGTGTGTGCCAGGAACAGACAGCAAATGTGACACTGGCGGGCTGTGCACCGACGGCAAATGCAAGGTCGTGCAGCAGGTTGGCTGCGATGATGGCAACCCGTGCACCACCGATACCTGCGACGCAAAGACTGGATTTTGTGCCTACAAGGCCATGAGCGACGGCTCCCAGTGCACGGACAGTAATCCCTGCACCGCCGGTGACGCTTGCGCGTCAGGCATCTGCAAAGCCAAACCCAAGGTCTGTGATGACGGCAACCCGTGTACAGCGGACGCATGCGACCCAGCTCCGGCGACCGGCCCCGGCGGCTGCACGACCAAGAACCTCGATGGCAAGACCTGCAGCGATGGCACGGTTTGCACGACCAAGGATGTCTGCGCCGATGG
>JAGSHB010000107.1 GCA_023954815.1 Myxococcales bacterium | reverse complement strand
TGTCGACGGAGACGACCGTGCGCCTGAAGAACGGGCGCCAAGAGCCGTTGAACGCCTTCCATGTGCCCGTCATCCCGTGGGCAGCCACAAAGGCCGGTGAGATCTGCCACCCCACATCGACATCGTCGCCGGGATTCAGCGCGCTCGCGTCGCCGACCCGCACCACCGTGTCGCCTCGCGCGCCGTCCGCGGTGAGCAGGAGGTCCTTGCCGTGGGAGAGCGGGCCGCCAACCTTGAGGTGGGCTTGGGCCTCCACGACGTTGGCGTCGGTGAACCATAGTCGCGTCTCATCGGCGCCATGACCGCGCAACACGACATTCGAATGCTTGATAAACAGCGTGCCATTGACCCGGTACACCCCCTTGCCCAACTGCACGACGCCGCCGGGGTGGGGCTGGGGTTTTCCCGGGGCGGCTTTGTGGGCGCCCACGGCATCGATCGCAGTCTGGATGGCTGCGCGCCTATCCACACTGTCCGTGAGAGACGCGGGCAGCGACACAACAAATATGTTCGCGCCGTTGGGCGTCGGAAGTGGCGCTAGCCCATTGCGGTAGCCGGCGTAGCTGTAGTCATCGAGGGCTCGGCCTCCCGGCGTGGTGTGTCCAGGCTGCCAGTCGCTTGGAAAGAGCACACTGCGCCACTGCGAGGTATCTTCAGTTTCCGCTTCGCCTGCGTCACCAGCCTCAGGCGCGTGGGATTCTAGGACATCGAACGCCCCTGTGCCGTCTGGAGGCAAGGTGTCTTGTTGGCCATTTGGAGGGCTCGACCCGCTACAACTCGCGAGGCACATGAGCAGCACAAGCACCCATGGTGCAATACGTTTCGTGGCTGCAACCGGTCGTGGCATGACTTGCGGGGGATGTTGACGCGGTCGGCAGCCCAGGAAGCCGTCTTTGCGTTTGTTGGTGAACGTCAGGTCCGTGTGCGGGGCGTCCTTCATGACCGTCACATTCGCTTTTCTTGTTCGTACGAAGCTACAAGCTAGGCCAGTCGCACGCCGCCGACAAGCGCGCCGATAGAACCGAAACGCCGTGTACACGGGTTGGTTGTCGGCTGTGGTCACGACGCCACCTCTGTTTTTGGCCGGACGTGTCCAGGTTGGACAGTCTGGCATTGGCCACGCAATACGGATCGCTTTTGAGCACGGGTATTTTGGCGCGTGCAGAGCGGGTCGCGCTCCGTGCTTGCCCGTTGGCGCAGGGTCTCATTCGCCGCAGGCGATGGGCGCTCGCGTGCTGGATGCCGGCTGCGGCGGGGGCCTCATCTCGCAGCTTGCCGCGCAGTTTGTCGGGCCATTGGGCAGTGTTGTGGGCATCGACGCCATCGCTGGGCGGCGTGTGCTGATGTACTTGCCGGACTTGACCCGCGTGTTCCGGGCGCTCGTCGACACCCTGCGCCCGGGAGGGCTACTCGCGTTCGCCGAGATGGACGAGAGCATGGTTCGGTCGCTACCCACTGCCTATCCACTACACGACCAAGTGACAGGTTGGATCCGCGCCACACTCGAGCGGGAGGGGGCCTTCGAGGGCCACAACACATCCTTGGCCGGTGTCATTCAGGCCATTCTGCCGCGGATGGTGACGCACGGCGTCGTGACGGCGACGCAGGTGGATGTCGATAGCCTAGCCCCATGTGCCTTTGGGGCAGGGCCTAGACCATGGGCTCAACCCCATCTTCGGTGGCCGCTCGCAACAGCTGTCCCCACTCGTTCGTCAGCATGGTGCAAGCATCTCGTACCTTTTCGAGGGCCTGGTGGTCCTCAGTTCGCGCGGTCTCATCACACAGCGGCGCCATCTGCCGAGCGAGCTCCCCAAGCCGGTCGCAGATGGTCCCGAGCAGCACCAGATCGGGCGCGGCTCGCCCCTGCTCTGCAAAGCTGTGATTGTACAGCCGCAGTTCCGCATCGACGGCCTCACGGAAGTGGTCGAGCAGAACCGTCGTCGACGAACGCGCTCGGATGGCTTGCAACTTGCCCAGCTGCTCCTGCCAGGCCACCAGGTGCTTGTCGACCACCCGGATGTTCGCATCGTTGTGATCGAGCGTCGGAGACAACTGCCCCAGCGCCATCATCCGCGCGCGCGTATCTTTGAGATTGTTCAACATGTCTTCGAGCAAGCCAGGGCGACGACTAATTGGGGGCTGATGCTCAAAGTGTTGCCGGTGGCGGTCAAACTGGCTGTTGGCGAGCTCAGCCAGGACGGATACCCGAGTTGGCAGTGCCTCAGGCGCCTGCGCCGCAAGGATAGCGCCGTGCTCGCTTTGCAGGGTCTCCGCGTGCTCTCGCATCCATGCCAAATCGTCGCTGAACACCTCTCGTTGGGCCTCGCCGATGGTTCCCACGCATGCTTCGAGTCGTGCATGCAGCTGTCGCAACTCCGCGATCAGTTCGGCCAGCAACCCGGGATCGCGCGTGTCTCGCTCCTCGCCTCCAAAGTCGCGGTGGTAGCGGCTCAGTACGAAGTTGGCGCGGGCCACAATGTGGGTGGCCTCGACGCCGGCTGGACCCGACGCGGCGAGCGCTTGGTCGAGCGCAGCCAACTGGAACTCGTAGATCGCGAGCCGGTCAAGGCAGAGAGCGAGCGCCGCCTGCCGGTCAGGTTCCGCCACGCCGTCCAGTGCCACGACGGCATCGCGCAGGCGTGCCATGCGGTCGATGAGCATGCGCAGCAACGCTGGGTTTCGGGTGAGCAGTGCATGGCCCGCAACACGCAGTTCGTACTGGTTGTGCGTGCGTTCGACGTGCGCGAGCACGGATGGGAGCGTTGGCATTGGACATCCTGCGGCGTCGTTCTGCGCCTCGTGGGGGAGCGCTGCGCACCATCTCCGGGGTGCGGCGACCGACAGCCTCGCATCTTTCGGGGGCTGGCTGCACGTCGAACATTGAATCCCGCCGAATCGCGTAGGGATGTGAGGCGAATGGGCGACCTGTATGGGTGGCATCCGGCGACCGCTTCGAGTTGCACCCGCATACGGAGCCGCATGTGCCCCCTACCACCTTGGCATGACGTCCTCACGCAACTGCGCCTCACCGCGCGTCGAGTCCGCTTCGTAGCATTTCGCCATGGCAGCGACCTCCTTCGGGGAGTATTTAGTCACGGTTTTTGTCCTCGATGGCCCCAAAGCCATCGAGGCTCAGCTTGGCCTCACCCTTGGCGCTGCCGCGAAACTCGTATCTGCAGCTTGCGGCGACCTCAACCTCCAGCTTGATGGGTGCTGCCGCTGAGATCTCTGCGGGCACGGGCTTGTACGCCTTCACCCGGAGCGGCGCGGTGATGGTCAGCTCCGCCACGTGCAGCAGCGATGGTGGAGGTGATACAACCTGGATACGACGACAGGACCTCCGCGCTAGCCATACGGGCGATAGATAGGGAGATGACCGCAGTGACTGCAATTGCCAAGCCGATGGAGCCACCGTGCTTGGGTGCTGAGCGTGTAGCCGCGTCGTTTCATCGAGATGGCTTCGCCGTGCTGCGGAATGTCCTGTTGCCAGAGGACGTCAGCACCCTACGCGCTGAGTTGGCCCAATTTGCTGCGGTCGCTATGGCCCACGGCGGCCATCACGCGGCCGGTCACGGCGGCGGCCCTGTTTGGCAGATCGTGTCTCCGCACCACCATCGGCCACGCGTCCTGCATGCTCTCCGGCAGCAGCGTCTGGCCCGTGTCGCAGCCGCGTGCCTGGGCGCACACACTCTGCAAATGCTGCAGGAGGTTCTGCTCATCAAGCCCGCGCGTATCGGTGGCAGCATCGGCTGGCATCAAGACCGCACCTATGCCGGCTATTTCGATCCGCCCAACCTGCTGTCCATTCGGATCGCCCTCGGCGCAGAGGACCAGGCCCACGGCGGGCTTCGAGTGCTCAAGGGCAGTCACCGCTGGCCGATCCCCCATACCAGTGACTACGGCGCATCCGAACTGACGGATACGGGCTACGCCACGGCTTGCGAGTTGATGGGCCCAGAGGCTGTGAGCGGCGCCGAGCAACGCGTGGAGCTGAGACCCGGGGATGTCTCGCTGCACCACTGTCGGACGCTCCACAGCAGTGGACCAAACCGCAGTGACGCTGATCGACTCACGGTGGTCGCACACGTCTTTGACCCTCGTGCGAAATTGGTGATCGACGCCGTGCCGCCACAGTTGCGGACGCGGTTCGTCGGGGACGGCCAGGGCCGGCTCAGCGAAGCCGAGTTTCCGCTATTGACCGAGTAATCCAAGGTTTCAGCGCCGATCCAGCCAGCCAAGCGTGCGCCGTGTCGTGGAGGGGTTAGCTCCCTGCGTCCACCTGCACAGACGCGCGATCCTCGAGTCGATAGGCCGTCAGCTTTCCGCCCCAAACCGCGCCGCTGTCGAGGCTCACATGCCGTTCGGTCACACGATGCCCATGAGCAGCCCAGTGACCAAAGAGCAGGGTTCCCGGGCGATCTCGCCATGCGTACCAAGGGCGCTCGTCTTGCGGGCAGTCTTCGGGCGGCCCGACGAAGCCCGTCACCTGTCCATCCGCCGTGCACGTGCGCATCCGGGTCAACACCGCAATCGCTGCTAGCAGCCGGTCTGGGCCGTGCAAATCAGCGCGCCAAGTTGGCGCAGGGCCACGCAACAGCGCGAGCAGCGCGTCCGCATCGGGTCCCTGTAGGGACGTTTCGACCTCGCGGGCTAGCTGTTTCGCGAGCGTGAGGTCCCAGTCCGGCGCTAGGCCACCATGGACCATCGTGAAGGGACCCTCTTGCACCAGAAGTGGCCGATGCCGCAGCCAATCCATTAGGCGATGTTTGTCGGGCGCATCCAGGATGGGTTGCAGCGTGTCTTTGCCTTTGTGCTTGCGAAACCCCCTGTCGCACGCCAGCAGATGGAGGTCGTGATTGCCGAGCACGCAGGTCACGTGGGCGTCGTGGTTTACGAGCCAACGCAGGGTCTCGAGGGACTCTGGGCCGCGGTTCACGAGATCGCCAGCCAGCCACAATCGGTCACGACCGACTCGAAAATCGACGGCGCTCAGCAGTCGCATGAAAACGGAGAAGCAGCCCTGGATGTCTCCAATGGCCCAGGTAGACCGGGGTAGGGGGGCAGGTGACGGGCTGGTCGGCGAATCGGCTTGGGGCACAGTGTAGTCCGGGTCGATTGCTGGGTGAGCAGACACAGCCCAATCCTATCGCGGCATCGCCACGCTTGCACGTCACCGGGTCCTGGGGGCAGGCTCCCGCCTCTGGAGGGTCCGATGAACCAAGAGCGACAGCACGGCGACGAACTGAAAATCTGCGGTATGTCCGCCGCATTGGTGAGCGCTGCGCGGCGGCCCCACGACGTGTTGCGTGTGTTTTTGCGTCGGGATCGCAGCCACGATTTTCGCGACTTGCTGGCCCTCTGCGCCGATGCGCGCAAACCGTTTCGCTTCGTGGAGGACGACGAGTTGGCCCGCGTCGCTGGCACACGGCACCACCAAGGGATCTGCCTCGTGATGTGGGCGCCGTCGCTCTGGCGCCACGATGATGTGTTGCGCGCCGCCCAGTTCGACCGCAACAGCGCCCAGCGCTGGCTGTTCCTTGACCGCGTCGGCAATCCGCACAACCTGGGCGCCATCGCCCGGACGGCCGCACACTTTGGCGTCACGGCATTGCTGACGCCGGACTGGCCCGATGCCGCAGGCTACTCCACAGCTTCATTTCGCACAGCTGAGGGTGGCTTTGAGAGTGTGCCGCTCGCTCGGCTGCGTCAGCCGCTCGACACACTCGAAGCTCTACGGACCCATGCCGATACGCAACTGCTTGCGACCGCGTCTGACGGCCCGTTTGACCTCTGGCGCGATGACCCGCCGCGGCGTGCGGTCTGGATGGTCGGCACTGAGCAGCACGGCTTGGCCCCCGAGCTCTTCGAGATGGCCACAGCGACGGTGGCGATCGGTGGGACCGGAGCCGTCGAGAGCCTCAATGTCTCCGCGGCGGCAGCGTTGGTACTGGGCGCGTCATGGCGCGCTCACGGCTAGATTGGCCCTCCGACCTCTCACTGTTGGTCGCCCTGTTTCAGTCGTTCGGCCGTCTCAAGAAGCGGAAACTAGCCCACGCGGCACGAAGAAGTGGTTCACGCTGATCGACGGATTATGGCCACTCGAGCGCTTTGACGGGTAGATGGTTCTGCTCCGGCGAGAGAGCGACTTTACGCGCTGATAGCCCGCTTTTTCAGCGCATTCGCGCCAAGATGCCTTCATCGGACGACCCCGCGTCGTCTTTGGGCCGGGCTCTGCGGGGCGCAACCCCTGACCGCTCTTGTCGTGCACGTACTTGAAACCTGCATGATAGGTGTTCCAAGCGGTATGCAGCAGATCGTCGATGCTCAAGGCGCTCTCTTCAGTGAAGATGAGGACGATGCCTGCGTCGTGATAGGCCTTGAATATCGAAATCATCCGCTCGTCAGTCTGGTCTCGAACCTCGTGGAAGCCGTTGCCAACCACCATCACCGCGCCGTGGGCCTTGGCGGCACGGTCGACCAGCCCGCGCACCAACCTCGCGGGGTCGCCAATGTCGGCGTTGCGGATGAACTCCATGGTCTCAGGGAGATTTCCAGCATCTCGCTCTGCGATACAGGCGTCGATGGCTGCGTCCTCAAGATCGGCACCGAAGTACCGCATTGCATCGCCTGAACGCTCGTAGCGCTGCCGCGTGGCTTCCCCCCGCCCCACCGCGTGCTCAATAAAGACGTCGTAGGTAAAGCCAGTGCGCTGGCAGAACGCATCCAGCATGTTGTTTGCGCGCTCAAACGTGCGGCGATTGGCGTCTTGGCTGGCTGCGATATTGGCGCCGCGCCCCACCCACACACTGCCCCGCCCGCGAACCAACATCTCCGTCAATTTGGTCATGTAGGGGTGGTAGGCCTCGATGATACCCATGGGCCCGGCGCCGCGGGCGAAGACGCGCTTGCCGAGAACCGATGCGGTGTGGGCGCCGTCGGCACTCGATTGCAAAACGCCAGCGGCCGACAGCACAGCGATGGCCGCCTTTCCGGCCTCGGGCGCGGTCGCCGCGATGGATTCCGGTCGCAGCAACTCTCCCTTGGCCAACGACGTTGAGCGATGGGCAGCACGCAGGCCGATGATGATGGGCAGCAATCGATAGCCGAGCTCGATCTCCTCTCGCGTCGCAATCCAGCTGCGCTGCTCTACCTGCTTGCGCACCACCAAGTCGCTACCGATGGCCACCAGCGTCGCAATGTCCGCCTTGGGCAGCGTTCCGCCTCCAAACAGCCGGGCCCACATGCGAGAGACATCCGCCGGCCACGTCCGCGGGGCAGGGGGCATCGCACGCAGCACCGCCCTTGCTCCGGCCCGTTCAGACAAGCGAAACGTACCTTCGTCCACATCGAGGTAGCCACGACTGACCACAAACATGAGGTCCCGTTCAAGCTCAGCCGCGTCGACAGCTACGGCCGCGCCTCGATGCTGAACGCGACATTGCGCGGGTATGATGGTCTCACCTGCCAGCAGTCGTTCGAGCAGCCCAACCTCGCTCAGCGCCCCGAGAACATGGCGCAGAAGCCAAAGATCAGATGGCGCAGTAATCGCCGCCGTACGTACGCAGCCGGCCACCACCTTCCTTGAGCGCGTGACATGGGTGTGCTGGGTCTCCGTCAGCTGATCGTGTGCTCGGAGCGTATCTGCCACCTCACCGATGGTCGCCAAACGGTCGATGACCTGGGCCCCCATGCCGAGAATATGCGGCACCTGATCGCGAAAATGCCGAAACGCGCGCCCGGATAGAAACGGAAACCCCGCGGAGGTCGTCCCTGTCTCATCACTCAAGGCGCCAACAAGCACCGATGACAGTCGGTCACCACTGAGGGTTGGGTGTTGGCTCAACAACGCTTGTACGGGCATTCATGTCTCCGTCGGCTGATATGCGCGCGTAGTATAGGCCTGATTGCTCGCGCTCGGAACCCCATGCTAGCGTTCGGCGGTGTCGATTCTATGGACAGAGCTGGCCTCCCTCGTTATCGCCTGTTGCGTCGTTGCGTCTCCTGGCGTGGCTATCGAGCGATGGTGGCGCGGTAGCTCGTTTGCCGGTCTGCGCACGTTGGCACAAATCGTTCTTGGTCTCGCGTGTTGGTATGCCATCACCCTCACTGCAGCCCTCACACACCAGTTTTACGCACCAGTCATCCGGCTCGCCGCGGCCGTCTCCGTGGTCGCAGCGTTAGCAGCGCTCGCTCGACCGAGGAAGATCGTCGGGCCTCTGACCGATGACGCACCACCTGACTCTGCCGTCTCGGCCGGTGTTGAGCGAGGTGATGATGAGCCGGTTCACAGCAAAAACCCCGTTAAATCAGCCGATCAGCCGTATTTGGGCCAGGCTTGGTACGCCCTGTTGCTCGCCCTGTTGCTGCTTCCCCACCTGATTCGCTCGACGAGCCCTGTCGTGTCTTGGGACGGTGCCTCCTACCACCTGACCCTTCCCCGGCGCCTCCTGCAGCTCGGTACGTTCCCGCCCGTGGAGTGGCTGTTTTACGGCGCTTGGCCGCAGTTCATGGAGCTGCTCTACGGCGCGGCCATGGCGGTGCGGGATCACATGCTCGCCAAGGGCCTCCACGCCGCCGCCGGCGTCTTGTGGATAGGCGCCTTGTTGACCTTCGGCTCCGTCTACAAGCGGCGATTGGCGGGGATGGTCGCCGCGCTGATGGTGCTGGCGTCGCCGCTCCTGGCGTACGAGCTGCCCCTCGCTTACGTCGATTTGGCCCAGTCGGCCCTCGTGGTGCTCACGCTGCTCTTCGCCGAGCGTGCCGCCGACTGCCGCTCCTCCTCCGACGCGCGCGCTCACCTGCTGATCGCGGGACTGGCCGGAGGGCTGTTGGCCGGGACCAAACTCATCGGCATCGCCCACGCGGCTATGATCGGCGCGCTGCTGCTGGGTCGCAGTCTCCACGCCACTCGCGGGTTGCTCACACCGCGCGACGTCATCCTGCGTTACGGCCTTGTCGCCGTCGCGCTGTGGCTGCCCTGGCCCATTCGCAGCGCCATGGAGACTGGGAATCCAGTCTTTCCGGTGCTGACCCACTGGTTTGGCGGACCGCACTGGAGTCCGGCGCTGGCAGCGAAACTCTCGGCTTGGCATAGCGGTCTCGGCATGGGGCGCGAGCCGATCGACTGGTTGCTGCTGCCCTGGCGCGTGACGACGCAGGCGGGCATCGAGTTCAGCCAATTCAACGGCAAGATTGGGCCTCACTGGCTGGCCGGTGGCGCTCTCGCGCTGTTCGCGACGCTGCACAATCATCCGCTCCGGGCGATGGCTCGTCGGCTCGTCGGAATTTCGGTCGCCATGGCCCTCATGTGGGCGCTCACCTCGCAGCAGGCGCGATTGCTGCTCCCGGCGCTCGGGCCGCTGGCGGTCGCCGCTGGCTTGGGTCTGCAGGCGCTGGTCTCCCGCCTGCCCAGCACGCGCCACAGGCAGGCTGTGGGAGCCACCCTGGTCCTCATCGCCGCTGTGGCCATCCCATTGGGGCCCCATCGCGCCGCTTGGTCAGAGGCGAATGAGCTGCGGCAGTACAAGGCCAAGTTCGGACATAAGCTGGTGCCCATGGCGATGCCGCAGGTCGCCCGCTTTGTCGCGGCGCGCATTCCCGATGACGCAAAGATCTTGATGCTACACACCAACCAAGCCTTCTGGATCGGCCGCGATGTGATAGCGGACAGCACCTTCGGCGCCTCGCAGATCGATGATTGGATGCGCGCTGCCAACGACGCCACGGCAGCTCGGCGGATGCTCACAGAGGCCGGCGTCACCCACGTGCTCTCCGCCTTGGCACGTTGGCCGGAAGGCGAAGCGCTCTATCCCGCTGCCCTCAATCAAATTGTTGATGATCCGGCCCGCTGTCGGCCCCTATATAAAGACCGTGAACACCGTGTCTGCCAGTTGACCCGCCCCACGGCGGAGACTCGGTGACCACAGCGCACGCGATGCGCGACGTGTCGGTTGGCAAATCGGCTCAGGAACTCGCTACACTCGCGCGACCTACACGTCGGCCGCCCCTCGACCTCGCCCCCGGAGGCCTCATGATCCCCGCTTCTCGCGCCGTAAAAACCTTCTTTAAGCCTGCGTTTACGGCGTTTTTGCTGTGCGCTGCGCTCGTCACTCCCCAGCACGCCGACGCGTGCGGTGGCTGCTTCAACACGGTGCCGCCAGCTGCGCCCGGCCAGCCCTCCAACGGCTTGGCGGTGGTCCAAGACGCCGAACGCGTGTTCTTCAGCCACAATCCCAAGAGCGGGATCACGCGGGTATGGGTAGAGGTGCGCTACAGCGGCGCGGCCGAGGATTTTGGTTGGGTCTTACCCGTGCCGAAGGTGCCAACCATCTCCGTGGGCACCAGCATCGGCCTCGATCTCATCGACAACGCCACCGGCGCGCGCTTCAAGCTCAACAACGGCGGCCTGGAGAACTGCCGCAACCCCCAAGACGGCTGCGAGCCTCAAAAGACGGATAGTTTCGCAGATGCAACGGCCGGCGGTGCGCAGGATATGGCTTCGTCATCCGATGCGTCGTCGCCAGCGCCAGCCGGTGAGGCGCCAACCGTCACCGTGCTCGACCAGGGCCAGAGTGGGCCGTACGACTACACCGTGCTCAAGAGCAACAGCGCCAAGGCCTTGCAGGATTGGCTGGATACCCGCGGCTACAAGTCCCCGGCGACCGCCAAGCCCATCATCCAGAGCCACTTGGACAAGGGCGATGTCTTCGTCGCCATCAAGTTGTCCAACGGCAAGGGCGTCAACCTCATCCGCCCCATCGTGCTGGAGATGAAGGATTCGGACCCGTGTGTGCCACTGCGCTTGACCAGCATCGCCGCCGCCGAAGAGATGAGCGTCCGCGTGACCCTCGCGGGCCCAGGGCGGGCCGTGCCGAAGAACATGCTGCACGTAGAGATCAACCCGGCGCTGATCAACTGGCTCGGTGCCGGCTCGAACTACGAAAACGTGATCGCTGCAGCGATTGATGAGGCCGCCGGTCGCGGATTTGTCACCGAGTATGCTGGCAACGGCTCAAACCTCGCCAACAAGGACTACAGCGACAAAAAGCTCGACACCAGCGGCCTCGACGGGGCCAAGAACCTGCAGGACGTGGCGGTTTGGCTCTACGGCACGGGCAAAACGTGGCTGCACAAGGACGCCGCTCAGATCTTCGTCGAAAAGGCGGGCATCATCGAGCCCATCTACAAAACGTGGGGCATCAAGGACCAGGCCAAGGCCCTTGGCCAGTTGTGGGTCTGCGGCGCGATTTGGTCCGGCGCAGCACCTGGAGCAGCGGTCGGGGGCCTGGACGCCAGCGGCGGCACGGCGGGCTGTGTGTTGGCCGGCGCGTCTGTGGTCAATCCGTCCAAAGTGCTGTCGAGTGATGCCGCCATCGCGCGCAAAGTCGACGGAAAGGCTCTGGGAGCAGCCCTGCAAGCGGAGATCAGCGAGCCGTTGATGCAGCTGATGGGCGATATCGCCAAGGCGCCGAAAGTCACCCGCCTCGCCATGCGCATCGGCCCGCTAGAGATGGACCGCGACCCGATCTTCGACTTCAACAGCGGATTGCCGGACGTCAAGCGCGACCACACCGCGACACTCACCAACGTCTGCAGCACGGGCTGGCTACCGGCGGACCAGATACGTATCACGATTCCGACGGTCGGCAGCTACTTGATGCCGGTCAGCACCAAGTCGTCTGCGACCGATCCGCGCTTCAAAAACGCACCCTTTGCCCGGAACGTGCAGGTCCTCGACGACAGCGGACTACCCATCGCGGTGGCGCCTGCCCAGGTGGATTTGGTCGACACGGCCCTCGCCGGCGCTGAAATCGGCAAGGCCTCCCCCGCCAAGGCGCTCTCGCTCAAGGCGCCAACGCCCTGGGCGGCGCCGACATCCGATCCCACTGTCGTGACCCTGGGTGTGTGGAAAAAGCCAGGTGGCTGCGTCGCCAAAGCTGGGTGGGTCGACGGGAAATTGCCACCCGGCAGCGTGGCGCCAGACGGGGGCTCGACGGCAACCGACGGCACCGTCATGGATGCTGGTAGCAGCGGTGGCGATGCAGTGGTGACGGACGGCGGCGCAACCACCGAGCCCACGACGCCGCGCTCAGACAGCGGTTGTTCGACGTCGGACGGCGCCATGCCGCTCAGTGGCCTCGGGCTGCTCATACTCGCTGCGCTGGCCATCATCGGCCTGCGTCGGCGTGCAGATTTGGTGCAATAGTCCCTCAAATTCGGCTCAACGGCTGAGATCCAGCTGACCCCGCTTGTGCAAGGCGGCGCCTGTGCCATGATGCGCCCATGATTGCTCGCCGTCCCCGCTTTTGGCTCGCGCCGCAAGTTCGACTTGCCGCGCTCGTGTGCACCTTTTTCGTGGCCGCTGGCTGCGGCTGCCAGCGGGAGTCGACCAAGCCGGCTCCGCCTGTGGCCCACGTGCAACCAACGACCGCAAAGCCCGTTGTCGCCGTGCCAGCCGCCCCGCTGGCGGTCAACGTCAGCGCAACCGACGTCGCGACGGAGACAGCTGCAAGCCTGCGTACCGGCGGTGTGCTGCCGGCGCGCTTTGCGGACTCCCCAGCCAAGAAGGCGTTCGATTCACGCAAGTGGGCGCAGTGCGCGCAGCTCTTCGGCGACGGCACCGCTTTCGGAAAACAAGCTTGGCAGGCGCGCGCTTTGGGGTTGTTGTGTGCACGCAGGGCAGGGCATCCCGCCCACGCCGCCAAGGGCTTCGCTGCGCTCGCAGACGCAGGTGGCCTCCTCGCCGTGCACGCTCGCCTCTGGGCTGCCGAGTCGTGGCTGGAAGCCGGAGACTTTGGTGCCGCCGAAAAGGCGATTCAGGCGATGAATTTGTCCGGATTTGCGCGCGCCACACGCGCCCGCCGGACCCTCGCGCGGGCTCAAAAAGCGGCTGGCAATACCAAGGGCGCCGCCGATACGTACGCCGCGCTCATCGCCGCCGCCCGCACGCCCTCTGCCGCGCTGCTCCAAGACGGCGCCGACGCTGCGTTGGCCGCCGGGCGGCAATCGGTCGCCGCGGGCTGGCTGCGGTCCATCGTCGCCAACTATCCGGCCGGTCGCGCCGCCAAGAAAGCCACCGCTGCCCTGGCGACCCTGCCCGAAGCGGAGCGCAAGCTCTCCCTCAAGCTGCTGCAGCGCCGCATGCGAGCCGCAAAATCGAGGCACAAGCGCAAGTTGGCCATGGCCACAGCCACCGAGGTCATGAAGCTCACGGCTAAAGGGAGCCCACGCTGGTGCGCGGCGGGTGCGGTCAAGGCGCGGGTGATGGAGATCTTCTGGCTGCGTCGCAAAGAGGCCGCCGCGCTCTACGACTCGCTCATCGTCGCCTGCCCAGACGACAC
Organism: Myxococcales bacterium; assembly: GCA_023954815.1. Lineage (GTDB taxonomy): Bacteria > Myxococcota_A > UBA9042 > UBA9042 > UBA9042 > UBA9042. The sequence continues at coordinate 8,056 of JAGSHB010000107.1, read as the reverse complement.
GCGCTCGGCCAAGCTCTGGTATCGGGCTGGCCGCCGTCACGCCAACAGCGCCGACAAAGCCAAGGCAGCCATTCACTTTCAGCGCATCGTCGACAAGGCCCCGAAGACAACCCTGGTCGACGACGCCCTGCGCTGGCAGGCCCGGTTGCTGCGAAAGAAGGGCAAGAACAAGGCGGCCGACAAGCTGCTGCTCAAGGTGCTCACGCTCGGCGGGGACATGATTGAGTACGCCGGCTGGGACCTCGTCTGGCGTCGTATCCAGGCCAAGGATTGGAAGGGCGCTTCGAAGATGGCCGACAAAGCCATCGCCACGGGGGTCGTCGCAAAGCGGCGCTACAACCTGGGCCGCGTTCAGTATTGGAAGGGCTACGCCGAGTGGAAGCTGCGGCGTAAGAAGGCGGCAAAATCAGCTTGGGCAGCTACGATTCGCATCTCTCCGTGGTCTTGGTACGGCATGCTCGCTCGCCATCGCCTGAGCGCCCTCGATCCAGCGGCCGAACGCAAAGCCTTTGCGGCGTGGCGATCGATGCAGCCCAAGAGCGCCGCTCTCGCTGACGTCGCCCAGCCCATGCTGCAAGACCAGCACCTGTTGGCATCCATTGAGCTGTCGCGGATGGGGCTGCTGACGTCAGCGCGCGCTGAGCTCTCCGCCGTCAAATGGCCCAGGGGCAACCGCGACCTCGCCATGCTCAAAGCCGCGCTGCTGTCCGCCGTTGGGCAGCGCACACGCTCCGTCGCGGCCACGTTGGCGGACCATCGTTTCGATCTCGCACCACCCTCCGCCGCCAACGAGGCGCGCTGGCGTCTGGCCTACCCGCGCCCGCCCGAGTTCGCTCCCTATGTGGAGGCGGAGGCCGCGAAGACGTCGGTCGACCAGTCCTTTGTCTGGGCCATTATGCGGTCGGAATCGCGCTTTAACCCCAGGATTCAAAGCCCTGTGCACGCGACCGGCTTGCTGCAGCTGATGCTCGGCACGGCCAAAGGGGTCAATCGGCGCATCAAAGCCGGCTACAACATCACCTACCCCAACTTGATGAAGCCGCAGATCAACGTGCCGCTCGGTGTGGCGTACATGCGGCGCCTGCAAGATGTCGTCGGTCCGCACTGGGCGTTGGTGGCGTCATCGTACAACGCGGGGCCCGGCAATACGCGCAAGTGGATGCGCAAGCGCCCGAGCCACGAGCTGGACACCTTCGTTGAGGCCATCCCATTCAAAGAAAATCGTCGCTACGTGAAAGGCGTCCTGACATCCTGGAGCCGCTACCGCGCGCTGTACGGTAGCGATGAGGCTGCGAAATTACCCATCGACCTGCCCACCCTCTAGCGAGGAGACGACGCATGCTATCCAAACTCATTGGCCTCATACCCGACGGCCCCAACAAGGACACGGGCCTGCTTGTCGGCGGTATGGCCGCGCTGCTGACCGGCAATCGCTTGCTCGGTGTGAACCTCTTTGGCCGCGGCCTTTGGCACACAGAGCAACGCTGGCGAGCGCGTCATCCCGAATTTGACGGCACCTTCAAGGAGCGGTGGCAGCTAGCCCTCGACCACTACGAGCAGACCCACACCGACCCAATCAATCGTGGGCTCCATGTGGTCGGCATCCCCATGATTGCCGGCGGGGCCCTCGGCCTGTTGCTCTCGTCGCCGCCGCGGCCTTTGTGGTTTATCTCGGCAACGAGCTTCAGCGTCGGTTGGGTCTTGAATCTGGTCGGCCACGCCGCCTTCGAGAAGGGCGCGCCGGCATTTTCAGACGATCCGCTCTCTTTCGTCGCCGGCCCAGTGTGGGATCTGCGGCAGTTCAAGATGACCCGACGCGCCGTCAATCTCCGCCCGGCCTCGTCCGTCATGGCCGCGACCGCTCAGGCGTAGCCCCACCGCTATCCGATGCCCCTAATCGACCCACCCCAGACGATAGATGAGCTAATGGCCCGCGCCATTGAGCTGTCCGGCTGGACGGTCGGCGACGTTGCCGCCTCGCTCGACTGGGACGTGCCGCCCGATCTGCGTCGCGCCAAGGGGTACATCGGCCAGCTGCTCGAAGCCGCCCTGGGCGCGCCCGACAACCACCACCAAGGGCCCGATTTTGACAACCTAGGCGTCGAGCTCAAGACGATTCCCATCCGTGCAGACGGCCGTCCCGTCGAGTCGACCTGGGTCACACGCGCCTCTCTGCAAGACGCCGCCGAGCAGCCCTGGGAGGGGTCAGCCGTCCAGTGCAAGCTGCAGTGTGTGCTGTGGATCCCCATCCTCACCGAGCCTGGCGTGCCGCCGGGAGCGCGCCAAATCGGCTCGCCGCTGTTGTGGCGTCCGTCCGTGGAGGAAGAAGCGACGCTCCGACGAGATTGGCAGGACATCATGGAGCGGATCATGCTCGGGGGCCTCTCCGAGTTGGATGCGTCCATTGGCGACGCCTTACAGCTCCGCCCTAAGGGCGCCACAGCACGCGAATTGGCCCCGGCTGTCGACCGCGAGGGCAGGCCAACTATGGCGCAGGCCCGCGGCTTCTATCTCCGCGCCCGATTCACTCGCACGGTCCTTGCCGCTGCATTCGGTCTTCAGCGGTAGCAGGTGGCGCTGCTGTCCCTTGACGCTATGTCGCACTTTGCTACGCTGGCCGCATGATCGTGCAACACGTCTCGCGAGAGAAGCACCCCCGAGATCTCCACCACGTGGTTCGCTATGGCGACCTCGAGGCGGTCGTTCCGGTGGGGGAGAGGCAGAAGGTCTACCTCTCTGTACAATTTACAGGCTCTGTGGTCGCCGACCCGCCTGAACATCGCCAGTCCCAGCGGGCTGGTCGCAAAAAGGCCGGAGATTCGGCCGGCGAAGAGTATGTTCAGCTGGGTACCGTGCAATTCCACCCACGCGCCGAGCGGGTCATCGACCCCGAAGGCTGTCCGTGGGCAGATGACGAGGCCCCGACTGTCGTCTTCGCGGAGCTGCATCCCATCCCGCGCAAGGTCAGCGAGTGGTTTCCGCAGTTGCGGTCGGCCGTCGCGGACGTGCTGAAGAGCCGGGTGGGTACGCTGACGCGCAAGGGCTTGCCCAGCGCTCGTTGGTTGCTGCACGTGGGCTTTCTGCCAGAGAGCGGCTCCTTGGAAGTGGGCATCACGACCTGGACCGACCTGCGCAAGAACGACGAGCAGCTCGAACGCCTCCAGGTTTAGCTTCTCCGGTTCTGGCTCCTCCAGTTCTGGCTGGGAACCTGGCCGGTGCGCGCACTTGATTGCGCGCGCCGAGCGCCGTTTTGCATTGCCTTGTCGACAGTCCTATCGTGCCGCCGGGACGCAAACGCCCTGAGCGCGTGCTTCATCGCCCGCGCGTCCCGCTGAGAGGTCTCCGATGGCGTCCACAGGTCTGCGCACGACCGAATCCACAGCCCTGGCGCCGAGCGGCGACCAGCCCACGATCGAGCCTTGGGGCCGTATCGGTGGACGCGGTGTGGAGCGTTTTGGCGAAGATCTGGAGCGTCTGAGCGCGGAGCCCACGCTCTGTCGCGGGCTCGGTCGCTCCTATGGGGACTCGAGCCTCCCGGCAGGCCCCATTGCTATCAACACCACCCTGGCCAATCGCATTTTGGCCTGGGACCCACAGACGGGCGTTCTACGGGCGGAAGCGGGTTTGTCCCTCTACACGATGAACCGCATGCTCCTGCCCCATGGCTGGTTTTCGCCCGTGAGTCCGGGCACCCAATTCGTGACCCTCGGCGGCATGGTCGCCAGCGATGTGCACGGTAAGAATCACCACGTCGCCGGCTGCTTCGGCCATCACGTCCGCGCCCTGCGCATGCGGGTCGCGGATGGTCGCTTGCTCGAAGTCACTCAAACGCAGCACGCCGACCTATTTTGGGCGACCGTCGGCGGTATGGGGTGGACCGGCGCCATCTTGGAAGTCGAAGTGCAGATGACCCCGGTGCCGTCGCCCTGGATCGAGCAGCACACCGAGCAGGTCGGTGACTTGGAGAGTCTGGTGGCGCGGCTCAAGGAAGTCAGCCGTACGTGGCCGATGACCATGAGCTGGATCGACTGCCTCAAGCGCGGCAAGCACATGGGCCGCGGCATTGTCTACTACGGGCGCTGGGCCCAGCCGGACCTCGCCCCGAAGACCTTCCCGAAGTGGAACGCCGAGGTCGCCGTGCCGATTGACGCCCCCTCCTGGGCGCTCAACCCGCTGACCATGGGGCTGTTCAATTTCGGCGTCTATCGCAGCCACATCCCCCGCCACAAGCACGGCATCGTCACGCCAGAGACCTTCTACTACCCCCTTGACCGGGTGCTCGACTGGAATCGCGCCTACGGCAAGAGCGGTTTTACCCAGTATCAGTGTGTCATCCCGGACGCAGCGGGCATGGGTGCGGTCGTACGCTTCATGGAGGCGTTGACCCAGACCGGCGCGGCGTCTTTTCTGTGCGTGATGAAGGACTGCGGGCCGGAAGGGCAGGGTCTCCTCAGCTTTCCGACCAAGGGCACGTCCATCGCCGTCGATATCCCCGTCAAATCAGGTACAGCCGAGGTTGTGGCGACGTTGAACAAGCTGGTTATCGGCGTCGGTGGCCGCGTTTATCTGACGAAGGACCGGTTCACAACGGCCGACGACTTTGCCGCCATGGAGCCGCGCTTGGATGCGTTCCGCGAGGCTCGGGCAAAGTGGGACCCCCAATTGCGATTTGCCAGCGCTCAGAGCGTTCGACTTCTGGGCGATAGCCCCAGCGGAGCAGCATGAATACCATCATCGTCGGCGCGACTCGCGGCATCGGGAGAGCCATTGCCAGAGAGCTCGCCGCGCGCGGAGACCGCTTGTTTGTGCTGGGTCGCAACGCGGATCAACTTGAAAAGACCGCTGCCGACCTGGTGGCCCGGGGGCACAAAGAGCAGGTCGGAACGGCGCTGTGCGACCTCACGGATGCCAGCACGTTCGCACCTGCCCTCGCGGCGGCCAAGGCGGCCCTGGGCAAAGTCGATTGTCTCGTGATCACCGCTGGAATGTTCGGCACGCAGGACCAACTCGAAGCGGACCTCTCCTTCACCGAGTCCCTGCTGCAAGCCAACTTCACCGGCACCATCTTGCTCTGCGAGCACGCCAGGCCCCTGCTATTGGCTGACGGCGGCGGCACGCTGTGTGTCCTCAGCTCGGTGGCGGGCGACCGTGGGCGCAAGCCGGTGGCGCTGTACGGGGCGAGCAAGGCGGGGCTGAGCTACTACCTCGAAGCGATGGACCACAAGTACCGCGCCGAAGGCATGACGACGGTGTGTATCAAGCCGGGATTCGTGCGTACGGGCATGACCGCGGGACTCAAGCCGCCCCCCTTTGCCGGGGATCCGGAGCCGGTGGCCAAGCGCGTCGTTCGGGCCATCGACCGGGGCGAGCCCCTGGTCTACACGCCGATGATGTGGCGCTGGGTGATGTTGGTTATTCGGTCGTTGCCACGCTTTGCGATGCGGAAGATTGGGTTCTGAGCGCCAACATGCGGGCGGCCGCTGGGCTCCTCAAGCTTCGGCGTCGCTGCCTCTGTGCGCACCAAATCAAGAAGCAGCAGCCATCACCGGGCGAAGCTTGCGGGCGAGCTTACGCTTGATGGCGGCTTCAACTTGCCGCACGCGCTCACGAGAGATGCCGAACTTGTCGCTCAGCTGCTGCAGCGTGGCGGGCTCATGGGCCAGCATGCGCAGGTCGAGGATGGCGCGCTCTTTGTCGTTGAGGCGCTGGCGCACCAGGTCGATGCGCTCCCGGGTGACAGCGAGCAGCTCGGCGTTTGCGTAGTGCTGCTCGGCCGAGCCGGTCGGGCAGGCCAGGGTCTCGCCGAGGGTTAGACGGCCGTCCGCCACGACCGCGCCGTCGAGATCCATGTACCGGCGGGCAGCGTTTGCCGTCTTGTGCCAGCGCGCCACGTCACCCAGGCTCGCTTTCTTCGACTTCTTGGCGCGCTTGTTTGTCTCCTCACGTTTGGCACGGTCGGTCGTCGACGCAGCCTCATCTTTCTCTGCACGCATGGTGTCACCCGAGACGTCACGGTGACGACCGAAGAGCAGACGGCGCTGCTGCGAGGAGGGCAGCACGCGAACCAACGCCCATTGGCCCGAGATGTACGACTGAATCGTCGCCTTGATCCACCAGACGGCGTAGGTGAGCAGGCGGTTGCCGTGATTTGGGTTGAAGCGCTCCACAGCCGTGATGAGACCGACGTTGCCCTCTTGGATGAGGTCGATCATGTCGAGGCGGTAGCTGCTGTATTTGTAGGCCACCTTCACCACGAAGCGCAGGTTGCTGTTGATGAGCTTCTGCTTGGCCTTTTCATCCTTGTTGACGAAGTAGCGCTGGGCCAACTCCATCTCCTCTTCGCGCGTCAGCAGCGCGTGGCGGTTGATTTCGCGCATGTACGACTCGAGCGCGTTGTCGTTGCGGCGGCGGTCGTAGCTGTGAGTTGCACTGGCCATGATGAGACTCCTTAGGTGGGACAACGGGGCGGAGGAGGTGAGTTCCCTGTGTCGCGGCCTACCTAAGAGCAACTTGCGTGCCAGCTGAAAAAATACCTTGTAAAAAAGATTGTGGGTCCTTGTATGACGGGCACTTAGTGGTGCCCACAACTTGTGTGGGGAGCGTCCACTTTGTGCGGCGACCTACACCCGCCGGGGAATATTCCCCACCCGATCGGGGAATATCCCCCACCTTGGGCACTCGTGGCGGATTTCAGCGTGCGCGTGGGATCGCAATCACCACTTCGGTGCCGCCTGCATCCGGGCAGTGCAGCCGGGCCTCGCCGCCATGCCGCACCGCGGTTTGCTGCACAATCGCCAGCCCCAAGCCGGTCCCTTGATGCCGAGTGGTGAAGAAGGGCTCGAAGATTTTGGCCCGCAGCTCTTCCGGGATGCCTGGGCCATTGTCCGAGACCATCAGCTCGCACATGTCGCCGCGTACACGCCCACTGAGCCGCACCTTGCCGCCGCTCCGCATGGACTGGGCCGCGTTGATCGCCAGATTGAGCAGCGCGGCGGCCATATGCCGTTCATCTAGGGGAACCCGCAGCGGATGACCATCGGGCTCGCAGGCGACCTCCAGTGTCACGTCGCCGAAGCGGGGGTCCGCCTCCACCTGCCGCTGAACGCTGTGCAGCAGGTCTTCGACGTTGACCTCACTGACGCGCAGGTTCCGCGGTCGCGCGTAGTCGAGCAGGTCCTCCATGGTGTCGTTGAGCAGCTCGATGCGCTTGAGGATGTCCCCGATCACCATGCGTTCCGCCGAGCCCTCCTCCATCCGTCGGACGATGACCTGCAACGCGCCGCCAATGCCCGCCAATGGGTTTTTCACCTCGTGGGCGACCACGCTGGCCATTTCACCGAGCCTAGCGAGGGCCGTACTCTCACGCAGCGCCTTCTCTGTACGCTTTCGGTTGGTGATGTCCGTGCGAATCGACACGTATTGATAGGGGCGCCCCGTTTGGCCCACGAAAGGTACGATGGTGGTGTCGACCCAATAGTGACCGCCGTCCTTGCGCCGGTTCAGAATCTCGCCGCGCCAGACCTTGCCTCTGGCGATGGTGGTCCACAGGTTCTTCATGAAGGCCTTGCCGTGATGGCCGGAATTCAAAATACGGTGATCTTGGCCCAGCAACTCCTCCGCCGTGTAGCGCGAAATCTCACAGAACTTGTCGTTGACGTAGGTGATGCGGCCCTTCACATCCGTAATCGCGACGATCGACGCCTGGTCGAGCGCGTACTTCATCTCGTCGAGCTGCTGCTGCGATGTCTCTAGCGCGGCCGTCGTATGAAAGACGTCTGTAATGTCCGTACCTGAGCTCAACAGCCCGATCACATCGCCTTGCTCATCCGCACGGAGCACCACGTTGCTCCACGCGATAAGGCGCTCGCTACCGTCACTGCCAATGATCGGACTCTGCAGCGTGGTGTATTCAGAGCCGCGATCGGTGAGCAAGGAGCGAAAAACGCCGGAGATCTGGGCCCGCGTGTAGGACGGAATGCACGCGTCGAACCAGTTGATCCCGACACCGTCGTCGTCGCTAATGCCTAGTACGTCCTTCGCCTTCCGATTGAGGAGG
>JAGSHB010000010.1 GCA_023954815.1 Myxococcales bacterium | reverse complement strand
GTACAACACCGGCACATCTCCCGCTCTCCGCGCGGTTTCATGCACGGTGAAGTCGACGCCGGTGACCGAACGAGCCACGTCGACCAACTCGCGAACTGAAAAGCCCTTGCCGAGTCCCAGATTCATCGCATCACCGGCCCCATGGCGAAGCTGGTTCAGGGCGAGTTCATGGGCGCTGATTAGATCATCGACGTGTAGGTAGTCGCGGATGCAGGTGCCGTCGGGCGTGTCGTAGTCGGTACCGTAGATCGAGATGCTGTCCCGAACCCCTGCCGCCGCTTGCAGCAGCAGCGGGATCAGATGCGTCTCGGGGCGGTGATCTTCGCCGAGTCGGCCACTCATGTCGCAGCCGGCAACATTGAAGTAGCGCAGGATGGTGTAGCCGAATTGAGGTTCAGCGCGGGCGTAGTCGCGAATCAATCGCTCGATCGCCAGCTTGGTGTGGCCATAGGGGTTTTGCGGCTCCTGTGGCGCGCTCTCCGAGATGGGCATCTGTTTGGGCTCGCCGTAGGTCGAGCAGGTCGACGAAAAGACGAGCTTATGAACCTTTGCGCTCGCCATGGCGGTGAGCAAACTCATGGCACCGCCGACGTTGTTGTCCCAGTAGGCGAGGGGCTGGTGCACCGAATCGCCGACCACGCTGATGGCTGCGAAATGCAACACAGCTTCGATCTGATAGCGCTCCAGCACGTCTCTGACGGCTTGCGTGTTCCGCAGATCGAGCTCGACCAGCGTCGCGCGGGGATCAATGGCTTGTCGATGACCCGTGCACAGGTTGTCGATTGCGACGACCCGATGTCCTGCATTGGCCAAGTGTTGGACGGCATGTGATCCGATGTAGCCGGCACCACCAGTAACAGCAACGTTCATTCAACTCTCTTGGCGGTTAGCTCGCTGGCAGCCTGTGCTTCTTCTCTGTTCTTCGGGGAAGCACTCCTGACACGGAGCAGTCTGCTGGGATGGGAACTCGCGGCTTGCCGCGACTGGGGGCGTTTGTAGCTCCCGAATAGAAAAGAAAACGAGCAGCGCGCTGCGATCGTGATTTTAGTCACGCAGCTACGGGGTAGGCGTGACCCAGGAGCTTCCGGCGGTGTCGGTCTCTTTTTTCCAGATGGGCACAGATTTTTTGAGTTCTTCGATGATGTGGCGACAGCCCTCGTATGACTCCGCACGGTGAGCGCTACTGACCGCGATGTCGACCGCCACTTCACCAATTTCCAGATGACCGATGCGATGAATCGCCCGCGCGTCGACCAGCCCGTGCAGCGCAATCGCCTCGGCAACAATGCGTTCTAGCTCCTTTTCAGCTAGCGGGACGTGGGCTTCGTAGTCCAAAAAAGCCACCTGTTTGCCCTGGCTATGATCGCGCACGATACCGGTGAACGTACAAATACCGCCTGCACCTTTGGTCTCCAGGAGCCCAGTCGCTTCACCGACCGCGACCACGCGCTCTACCACCTGGGCTCGCGAGGGCGCTATGGCCGCTCCGGCGCCGCCAGAAACGGGTGGCAGCACGGCGATTTCGGCCCCTGGGACCATCAGATCTTTTTCACGGGCGAAACTATCGCCCTGGGCCAGTCGGCACGACCGCAAGATTCGCCCCAGTGGGGGGTGGCGGGCTGCCAAACGCAGACGAAACTCCGCGATCGACTCGCCATCGACAAAATCGAAGGCGTCATCGTGCACGCCCGCCGCATCACGCGCGGAGGCAAAGTACTGGACTTGTAGAGATCTCTGGGTCACTTGGGCCTCCTGGTCCCGGACAGCTTAGGCCGCGCTAGGTGGTTTGCAGAAAACGCGCGAGCACCTTCTTTACGCCGACCGTGCGAAATCGCACCGTTACCCGGGCCAACTTGCCGTATCCGGCGACATCGATCACCTGACCTGCGCCGAATGTTTTGTGTTTAACCTGGCTGCCGGCGGCCATGGTGCCCTGCCGCTGCACCACGACTTCTTCGGTTTCCGTTCGCTCTGCGATTTGTTCAACGACAGTGCCGTCGTCTCTCTGAATCGATCGCGTAGCCCGCTTGGGCCAGGACCTAGACGGGCGAGTTGTTTGCGCTTGCCAACTTCCGCCGACCCGCGCCACGCGCCCAAATCCACCACGGCGTCCACCCTGTCGATCCAGCAAATCCCTTGGAATTGCGGTCAGAAATGGCGATGGCGTCTGTAGCTGCTGCTCGCCAAAACGCCAGCGCAGGCGGGCGTAGCTGAGGTGCATCTTCTTGCGGGCGCGGGTCATCGCAACATAGAGCAGGCGCCGCTCTTCCTCGGTGTCTCGCAGCTCCGTCCCTGGGCGGCCGTGCGGCATCAGCCCATCTTCCAGTCCGCACACAAAGGTCACGTCATATTCCAGGCCTTTTGCGGCGTGCATGGTCATCATCGACAGCACTTCCCGCTCGCCGTCGAGTCTGTCCACGGCGGTGACTAGCGCCACTTGCTCCAAGTAGCCGCCGAGAGTCGGATCAGGGGCGCTCTGGGCGTACTCACCCATGGCGGTGACCAGCTGCGCCAAATTCTCCAGGCGAGACTCGTTTTCCAGGCTCTGTTCCTGTTGCAGCGCGCGCCGCAGGCCGCTCATCTCGAGGATTCTGCCGCCGGCATCATCGGCGCTCATGTTGTCGATCAAGCGCCTGATTCGCGCCATCAACTCGACAAAGACCGACAGCTTGTCCTTACCGCGGAAGCGCTCGTGGCTCGACACCATGCGCCGCGCCGCTTCGGGCACTGAGATGCTCTGCGCCGAAGCGATGGCCTCGACACGGCCAACGGTCGTCTTGCCGATTCCGCGTTTTGGCGTGTTCACCGCCCGTAGCCAAGACGCGGTGTCATCCCGATTGAGGGCCAGCCTGCAGTACGCCAGTAGATCTTTGACCTCAGCGCGGTCGTAGAACCTGAGCCCGCCGATCAGCACGTACGGCAGACGATAGCGCCCCATCGCCTCTTCCAGCGACCTGGACTGGGCGTTGGTGCGGTAGAAGATCGCAACTTCACTGAGGGAGTACTCCCCCCGCAGCGCCTCGATGCGTTGGGCGATCCAATCGGCTTCGTCGCTGTCGCTGTTGGCCTCGTGGATCGCGATGAGATCGCCCCCTTTTTGGTCCGTCCACAAGGTCTTGTCGTGCCGGGTCCGATTCTGGCGAACCAGCGCGCCACTGGCCGCCAAGATCACGTCGGTGGAGCGGTAGTTCTGTTCGAGCTTGACCACAGTTGCGCCAGCAAAACGGTCCGGAAAACTCAGGATGTTTTGCACTTCCGCGCCGCGCCACGAGTAGATGCTCTGGTCATCATCGCCGACGACACACAGGTTGCCGCTCCCCGCTGTCAGCAGACGTAGCAGCTCGTACTGTGCGTGGTTGGTGTCCTGAAACTCGTCCACCAACACATAGCGAAAACGCCGGCCCCAATGCTCCCGCAGCGTCGGCTCATCGTTGAGCACCTGCACAGGCCGCATGAGCAGATCACCGAAGTCGACCGCGTCGGCGCGCCGCATCTCAGCTTCATAGCGAGCGTAGATCTCAGCGCACTTCAGCTCGGTGCGATCACTGCGCGGCAAGTCTGGGTCATCGGGCAGTTGCAGGCGATTCTTGGCCCGGTCCATGTAGCTCGCGACCGTCCGAGGTCGCAGCTGCTTGTCATCGATATTCAGCGCCGCCATCGACCGCTTGATCATGCGTTGGGAGTCATCACGGTCGTAGATACCGAAGCTGCTCGCCAGCCCGGCGTGCTTGCCGAAGCTGCGCAAAAGTCGCACACCGATGCGGTGAAAGGTGCCCAACCAAAGGTCCGCCGACGCCTCTCCCAACAGCAACTCGATCCGCTCACGCATCTCGCCCGCGGCCTTGTTGGAGAACGTCACCGCTAGAATCTGCCACGGCGGCACCCCGCAGCGCTCGACCAGATAGGCGATGCGGTGGGTGATCACACGGGTCTTGCCGGAGCCAGCGCCAGCGAGGACCAGCAGCGGTCCCTCCGTGGTCGTCACGGCGCGGGCCTGCTCGGTATTGAGGCCCGCGGTGAGGCGGTCCGTCTCTGCTTGGGCTTGTTCGGCTTGGAAGAGGTCAAAGTTCATCGCGGTGCAGGCAAGCACAATCGGTGTGGGTCGACAAGCCGCCATGGGACATCCTGCGTCTCATGGCGTGTGGCAAACCCAGTCGCTTTGCATCGGTAGCCCAGTCGTGACAATTCACGGTCGTCGCGTGCAATCCGGCCTTCGGGCCTTTTTCTTTTCGGCGAGCGGCGCCACACTCCCGGCCCATCGTTTTGGAGGACATCGAATATGAGCGCCGTAACCGACGCGCCCAAGGCATCAGGAATCGTTCGCCGATTCATCGCCGAGGTCATCGTCGCCCCCTGGGATCGCATCGACAGCGCCTACAAGGGCCAACGTGTCGGCCGTTTGTCCGCGCGCCAGGGCGCCTTTGTCACCGTGATCACCACCTGTTTGATGCTCGTCTTTCTACGCTTCGTCGTGATGGATCGCACGGTACAGGCGGCCTTTGCGTCGACACTCTGTGAATTGGGTGGCCTGATCGCGGGGGACGGCGTTCGTGAGTTGATGTACCGCTATCACCGCCTGATGGTGAATTGCTCCTGGGTCATGGGGTGTTTCCTCTGCTACTTCGTGGTGCCTGGTCTCATCGTGCGGCAAGTTTTTGGGCTGACGCTCAGCGACTTCTATCTCAAGCCCCGGAACTACGTTCGTCACTTACCGATCTACGGTTTGCTCTTCTTGCCGGTGGGCCTGCTCATTTTGGTGTTCGCGGGCTCTCCGGACTTCGCGATGCAGTACCCATTTTACAAGAACCAACAGGGCTGGGCCGATCTCCTGATCTGGGAGGCGGCGTACGGTGTTCAGTTCTTCGCCCTCGAGTTCTTCTTCCGCGGGTTCGTGCTGCGCGGCTTGGCGGCCGAGATGGGGTCGATGGCGGTGCTCACGATGGCCATTCCCTACTGCATGATTCACTACGGCAAACCCCTGCCCGAATGCCTCGGTAGCATCATCGCTGGCATCACACTGGGCGTGTTGGCCATGGACACCCGCAGCATCTGGGGTGGGGTCACCATCCACGTCGCCGTCGCTTGGGGTATGGACTTCGCAGCGCTCGGTCAAAAAGGCGTGCTCGACAAGCTCAATTGAAGAATAAACGGCGGTTTTTCAAGCCATAAGCGCATGCGGAGCTTCGTCAGGGCCCCCTCGGGACTGGGGTTCCTTGACCCCAGCGATTGGCGCGGCGAGTCTGGCGGTCCGATGCGGTAGGGCAATCAGACCCCAACCCGAGGAGAGCTCGTGAGCACCGACCTGTTAGCGACCGCTGTGACGCTGCGCCGTTGCAAGCTGGTGCGCGTTGGCATCGACGGATCCGTCGCTGAGTACATCTTCGATCAGCCCTCGGTCACGTTGGGATCCAGCGACGACAACGATCTGGTCATCGACGACGACAAAGTCAGCGGTGAGCACGCCCGCGTCTTTCAAGATGGCGATGACTTTCTGATGGAAGACGTCGGCAGCACCAACGGCACCTACATCAACAACGTCCGCGTGCGTACGGCCTATCTCAAGAGCGGCTGCTCCATCCGGCTGGGCGGCACACAACTTCGATTTTCGTTGCTCAGCCAGCGGGTGGAGATCACCCCGAGCCAACGTCAATCCTTAGGGCCTATTGTCGGCAAGTCCGAGCGTATGCGGCGACTGTTCGGCGTCATCGAAAAGATCGCGCCGACCGGGGTCACCGTGGTGCTCGAAGGTGAGACGGGGACCGGCAAGGAAGTCGTCGCACGCACCGTGCATCAATACTCGAGCCGGGCGAACAACACGTTTATCGTGTTCGACTGCGGGGCCGTTCAGCAAAACCTGATCGAGTCGGAGCTCTTCGGTCACGAGAAGGGCTCGTTCACCGGCGCGTTGGCGGGGCGGCAGGGGCTGTTCGAGATGGCCCATGGCGGCACCATCTTTCTAGACGAGATCGGCGAGTTGGCCCTCGACCTGCAGCCCAAATTGCTGCGCGCATTGGAGCAGCGCGAGATTCGCCGCGTTGGCGGAAATCGGCCGATCAAGATCGACGTACGCATCATCGCGGCCACCAACCGTACGCTGGCCGACGAGGTCGAAGCCGGGCGTTTTCGGGAAGATCTGTACTATCGGCTGAGTGTCGTGCGGCTGCAGTTGCCTCCCCTGCGCGAACGCCGAGAGGACGTCCCGCTGCTGGTGCGCCACATCTTAAAAACCGGCAGTTTCAACCGCATCGCCGATGGCCAGCGGGTCAAGGGCATCGCAACGGCCGCCCTTGAGGCGCTGATGCGCTACGAGTGGCCGGGCAACGTGCGCGAGTTAGCCAATGTGGTCGAGCGCGCGTGCAGTTTTGCCGACGGCGAGTTTGTGCAGCTCGAAGACCTACCGGATCACATCGCTGGCGTACGGGTGAGCCGCAGTCGCGGCGCCAAGCAGGCCACGGAGCCATTGCGGGCGCCGGTCGTGCCAGTGCACGCTGACCGCACCTTCAAGTTGGCGAAGGAGTCGTGGTTGGCGTCGTTCGAGAAGGAGTACCTGGAGACGCTATTGACCAAGCACTCAGGCAACCTGAGCCAGGCGGCCCGAGAAGCGGATGTCGACCGGAAGCACTTCCGTCGATTGGCGCGTAAATACGGGCTAGTTTCGGGCCCAACGAAGACGAAGACGTCGGATTGAACTCACCCATGCAAGCCCCCAAACCTACCGGCCGCTGGCTGGATCATGGGATCGGTTTGATCCTCCTGATCGGAACGCTCTTGGCTCTTGTCGGCAGCAACGACATGGGGTTCGTGCGCGACGAGGCGTTCTATTTTAGGCACGCGGAGACCTATCAAGACTGGTTTGTCGACGTCGAAGAGGCTGGCCCCTCCCGCGACAGCGCTTTGCAGCGAAAACGTATTTTGGATGTTTGGCACAACAACGCCGAGCATCCGCCGCTCAACAAGATCCTGTTTGGCTGGTCATGGCGAATCTTCGGTAGAAAGCTGCGGCCCGCAGGGCGGTTTCGACAAGACAAGGATGCCATCACCGTTCGTGTCTCCGGGCTCGGAGCCGCTCATGGCTTCGACAAGGGAGCCAGAGCGCAGATCTTGCGGCCGCAGGTTGTTGGTGCTGCCCCCGATCCCGGTCCGCGGGTTCTGGCCGCCGGCGAAGTGACGGAACGTACCCGCTGGTCTGCGACCGTGACGCTCGACCCCGGCCATCAACTCAAGTCCTTCGACGCCGCTTGCCATGCGCCTGGGCCGGCAGACGGTGTCATCTATCGCACAGGTTGTGAGGCCCTTGAGGAGCGAAAGTCCACCATCTTGAGCGAGTCAGCGGCCATGCGTGCGCCGGGCGCCCTGTTCACTGCCCTGTTGGTGTGGCTGATTTGGCTCACTGCCCGCGGCTTTTTCGGTGGCGCGTTTGGGCCATGGCAGCGGCAAGGGAGGCGCCGTGCGATGGGCCGGCCATTTGCCGCGCTCGCCGCGGTTGGCTTCATCCTCATTCCACGGGTGTTTTACCACGCCCACCTCGCCTGCTTTGACCTCACCATCGTCGCGGCTTTGTTCGCTACCACCGTCGTCTATCATCGCTCCCTGCAGCACCGTAGCTGGGTCGTGGCCGTCGGCGTCTTATGGGGGCTCTCGCTTCTGACCAAGCACAACGCCCTGTTCTTTCCGATTCCGCTCATGGCCCACTGGGCCTGGGATGGTCTTGCCGAGGGCCGATTCAGTCTGCGCATGCCATCTCTCGGCAAGTTGAACTATCGCGCGTTGATTCAGCCCCTCATCTTGCTGGCCATCGCACTCGCCGCATTGGCCGTGTCCAAAGTCCTCGCACTCGCCGTCATCCTCGTGGCCATCGCCGCCGTTGCGCGTCTACAACTCCCTCCGATGCCCGTCGCGTGGTTTGTGATGGTGCCGGTCGGTTTTTCGATTCTCATCGCCGGATGGCCGTTGTTGTGGGTCGATACCCTCGACAACTTTCTCAAGTGGATTGAGTTTCACCTGCATCACGAACACTACATGCAGGTCTACTTCGGTCGCGTCTTGGCCTACCCGCCGTTTCCCTTTGCGTTGCCATGGGTCCTGACCCTACTCACCTGGCCGCTGACGCTCCTGGTGCCGGCCCTCACCGGGATGGGCATCGCCGCTTGGCGAGAAGGGGCGGCTCTGGTGCAGGTGCTGCGGCGACAGGGCGGGCCACATCCCTCCCAATCACCCGCCGATGCCGACGCACGCAGTTTCGATCGGTTGGTGTTGATGAGCACGATTTGGCCTATCGTCCTCATCGCCATGCCGAGCACGCCGGTGTTTGGCGGCACAAAGCACTGGTTCTTGGCCTACCCGTTCATGCTGTTGCTCGGCGGGCGCGCGCTGGAGTCTGCTTGGGCGTTGGTCACGGCGGCTACCTGGCCCCGGCGCCGGGCCTTGGTTGGCGCGTGGCTACTGGCGGCGCTGGTTGCTCTACCAGCGGCTCAGGCAACGCGCGACGTACATCCACACGGCTCGCTCTATCACAACGAGCTCATCGGCGGCCTGCCCGGGGCAGCCTTGGCCGGAATGCAGCGCCAATTCTGGGGCGGCGCGACCCGCGACGGCCTCGCTGAGGTCAACCGCCGGGCGCCAAAGAACGCTCGGATTTGGTTCCACAACAGCGCGTGGGGCGCGTTTCGCATGTATCAGCGCGAGGGATGGTTTCGCAGGGACCTCAGCTACGCCAACAAGCCAGCCGAAGCGAAGCTCGGTTTCTTCCATCATCAGCGTGCTCACGACGACTACGAACTCGAATGCCAGCAGGCCTTTGGTACGGTTGCACCCATCGCCCAGGTGCACTCGGAGGGCGTTCCAATTCTGTCGATCTATCAGCGTCCAGGGCTCGATCAACCTTGACGGTTGATCCCGCCAGCAACAGTCGTTCCACACTCGCCCGACTGTTCTGATTGCCCCCCTTCCGCTTCGCTCGCCGCTTCTCTACACTCCGCGCCCCACCGCTCCTGGAGCTTTCTTGATGTCCCCGCGAAAACGCGCAACTGCAGCCCTCCTCTCCCCGCCATCATCGCGGCGAGTCGCTGCATGGACTGTCGGCCTCCTCCTGCTGTGCATCGCGCCGAATCAGGCGACTGCCGCCAGCGGATCGGGCGTGGCGGGCAAGATTACGCCCACCAAGAGCGCCGAGGCCGGGCCATCCGTCGACGCCATCGCCCCGGCCTCACCGGCAGCAAGCGCTCCGTTTGTCCACTTGCAGTTGGCTGGCTGGAGCCGCCTGCGCGGGCAGTGGCTCTCCAACCCAGGGCTGGGGCAGGGCGGCATGCCAGGCTCGGTCAGTCGTATCGCTGGCAGCGCTCCCGGCGGCGACGTGGGCTTGGCCGACGCCCGTCTTCGGCTTAATCCAACCTTGTTTATTGGCGCGCTCGCTGAGATCCATGCCCAGATCGACGTGTCTGGCGGACTGTTGAGCGGCGCCACTCCCGCAGTGGGCTCAGGTCCGCTGGTGGGCCTGATGGGAGGCTCAGCGTGGTCCGATTTGGTCTTGGTTCGGCGGGCCTGGGGTACATTCGATCTCTTTGGTCTGGCGAAACTCACGATTGGGCGCGTCGGTGACCATTTCGGTCTCGGTCTGTGGCGCAACGACGGCCGCGATCGCTTATCGGATTTTCAGTCTGACGTCGATCGGGTTGGGCTCACGGCCAAGCTATTCGGGCTGAAATTCGGGCTTTCACGCGACACAATGGGCACGTTGCCCATCACCAGCAAGGGCCCGGAGGACAGCGCTTTACGCTACGGGCTGCAAGACTCAGCAGACGTCATCCGCTACCTCGCCCAGGTGGAGGGCGGCGCTCCGTCGCCAACATCCGATGGCCTGCGGTGGGGGGTCGCAGTCTCCTATCAAGATCAGTCCGTGGCACTGCGCATGGAGCACGAAGACAACCCAGATCTCGATGCAGCCTGCCTGTCGACGGGCAACTGCAGCCAGTTGGTCCCACGGGACGCGCTGTTGATCGTGCCACAGGGGACTGTTTCCTGGCGTACAACCACGAAAGCCGGCGTCTTTCACGCTGAGGGAGAGGCCCTTTTGCGGGTCGCCACCGTCGACAATACCGACGCCTTGCCCAGCACGGATACCAGCACCACGTTTGTCGGCGGGGCGATCGCCACGCGCCTCAGTTTGACGACCGGCACTCATCGCTTCGGACTTCGGGCCGGCTGGGCAAGCGGCGACGACGCGGGTGGGTTCGGTGTGCTCGATCAGGCCAACCTGACGGTTCTTGACCCCAACTCGAAAGAACTCGTTCATCGCTCTTTCGTCACGGGCGTAGCCGCCCATCGCGGTATGCTTGTCGATGGCCTGTTGTTTCGTGAGGTCATCGGCGCCGTGGCGAATGCTTGGTACGCACGCCCTTCGTGGCGGCTATCGCTCGGGAGCACATCCTTAGGCCGCGCACTTGAGATCGGTTGCCTCATCGCAGGCGCATCACAGTCTGGCGCGACCCCGGGCAAGGCTTCCTTCCTCGGCATCGAGCCCGCAGGTCGGGTAGATTGGGGCTTCGGCACCGCCGGGCGTGGTGTCCTGCAGTTCAGCTACTTTGCCCCAGGGCCAGCATTTGACGCCGGAAGAGACGGGGCCAGCGCCACGGCGGCTTGGCGCCTGAGCGCGGCGTGGATTGTGGAGTTCTAGCCGTCGCGCGCAGTTCTTCGCTGCCCCGCCCGCGATTGGCTTCATTCCGCGCCGCCACATATCGCCGAGGGCTTGATCGGTGGTGCCACCCTTGGACCCATTGCAGCGTCACAACAGTATTTCGCTACGACCACCAAATCTACCATGGCGTTGAATCCCTTTGGATCCTCCAGGAACACGGGTTGAGAACCCGGCGAGATCGGCGGTTTCAATTTGATAGCCTCACCGCGAAAGTGGTACATTCCGCCGCTGTCTGACGCCGGCTCCCCGCTGACGTCCTCCCGGAGCTATTATGAAGACCCGCTCAATCCTTATTGGCTGCGTTGTGCTCGCGCTGAGCTTCGGCTGTGGCACGGAACAAACGAACTCCGACGGTCCCGATACCGCGGCAAACAGCAGTGACACGAGCGGGGACACGGGTGCCGGTGAGGCCGATTCCGGTGGTGTGACGGGGGACGTGGCGAGCGAAGATTCAGGTCCAGCCGACGCAGGACCGGAAGATGTCGCCGTCGACGCTGGCGCTGAAGATACGGCAGACGCCGCCGTGGCCGACAGCGCCGTGGCCGACAGCGCCGTGGCCGACACCAACGCGCCGGACACCGCCCAACCGGACACCAACGCGCCGGACACCGCCCAGCCCGACATCTCCATCGACGCCGGGCCGCTCGATAAGATCACCGAGCACGCGAGCACCTGCAAGACCGACAGTGATTGCACCATCCCCTGCGCGACGGGCTCCTGCTCTGAGGGCAAATGCGCGTACAATGTTGGCGGCGGTTGCGCTGTTGATTTAGGTGGAGACAAAGTCGCGTGCTACCCAGCAGGTGCGGCGAGCAAGGCGGCTGCCTGCCTGAGCTGCAAGCCGTCGATATCCAACACCGCACTGACGTCGATCACCGATCTCGTGCCCTTCGAGTCCGCAAACGAGGGTTGGCTCATCTCTGACGTCAGCGGCAACGGCATGAAGTGGAACCTCAGCGA
The DNA here is from genome assembly GCA_023954815.1 of Myxococcales bacterium. Classification (GTDB taxonomy): domain Bacteria; phylum Myxococcota_A; class UBA9042; order UBA9042; family UBA9042; genus UBA9042. The sequence continues at coordinate 60,794 of JAGSHB010000010.1, read as the reverse complement.
CACGCGGAAAGCCGGCGGCAAGATGAGCATGTACATCGGCGATCCCAAGTCGAAGGTCTACGCGAACGACAAACACGTGAAGTCGACTGCCACCTCTCCGGTCATGACCGTACCAAGCAACGACGGCGTGAAGGCAGCGCTGCACTTTTGGCTCTACCTCGATACCGAAGAGACGAAGGGGTACGACTACCTACAGGTCGACCTGATCGAGGATAAGAAAGATGCCAAGGCCGAGAAGATCTTCCACAGCGACACGATTGGCGGCTCAACCCACAACGTCTGGCAGATGCAGACGCTGGACATCAGCAAGTGGGCTGGCAAGAAAGTGAAGCTTATCTTCACCTTCGACACGCTAGATGGCTACGTCAACGCCTTCGAAGGCGCCTACATCGACGATTTGTCCATTCGGACCGGCTGCTGTGGCGGACTCAGCGACTGCAATGACGGCAACGCCTGCTCGACCGACGTCTGTGCTGCGTCGAAAGACAGCAAGGGTTTGCCGGTTTGCGGTCACACGGTGAAGAAACAGTGCTGCAGCAGCAGCGCGGACTGCAGCGACGGCAAACCCTGCACGCTCGATTTGTGCAGCGGTCCTGGTGGGACCTGCTCGCACAACCCCAAGCCTGAGTGCTGCATGAAGGCCGACGATTGTGATGACAAAGATAGCTGCACCATCGACCACTGCCCCAAGGCCGGCGCGACGTGCCAGCACACCAATACGTGCTGCAAGGCCGACAATGAATGCGTCAGCGCCGACCCCTGCTTGGTTGGCAAGTGCGCTGGCGGCGATTGCGCGTTCACGAGCAAGTGCTGCTCACAAGATGCGGAATGCGACGACTTCAACCCGTGCACCATCGACGCCTGCGACCAGGGCAAGTGCATCCACAGCCCCAGCAAGGCGCCTGGTTGCTGCTCAGTAGAGCCCGTGGTCTTCGAGTTTGATTCCGACATGGACGGCTGGAAGTCGGACCCGAAGCTCAGCAAGGGCTTGGAGTGGCATCAGAGCACCTACGCAGGTGGCAAGACTGAGCCAGAGAACGGCGCCGGGGTTCTAAGATACGGCATCAAGGGGCAGAAGACCTTCGACAAGCTGACCGGCTCGAACTACCTCTACGTGACCAGCCCGGTCATTGAGTTGCCGGCCGGCCAGCAGTACACGCTTGAAATCAAAGCGAAGTTTGCTCTGAATTACAAGACCACATCGAACTATCTGTACCTGTACTACTTGGTCGACGGCAAGCAAATCACGAGCTACAGCAACTACTCGCAGAAGGAGTACTACTACATCAACCACAAGACGGATGGGTGGGTGATTTGGCAGAAGGATGTGAGCGCGTTTGCCGGCAAGAAGTTCCAAGTCAAGCTGCGCGGGCGCATCTACGGCTACTCCAGCAAGCCGCAATCGGGGCAGGGTACCTTGATTGACTATGTGAAGATCAAGACCAGCTGCAACGCGAAAAAGTGCTCCGGCAACGCAGCGTGCGTCCCCGCATCTACGTCGTGCCAGGGCGGCGTCGGCGTCTGCAATGAAGGTGCCTGCGCATTTGGTACCGGTTGCTGCAAGACATCAGCTGACTGCAAGAGCCCGACGCTCTGCAGTATTGGGTCGTGCAAATACGGCAAGTGCAGTTTTACGGAAAAGAAGAACTGCTGCATGGGCGCGGGCGATTGCGATGACGGCAATGCCTGTACGGTTGATGCGTGCCCGGGCGCAGGCAAGGACTGCACTCACACCCCGATTCCGGGATGCTGCCTCGGTAGCGGCGAGTGCGATGACAAGAAGGCGTGCACGCAGGATGTGTGTGTGGCCAACAAGTGCAAGCACACCGACGTCTGCTGCAAGTCTGATAGCGAGTGCGACGACAAGGACAGCAAATGCACAGTCGATAAGTGCGGGTCGAACGGCTTCTGTAATTTCACACCGACTGGTGTCGTAGGTTGCTGTGAGCCCAACCTCTGGAGCAATGACTTCAGCTCAAGCCTCAAGAGCATGACGCTCGCCAACACCGACGGAAAGGACAAAGGTTGGCAGCTGTGGACCAACGCGACTAAGTACAAGAGCGCCAAGGGCGTCTTGTATTACGGTAATATCGCGTCGAAAAACTACAATTTTGGCGCGAGCAGCGGCACCGCGACGACACCGGAGATCACGCTACCGGCGGGCAATCCGACCAAACTGAGTCTGTGGCTGTATCAGGCGACGGAGTCGGGTACGAGCTACGACAAGTCCTACATCTACCTCATCACGAGCAGCGGCAAGAAGATCCAACTCTGGTATAAGGGCAGCAAGGGCTTCAGCACCAACAAGTGGAATGAATTGAGCTTCGACCTGAAGGCGTGGGCCGGCCAGAAAGTGAAGATTCAATTTCTGTTCGACACCAAAGACTCGGTCTCCAACAGCACGTTGGGCGTCCTGATCGACGATTTGAAGTTCACCCAGAAGTGCCCGTAGTCGAGCGTCCGTATTCGATTGTTGTGTCCGATGATTGTGTGCCACTCGGTGGGTCGCATGCCGTCTCCCCGACTGCTACGATGACGCCACCACCGCCAGATTGTGCGGTTGGGGGAGGCCCGATGCGCGCCACATGCGCTTTGATGATCGCACTCATCTCTATGAGCTCTTCGGCATGTAGTAGCGGCGACGGCAAACCGTCGAAACCAGCCGCGAAGGATGTTGCCAATGGCGACGTGTCCGACGTTGGATCAGACTCGGGTATCGTCGGTGACGGTTCAACTCAGGATGTTGCTGTCGACACAGTGACAACGGGGACCGATGCCCTCGCAGGTGATGGAGCGGCAGTAGATGCCGGCCCGGAATGCAGCGCTGCGAGCGACTGCGATGGCAAAGTTTCAGCCAAGAAGTGCGAGCAGGCGGTCTGTCAGGCCGGTGTGTGCGGCTTGCAACTCAAGCCGGACACCTGTTGCGAGGACAAACATTGCAACGATGGCGCCGAATGCACGCTGGATCAGTGTGATAGCGCCAAGAACGCTTGCCAGCATACCCCGGTAGTCAACTGTTGCAGCGGAAAGGTCTCCGTCATGAAGTTGGGGTTCGAACAGGGCACCATCGGTGACTTGACGGGTACCGTCGCGAAGGGGGGCTCCGGGCCAGGCGCCGTCGCATGGACGGTGAGTGATAAGCGGGCCAGGGTCGGGAGTAAGGCGCTGCATCTCACCAACGCATGCGGCAACTACGACACGTCCGCTGACCCAGCCGCGGGATGCACAACGGGAAAAGGCGCTACCCCCGTGAGCGCAACATTGGCCACGAAGGGGATTTCCCTGCCCAAAGACAAAGCGACCATGCTGCACTTTTGGCTCTGGCTGGGAGCCGAGCCGATGTATGCCGACACGCTGCCTGCTGGCTCCTGCAAGACGCCGTGTCCCGCCGGCGCGAGCTGCGTGAGCGTCAACGGCGCCTCGCAATGCATCCCCGAAAAAGACGTACTCACCGTCACCGTGATCAGCGACAAGGGCGCGAGCAAGGTGTTCGATTCAACGACCATCGGTAAATCCACTGGCGGTAAATGGCGCCACGTGGCTATCGACCTGAGCACGCTCGCCGGCATGACCGTCAACGTGCAGTGGCGATTTGAGACGGCCACCGGCATCAAGAACGACTTTGAGGGTGTCTGGCTCGACCACATCGCCATGGAAACGGTCTGCCCGGTCAAGGGAACCTTATGCGCCAAAGACGCGCCGTGCCTCGATGATAGCAGCGTGTGCACGAGCGATACTTGCACCTACTACAGCAACAATCAGGTGAAGGGCTTCTGTTTTCACGACAAGGCCGTGGGTTGCTGCACGCTGTCGAACGAATGCGATGACGGTTCGGCCTGCACGATCGACACGTGCAATAGCGGGGTCTGTGCCTCCAAACCCGACGCGAGCAATCCTTCCTGCTGCAAGCCGTCCATCTCGTTGGTGGAGGATTTCAACTCCGGTGTCTTGACTGAATGGAAGCTGCTGGAGGGCAACTCGAAGAACGTGCACTGGCGCATCAATCCCAAGGGCGGCACCAAGGGCTCGCAGGCCCTCTATTTTGGCGATTCGACGTTTAGCTCCTACGCCGACGCCTCGTTGGCGAAGGGTGAGGGGCCCAAGGGCATCGCCTGCAGCAAACCCGTGAAGCTCAAGGTGGGGACGCTCTACAATCGCGCCGTTTTTCAGCTTCAGATGGAGACGGAATGGAGCTACCTGCCGAAGGCGATCTACAAGAATCCGCCGCTGGCTGGCCAACCCAAGTACGATCACTTGGCCATCGAGGTACGTACCGCGGCAAAGACGACTGAGGCGTGGTCGAGCAACCTGATCTATGGCACGACCAACGGCATCTGGCGCGAAATCGTCGTCGACCTGGACCCATGGCAGGGCCAGGAGATTCAGGTCTGTATCGCCTTCGACGCGGGCGATGATCAGGTCAATGACAAAGCCGGAATTGTGGTCGACGACCTATCTGTCCGGGTCGCTTGCTCAAAGAGCGCCTGCTACTACGACGCCGAATGCGCGGGCTCGTGCCCGACCTGCCAGGCACCTGGTTGCGCAGACGGGACCTGTGGATGTGTGCCGCTGCCGGGTTGCTGCACCAAGACGACCGATTGTGATGACGGCCAACCGTGCACGCTGGACAGTTGCGTGCAGTCGCAGTGCAAGCATACGCCCCAAAAGGAGTGCTGCACGAGCGACAGCCAATGCTCGTCAAAGGATGTGTGCGCCAAGGCGACGTGCAACAAGAGCACGCACAGCTGCGCAGTCGATGCAATCGCGGGTTGCTGCAAGACGGACCAGGACTGCACGACACAGCTGGCCTGCGTGACGACGAGCTGCGATCAGGGGAAGAACCAGTGTGTCGATAAGCCTATCGCCGGTTGCTGTGTCCAAGACAGCAGCTGCGACGACAAGGATGCCTGCACGAAGGACCTGTGCATCGACGGCAAGTGCACCTATCAACCGTCTGGTCAGTCGGGTTGTAGCTAGACAGCCGGTGAGGCGCCCAAGTTTGTGGGACCTCCGCAATCACAACGTACGAGACCCAATGAGTTTGCGTGCCTCCGTGTGCGCCGGTAGACTGCATCTACATGTCTTCGTCGCGACTGTTCGGCCGAGCAGCGTGCTGGATGCCACCGCCATCCCCCTCAGGATCTCCTCATGAAGCGCATCGCTATTTGTCTTTCCCTTGCTGCCGTGCTCGGTCTGAGTGCATGTGGATCTGACGACCCGCCCAAGGACACATCATCCACCGTCGAAGATACTGGCGTGGACGATGCTGGTCCGGGTGATGCGGGCGAGACCGATGTGGAGAACAAGGAAGACGCTGCCTCGGCGGATACCAACGCAGCCGAGGACACGTCCACTGCGGATGCAGCTAAGTCGGACGTTCCTGATGCCACTTCCACCACCATCTGCACGAGCGACACCTACTGTGAGAGCTTCTACAAGGGCAACATCGCCGCACATCAAATCGCTGTCTGCGGGGTGGATGGCGTCTGCAAGAAGGTGACGAAGGCCGGATTCTGCGCCAACAGCGGTGATTGTGACGACGGTTCCGAGTGCACCGATGATTCCTGCGACCTGACCACCAACAAGTGCGTATCCAGCCCGAAGCCGAACTGCTGCGCCGGCAAAGTCTCGCTACTCAACGCTCGCTTTGAACAGAAGACCCTCGAAGGATTCGTCGGTAGCGCCAGCCCCAAGGCGAATAACAACGTCGCCTGGCAGTTGAGCAGCAACCGCGGTCACGCGAGCAAGAACAGCCTCTACCTCGGCAATGAGTGCAACAGCTACAACACGTCAAAGTCTGCGGCCAGCGGCTGCAAGGCTGGGGCGTCGGCCCTGGCATTTGAAGCCAACCTGACATCTCAAGAGGTCGTGCTTCCCAAGAACAAGCCAGCCATCGCTCACTTCTGGCTGTGGCTCGACGCTCAGCCGAAGTTCAAGGCGGCAACGACCTGTGCGAACCCCTGCCCGGAGGGCACCACCTGCGTGAAAATCGACGGTGGTACATCGGTGTGCGCGCCCGAGCAGGACGTGCTCCGAGTCTTCGTGGAGACCGGCGCACCCTCGCCCGATCCCGTGTGGATCAGCACCACCATCAACAAGTCCACCCAAGGCTGGCTCCACGTCGCCATCAACCTCGCGCCCTACCAGAAAAAGGACAAGGACACGGCGTTGAAACTGCGCTGGAACTTCAAGGCCAACAACGCCAACAATGACCACGAAGGCGCCTACATCGACGATGTGGTCATCGAAACCTTGTGCGTGTCCGCTGGCGGTCAGTGCAGCAAGAAGACTCCGTGCGCGGATGACAAGAACGGCTGCACCACCGATAGCTGCACGTTTTTCGCCAACGATGACTCCCAGGGACTTTGCTTCGCGGACAAGACGGCCGGGTGCTGCATCAATGCTGCGGATTGCAACGACTTGAACGACTGCACGGTCGATCAGTGCACCGTCCCGAAGGACGCCAGCGAGGGCACCTGCACCAATGCGCCGGACGACAAGAATCCGCAGTGCTGCCAGCCCAAGGAGTTGTTCGGAGACAACTTTGAGTCCGGATCGACGGCGGCTTGGAACCACGTCGACTCCAACAGCAAGAGCGTCAAATGGCAGATCAGTGACAAGGACAGCGCCGGCTCGGGTGGCAAGAAGAGCCTGTTCTTCGGCCAGGCAACCTTGGACGGCTACGACGATCCGAGTCTCGGCAGCAGCAAGGGACCCAAAGGGCGCTTGTGTTCGCCGAATACCTTGATTGAGCAGGGCACGCTGTACGATCTGCTCACATTTGATGTGAAGATGCAGACCGAGTGGTCGGGCAAACCAGCAGCCAACTACAAGAACCCGCCCTGCCCACAGGGAACTTGTCAGCCCAACAAGATCGACCACTTGGCTGTGGAGATCTACACCGCTGGCCAATACTTCGAGGTGTGGTCCAGCGACTCGGTCAAAGGAACAACCGAAGGCAAGTGGCTGCCAGCGTTCGTCAACCTCGACAAGTACCAAGGCAAGACGGTCAAGTTCTGCTTCGGCTTTGACGCCGGTGATGGCGGCGCCAACAAGACCGGTGGCGTCTGGATCGACAACGTCAAGCTCGCAGTGAAGTGCAAGGACATCGAGTGCACGAGCGATACCCAGTCGCAGAAGCAGTGCGAGGAAAAGTGCGGGGCTTGCTCCACGAAGAGCTGCAGCACCGACGGGCAGTGCCTGTGCACGCCCATCGCCGGTTGCTGTGCCAAGAGCGCGGACTGCGCCGATGGGGATGCTTGCACCACGGATGTCTGTGAAAAGGGGCAGTGCAAGTACGCGCTGACTTCACCCACCTGCTGCACCGATAAGACCGGCGACAAATCCAACTTCAAACAGGACTGGGAGGCGAGTCCGCTGATGCCCGGTGATTGGAAGGTCCAGGTGCCGACCGGCAAGAACGCCTTGGGCATGACCTACGCGAAGGACAAGGCTTGGCGCATTTCGATCAAGAGCAAGCCAAGTACTGGTAACTACTCGCTGTATTTCGGAGGCAAGGACGGGACGCTCAATGCGGGTACCGACGTGCCAGCGGGCACGGTGACCGGACCGGAGTTCAGCGTTCCCAAAAACGGCACCACGCTTATCAACTTCGACCTGTTCCTCAACACAGAATGGGATGACTTCGCGTTCAAGAAGCCGCCGATCGCCATCGATCAGCTCTTCGTCAACGTCATCGATGTGGCGGAGAAAGACCCGAAGAAAGCGGTGATTAAGGTCTGGGACAGCTTCGCGATCGAAGGTTCGACGAAGGGCAAGTGGGTGTCGACGGTGATGGCCATTCCAGCGAATTTGGCGGGCAAGAAGGTGCGTCTGCAGTTCGTCTTTGATTGCGGAACCAACGCCAATAACAAGGGTGAGGGCGCGTTCATCGACAACCTGAAGGTCGAGACCTTGTGCACCAAGCCGGCCTGTATCGCCGATGCCGACTGCGCTCCCAAAGTGCCGGATACTTGCAAGAAGTTCTGGTGCGGTACCGACAACAAGGGTGTCTACGCCTGCCAGTCTGAGTTCAAGGCCGGACAGGGCTGCTGCCAATCGAGTATTGCGCTCGCCTTGGAGTCCAGTGAGGGTGGATCGCTCGCCAAATGGGTCGGAAAGCCTTCAACGGGTCAGGTGAAGTGGCAGGTCGTCAGCCACAAGTACCTCGAGGGCAAGAAGGAGCTCTACTACGGCAACTCGACCGCTTGGAACTACGCCGCCGGTAGCGCCAAGGTGTGCACGGCCGCGAAGGACTGCCCAACGAACAGCGGCGAGCAGTGCACTGGCGCCCCCGGCAAGAAGAAGTGCTACAAGCCGGTCACCAGCGAGCTCATCAGTGATCCCTTCGATCTGTCAGCTGACATCAACAAGCTGCCGACCTTTGACTTCAAGGCCTACATCGACGTCGAGACAAAGTGGGAGACGCTTGAGATTTGGGTGAGCTACCTCGATCAGGTGGGTGGCCAGCCCGTACCGAAGCAAGAGAAGATCTGGGACAAGTCCATCGTGAAGGACATGGCCCTGACGGACTTTAAGAAGGTCATCGACAAGTCCCTCGATCTCGCCAAATACAAGGCCAAAAAGAACGTCCGCATCAAGCTGGTGTTCGACTCTGGTGACGCCAACGGCAACGACAAGTACGAGGGTATTTTCCTCGACCAGTTGGTCGTCAAAGAGACTTGCAAATAGTCAGCCGGCCAGCGGAACAAAATCGAAGGCTACTGGTTTTCAGTGAGTGGCGGCCGGTCCAAGCACTACGCAGGCCGATAGGTGTGTGGGTGGCGCTGACGCCTTGCGTTCCGGCAACCGACAAGTCACAAGGGACACGCGCAAAGTAGTCCGAGCTGCGATGCGCGAACTTCAACTGCATGGAAGCTTGGCTGTTGTCACTTCCTTCCAGGAGGCGGGCATGCCTGCGCTTCGTGATCGTACGTTTAACAAGGAAGCCTGGATCCGGCTCGCCCTCGTCGCCCTTGGGCTGGCAGGGGTAGGCGTCGTTATCTACATCTCGGTCGGCGTGCACACGCGGCTGGTCGAAGTGCCACATTTGCTCTCCCAGCGTCACACCGACCCATTGGGGCATCCCGGTCGGGCGACGACGCAGATAGCCAGTCTTGGCGGCAAGGCTGTCGACACGCTGATGTTGGACTTGAAGCCCGGCCAGCCGGCCCAAAAGCGCGCCAAGAGCATCGAGATTCTCAGCGCGATCGACGATCCGCGGGTGGTGCCGGCCTTGCTCGATGCCATGAGTGATGATGACCTTGGGATTCGTCTCGCGGCCCTGGCTGGTCTCGCTCGGGTCAAGGGCGATGACCTGACCAAACACGTCTGGCCGCTCACAGCCAAGGGCGAGGCGTTCTTTCGGCATCGGGCGATTGTTGTCCTCGGACTCATCAGTGATGTCGGCGATGTAGACAAGTTGCTCAAGGCCGCCAACGAGACCAAGGGGCTCGATCGTCTGCTGCTCGCGTGGGCCGCCGGGTATGCCCAGCGTCGTGCCAAGCTGGTCGATCCGAGCTCAGACAGGGTTCGGCCGATCAAGTTTGAAGATGCCGCCCACGAGCGCCGGGTACAGACCGAGGTCAACGAGCTTCGGGCAACTTTCAAGACGACAGATGTCTCCCGTGAGACCGCCTTGCGCCTCGCCGAATTGGTCACCGTGAATTTTGGTACGTGGAATCTCAACCACCAAATCAGCTACCAGACCATCATGGTTGCTGGCCCATTGGCGGTGCGCGGTCTCGCCCGAATCGAGCGACCGAAGCCACCCAAGCCTGCCAAGCCTGCGATGATTGGACTCAAGCTGAACAACCGGCCAGTCTCCAAGGACAAGCCCACCAAGTTATGAAGATCGGTGTGGGCGTGAGCGGCGGTCTTGCATCGAACAGGTCTGACGCGCTCTGATACTCGCCCCTCATCGCAGGGGATTTTTACAGTCAGAGAGGGTCCCATGGCGCGTGTACTTCTAGTGGACGATGATGTTCGACTCGGACAACTCCTTGAACGTCTGCTGAAACCCGAGGGTCTCCACGTGGAGCTCGTCACCGACGGGTTGCAGGGGGTTCGTCGGGCGACGGCCGAGGTCTTCGATCTCATCATCTTGGACGTCATGCTGCCCGGCATCGATGGATTCGAGGTGCTGCGGCGCGTGCGCTCCTCCAGTGAGGTGCCGATCATCATGCTGACGGCCAAAGGTACGGACAATGACCGTATCGTGGGCCTTGATCTTGGCGCCGACGACTACCTGCCGAAGCCCTTCAACCCGAGGGAGCTGCTCGCGCGCGTAAAGGCCGTGCTGCGCCGCACTGACGGTGGAGCGGGTGCCAAGCGCGCGCAGGTCATGAGCGCGGCTGGTCTAGCGATGGATCCGGGCAAGCGCGAGATCACGGTCGACGGCGAGCCGGTACACCTGACGACGACCGAGTTCGACCTGCTGCGCTGTTTTATGAAGCATCCCGGCAAGGTGCTGTCTCGTGACGCGCTCATGGACATGCTGCGCGGTGTTGGATACGCCGCCTACGACCGGTCCATCGATGTGCACGTCAAGAACCTGCGCGCCAAGATCGAAGCTGACCCGCGCAATCCCCAGCGCATCAAAACCGTCTGGGGCACCGGCTACATGCTCGCCGCAGACCGAGACGAGTAGCCGGTGAATCCCGAGAGCCGGCTCGCGCGCTTGATGGCGCATTTCGACCTGCTCGCGCTGTCGATCAGTGTGCTCGGCCTGAGTGCTGCCGGCGCTGCGGGTGCCCTCGTGGTTCGGGTCGGTGGGGGGCTCCAGGGCTACAACGTCTTGATCGTCGGGCTGATGATGCTCGCCGCTGCTTCTGTGGTGGGCTACTACGTGCTGGTGACCCTGGCCCGGCAACGTCTCCATGAACGACTCACGCTGATTCGTGACGCGGCCCATGAGTTGGGTGGCGGCGATCTGTCTGTCGAAGTGCCCGAGGGGGCTGATGACCTAGGTGCGTTGGGCGCATCGCTGAACACCATGCGTGGCCGCGTCGCCCGTTTGATGACGGCCCAGCGGGAGCTCTTGAGCGGTGTCAGCCACGAGCTGCGGTCGCCGCTGGCCCGTATTTTGGTTGCCGTTGAGCTGATCGAGATGGAGCTCGAAGGGGAAGACGATCACGAGCTAACGACCGGGATTCGCGAGGAGGTAGCGCTATTGGAGCGGCATATCTCGCGCCTGATCGAGGCCCAGCGAGTGACGCGGGATCGTGTGGTTCTGACCCGAAAGCCGTTGATGCTCGACTCCCTGATAAAGCGGGTGCTCGACCGAGACCGTCTGCGCTTGGAGCAGCTCGGGTGGAGGGTGAGCACCAGCCTTCAAGCGCCGGAAGCAGAGGTTTTTGGTGATGAAAATGCGCTCGATCGGGTGCTGTCGACGTTGATTGAAAACGCGATCCGACACGCTGCTGCGCCAGGAGCGGAGGCGGCCTATGTGGGCTCGTTTGAGCCGAACGCTGCCGTGCCGAACGCTGCCGTGCCGAACGCTGCCGAGCTAGCTGAGCCGTCGACAGCTGCGTCGAAGGATGAGTCGACCGCCGCCGAATCCGACATCGCTGAGGATACGAGCGACGGAAAGGACAGTGCTGGCGGCCCATCACCAGCCGATGAATGGCAGCCCTCTCTCCGCCTGGAGTCCCAGTTGGTTGATTCGGGCGTGCTCATTGCAGTCATGGACCGCGGCCCCGGCCTGACAGATGAGCAGTGCGCCCGCGTCTTTGAGCCCTTTTTCCGCGGTGACCGCTCTCGTAGTTCAGCGACTGGCGGTACCGGTCTTGGCATGTACCTGACGCGAAACATCTTGAAGGCCCACGGCGGCGACGTCCTGGCGCACCCCCGTGACGGCGGCGGTCTCGTCGTGGAGCTGCGGCTGCCCGTTCGCGGTACGAAGCAGATGAAGGAGACCATGCGCGTGCAGTGGTCAGACGTACGCGACGACGGCGAGTAGCGCGGCTGACCTACCGCCACACCTTGCGCCTGACGCCTCAGGTGAAGACACTAGCACCATGGCCGACACCCAATCTTCAGCGCCCGCCACTTCGTCCACCGCCTCGCGGCCGTCTGGTATGACCCACGCGTTCTCGGTCGATGTCGAAGATTGGTTCCATATCCTCGAGTGCGACGAGGCGCCCGATCCGGCTGCCTGGAAGAAGATGGAGTCACGGGTCGAGCGCAGCACCACAGTGTTGCTTGACCTGCTCGACAAGCATCACCACACCGGCACGTTCTTCATCTTGGGCTGGGTCGCTGAGCATCACCCCGATCTGGTGCGAGAAATCGCCCGCCGGGGTCATGAGATTGGTTCCCACAGCCACCTGCATGGATTGGTGAGCGCAGCAAAGCCGGCCGATTTTGCCCGAGATTTGGAGCGATCGCTCAAGGCGCTTCGGGCAGCTTCTGGCTCGGAAATTCGGTGTTTTCGCGCCCCTGGCTTCTCCATCGGTCCCGACCAAGCGTGGGCGTTTGATGTGCTAGCGGATCATGGCATCACCCTGGACTCATCGCTGTTCCTGTCGGCGCGTGCCCACGGTGGGTTTCCGCTCGACCGGCTGCGGCCATTCGATATCGTGCTGCCCGATGGTCGCCGTATTTTGGAGGCGCCGGTCGTGCCGCTTCGTCTACCGAAGGTGTCATTGCCGTGGGCAGGCGGCGGCTACCTGCGCCTTCTGCCCAAGGCCGCGCTGCTGGGGTTGATGGCCCAGGCCGAGCACGCCGAACGACCCGTGGTGACCTACGTGCACCCACGTGAAGTCGATCCAGCGCAGCCGCGAATGGACCTGCCCCTCCGTCGCCGCTTCAAATATTACGTGGGGCTCAATACGGTCATCGACAAGCTCGACAGCCTCTTTGCAGCCCATCGTTTCGGAACCATTAGCGACGTTGCGACGCGCGGCCTGAAAGACCCGCCCCTGCTCGTCCGGCGCGCGAGCTAGCGTGTCCGGCCGATTCAGACGGGTCAGTTGTCTGCTATGCCTCGGATGGCTCGCGTGCACGAGCGCCGCATTTGGCTCGACCCTCGAACGGCTAGGCACAGGCGGCCGGGCGGTGGGTTTGCTCGGCGGCGGCGCGGCGGTCTCAAGGGGCGCCGCCGCGGTCTACGACAACCCAGCGCAGTTGGCCGATCTTCGGCATCCCGAGGCGCTGATCGCGGGGCTGCGCCGACAGTATGCGGTGACCGTCTCGCGCGGCGGTGGCGCGGACAAGTGGCCGACGAGAGCGCCATCTTCGCTGTCTCTGGGAACCGCATCCCTCGCTGTACCGCTGACCCGGAGACTTGCCGTCGGCGTCCTCGTTCATCTCCCCTTGGGTGGGCCGTCACGGCTGCTGTCCTATGAGCATCGCAGCCCGCAGTTGCCGCTGTGGCAGGGTCTCGGTGAACGGCTCGCCATCGCCGGCTCCTTCGGCTTTCGGGTCACACGCTGGCTCTCAATTGGCGCGACCGCTCATGTCGCCGCGGACCTGGATGCACGCGCTTCGTTTGGCCTCTCGCTGGCCGAGGGGGCCTACTCCCACCAAGAACTCGATGTGCATCTGCGCAGTCGGGTGGTGCCGACGCTCGCCGCGACCCTGTCGCCTGGGCACGGCTTTCGACTCTCTTTGCGGTGGCGCGACGCCTACGCGGTCACCTACGCCGTGCCGCTGCGGCTTGATGTGAAAGAGTTGGGGCCGGTCGATTTGGTGGTCTCCGGCGCCGGCCTCTTGTCACCCGAGACGTTCACGCTGGCCGGCGCGCTGGAGTTAGGCCCCTCGCTGGTCTTGGTCGGAGCCGTCAGATTCGAGCGCTGGTCGGAGCTCCAACCGCTATCTCCCCGGGTAACGGTGAGCGGCCAGGATTCCGTTTCGTGGCTCAGCGCCGCAGCGTCGCCCCCCCCCATCGGTGCGGTGGATACGTTCAATGGCCACGGCGGACTTCAGTGGCAGGCGTCACGCAGCGTCGCCATTCGCGGCGCCATCGGATTTCGTCCCACGCCCTTGCCCCAAGCATCAGGCGCGGCGTCGTGGCTCGACTCCCATGCGATAGAGGTTGGCGGTGGCCTGTCGTGGCGAGCGCTACCGACGTTGGAGGTGGACATTGGTCTGGCTTGGTCGCACCTTCTGCGGCGACGGGTCGTCAAATCCGACCCGTCCGATCCCATCGAATTTGTCGAAATATCAGGCGACATCATCCAATTTGCCCTGAGCTTTCGCCACACGCTGAACTGATTGTTCCCCATCGCTCGTCGTCTCACGGAGATCAAGTGCAGACCAGCCCCCCACCGCCATCCTCCGCTTCAGCCCGCCCCACGTGGCTGGCACGTCTTGGTGCCTGGCTCCTGTTGGGCTGTGTTGTTGCGTCGGCGTTGTGGTTTGTCGTCCAGCGGTATCAGCGCGGCGCAGCGTCACCCCAGACAGCTCACCTCGAAGCTGCTGTCGCCATCGTGGATGCAGAGCTCCGCAAGGACGATGCCATCGCATTTTTGCCGTCATGGACTGCCGCGCAGCGTTGGCGTTTCGAGGCGTTGTGGAAAAAGCGCGACTTGGACTTCGTGCGGGCTTGGATGCCTGGCGATCCCATCGACCCATGGGATGCTGATGGATTTGCACGTCTTTGGGTGCTGACGACCCACAACCATCACGCGGATTTGACCCATGTCGGCCGTCAACTGCGCGCCGAGCAGCTCGGCGGGGGGATGCGCCTGCTGCTCTTTGCTCTGGCACCGTCGGCGACACGTTTTGACTTCCAGGCGCAGCTTGGCAAAGCCGATGTGCGGCGAATCGGCCCAAAACCAGGGGTGCAAGAGCGCTGCCGGCATGTGGGTGACAGTCAGAAGTGCAAGGGCGACTGGTGGACGAGCATCAGCGCAGCCATGCACGAGGTCGGCAATACACGGCGTCGCTGTCTCTTTGTGCAGCCTCACCCCGCAGGCGCCACCCTCAGGCTGCGTTGGCCAATTGTGCCCGGCGGCGATGCGATCGTCGGCCGGGTCGGCAATCAGTTGTGGGCCGTTCGGTACGATGAGGGCAGCGATGTGCGCTTTTCCGTGCGCGTCGGCGGCAAGATTGTCCACACACAACTGATTGCGCGGGGTGATTTTCGCTGGCATCGGTGGCGTGTGCCGCTGGGTCCAGATGATCAGGAAAAGTCGGTCGCCCTCGAATTCGCCGCCGCCGACCCCACGTGGCGGCAACTCTGCGTCGATGCCAGGGTCGTCGGCAAAGCCGCTGGCCCCGAGTTCATGCCGTCCACAGCGACCGAGACCAACGCGCCATGACCGCGCCGCGCGACTCACCTCCACCCACGCCGCCTCCACCAGCGCGGGCGCAAGCGCTCCTGGATTGGTTCGCGGCCTGGCAGCGAGACTTGCCCTGGCGCAGCGCGCAGCCAGATCCCTACGCGGTCTTGGTCTCTGAGTTGATGCTCCAGCAGACCCGGGTCGATACCGTCAAACCTTACTTCGCTCGCTGGATGAGCAACTGGCCGACGCCGACCGCTCTCGCCGCGGCCTCCACCGACGAGGTGCTAGCTGCTTGGACGGGGCTGGGCTACTACAACCGCGCGCGCAATCTGCACAAGGCGGCACGGATCATCGCTGCGGACCACAACGGCGCCTTGCCGCGTGACAGAGCCGCGCTCGGTGCCCTACCGGGCGTTGGTCCCTACACCCTGGGGGCTGTGCGTTCCATCGCCTTCGGTCAGCCCGAGCCGTTGGTCGACGGCAACGTGGGTCGCGTTTTGTCCCGCTGGACGGCGTCGCGGCTGCCAGCGACTTCTACTGCAGGGAAGAAGGCGTTGTGGTCGCTGGCTCAAGAGTTGATGGAGACGCCCCCCGCAAGGTCGGCGCCCGGCGCCTGGAATCAAGCCCTCATGGAGTTGGGCGCCTTGGTGTGCACCCCCAAAAAACCGGCTTGCTCCTCGTGCCCCGTCGCTGAATGGTGCGCCGCTCACGCCGCCGGCATCGCCGACCAATTGCCAGTTCGCAAGCCGAAGAAGCCGCCAAAGCCCGTGATTGCAGCCTATTTGCTGCTGATGCGCGACGACGGAAAGCTCTGGTGTGGCCAGCGTGCTGCCAAGGGCCGCTGGGCGGGGTTGTGGGAGCCGCCCGGCGTGGAAGGGCCAGATAGCGCGTCGGTGCTGCAGGCCACGTTCGACCTTGGGGGCGAGCACGAGGTCCTGCCTACCATTGTCCACGTGTTGACCCACCGCCGCTACGAGGTCACGCCTGTCCTCGTCCGCTCCGACAATGCCGCACCACCCCTCGCACCCCTGGGGTACGTCGCCGAGCGATGGATTTCGCCTGCCGCCGCCGTGGCATCGACCTCTGGTTTTTCCCGGCTCGGCGCGCGTTTGGTCGCTGCGGCTGCCGCAGCCGGACAGGACTTGTAAGCGCACCGCCCCTCCGCCCCTCCGTTCATGGACAGCGAACGTGTCCTGCGACACACTCTGTCCGATCCGACCCCTTGTCGGGCGACCCCAATCCCTGAGCACGAGCAGAGGTTTCATGGGCATCACCTTCGTGGAAAAAGGCGGCGATCGTCGCCGTACACACGCCAAGACCGCACTGGTGCTCGCCGGCGGTGCCATCTCCGGTGGCGCTTTCAAGATCGGTGGGCTCATCGCCCTCAACGCCTTCCTAGACGATCGCTCGGTCTGCGATTTCGATACCTACGTGGGCATTAGCGCCGGCGCCTTTCTCGCCGCGCCCCTCGCGGTCGGTGTTCAGCCTGAAGAGCTCCTGCGCTCCATTGAAGGTCGCTCCCGGCGCATCAGTCAGTTCACGCCCACGCATTTCTATCTGCCGAACTGGCGAGAGTTCATTGGTAAGCCGGTCGCCTTCAGCCGTGACGCCATCGGCTTGGTGCCCGCCGTATCGATGACCATCGCCGGGCTGATGACCTCCGATCGCTCTCGCATGATCAACCTCGCGCGTAGGTTTTTGGAGGAGCCGTCGGTTCCCAACGCTGAGCAGCTCGTGCTCCCCATGGTCCAGGCTTTCGGCCGCCACAGTCGTCTCCAGCGAGGGCTGAGCTACCTGCCTAGCGGGCTGTTCGACAACAAGGGCATCGAGCGCTTTATCCGTGAGAATTTCGAGCGCAACGGCATGGCCAACCACTTCCGGCTGCTCAAGGTCGAGCGCGACAAAGATCTCTACATCGGCGCCACCAACCTCAACACCGCCCAAGCGGTGGTCTTCGGTCATGACGAGGATTGTTCGGTCACCATCAGCGAAGCGGTGCAGGCGAGCTCAGCGATTCCGGGCTTTTTCCGCCCCGCTCGCCTCAATGGTCACGACTACATCGACGCCGGTGTGCGCAAGACGGCCAACATCTCTCAGGCCGTAAAATCGGGCGCTCAGCTCATTATCGCCTACAACCCCTTCCGCCCTTTTGTGAATTACCACGCCGACCAGCTGCTCAATGGGCAGCGTTCGATGAGCGACATGGGCATTCTCACCGTCATCAATCAGGCCTTTCGCACGCTGCTGCATACGCGCCTGATGCTTGGGATCGAGAAGCTGCGTCTCGATCAGAGCTTTCAAGGCGACGTCATCTTGATCGAGCCCAGCGAGACCGACGTGACGTTCTTCAACCTGAACCCGCTCGCATTTTGGCGACGGGCTGAGGCGGCGGAGCACGGGTTTTCCAGCGTGAAAGAGGCGATTGAGCGCCATCACGAACAGTTCACACGCATCTTGGCGCGCTACGGCATCAGCACCAACCTGACCCGTCTGCGCCGCAACACAGAGCTCATCCGCCAAGCCAACTACGACGCCGATGCGATCATCGATGTCTTGGAGCAACGGGTCCACGACCGGCGCGAGATGCCGCGTCGGCCGACCCGTTTGCGCGTGGTGCGCGGCAGCTAGCAATCGAATGCCCAAGCGGGCCAGGGAGAGAGGATGACACGCAATCAGCGTCGGTATTTCGGTACGGATGGTATCCGCGGCGAGGCCAATGCGGGCGTCATGACGGTGGAGACTGCGGTGCAGGTCGGCCGGGCGGTCGGCAGCATTTTCGCGACGCGCCACGAACGGCTGCGGGTGCTCATCGGCAAAGATACGCGGCGGAGCGGCTACCTTTTTGAGATGGCGCTGGTGGCTGGTGCCTGCTCTGTGGGCGCCGAGCCGTATGTACTCGGCCCCCTGCCGACGCCTGGTATCGCCTTTCTGACAGAGAGCATGCGCGCGGATGTGGGGGTGGTGATCTCCGCGAGCCACAACCCATTTCAGGACAACGGCATCAAGCTCTTCGGCCCGGACGGGTTCAAGCTGCCCGACGAGGTCGAGCTGCAAATCGAGCAGTTTATCGAAAACGACGCTGCCATTGCCGCCTCGGTGAAGACGGGCTCAGATATCGGTCGCGCCTATCGCATCGACGACGCACGTGGCCGCTATGTCACCTACCTCAAGACCACGTTTCCCAACGACCTGAGCTTGGATGGCGTCAAGATCGCCATCGATTGTGCCCATGGCGCGGCCTACAAAATCGCTCCGACGGTGCTCGAAGAGTTGGGCGCAGAGGTGATCACCCGCGGTGTGGCTCCCAATGGCACCAACATCAATGACGGCTGCGGTGCGCTCTACCCACGCAAGCTCGCTGCGATGGTGTTGGAAAATAACTGCGACCTTGGCATTGCCCTCGACGGCGATGCGGACCGGCTCATCTTGGTGGACGAGGTGGGGCAGCAGGTCGATGGTGACCAGATCTTGGCGCTCTGCGCCGCTCGGATGAAGAAAGACGGACGTTTGGCGCATAACAAGCTCGTCGTCACGGTTATGAGCAACTACGGCCTCGAGATGGCCATGCGCAAGCAAGGTATCGACCTGGTCCGTACCGATGTCGGCGACAGACACGTCGTCGCGGCCATGCGCAACGGTGGCTACAACCTCGGCGGTGAGCAGAGCGGCCACGTGGTGTTCCTCGATCATGGCACCACCGGCGATGGCACCCTGGCAGCGTTGCGGGTGCTGGCCTACATGCAGCGCGATCAGCGGCCCCTCAGTGAGTTGGCTCGGGTGATGCAGCCGGCGCCGCAGCGTCTGATCAATGTGCCCGTCACCGCCAAGCCGCCGCTGGATACGCTGAGTGACGTGCAGAAAGTGGTCGCAGAAGCCAACACCTCGCTGGAAGGGACGGGCCGCGTGCTCTTGCGCTACTCGGGCACCGAAAAGAAGTGCCGCGTGATGGTTGAGGGGGCCGATCCGGTCGCTGTGGAGCATCATGCGCAACAGATCGCCGATGCGGTGGTCTCTGCAATCGGTGCCTAGCGCGCTGCAAGCCCCATTGAACCTGGAGTCGTCATGGTAGCTCTCCGTCTTGGAGTCAACGTCGATCACGTCGCCACGCTGCGGCAACAACGCGGCACGCGCTATCCCGATCCGGTCTATGCCGCGGCGATCGCTGAGCAAGCCGGCGCTGACCAGATCACCATCCACCTGCGCGAGGACCGTCGCCACATCGTCGATCGCGATCTGCGGGTGATGCGGGAGACCGTGCAGGTGCCGCTTAATCTTGAGATGGCGGTGACCGAAGAGATGGTGGGGCTGGCCCTGAAGTACAAGCCCGATACGGTGACGTTGGTGCCCGAAAAGCGCGAGGAACGTACCACCGAGGGCGGTCTAGACGTGCTCGGCCAGATGGATCGGGTGCGCGATGCCACCACGCGGCTCAAGGATGCGGGGATCGCTGTCAGTCTGTTTATCGATCCGGCCATCGATCAAGTGGCCGCGAGTCAGCTAGCTGGCGCGACCATCATCGAATTGCACACGGGTGACTACTGCGACGGCCCCACCCCTGCGATTCGGGCGGCGGAACTTGAGCGTCTGCGTTTGGCCGCCATCGCCGGGCACGAGTTGGGGCTCGTCGTCGCTGCTGGTCATGGCATCGATTACCGCAACGTCCACGAGATCGCGGCGCTGCCCCACGTGGAAGAGCTCAATATTGGCCACAGTATCGTCTGTCAGGCCGTATTTGTGGGCTTTGAGCGCGCCGTGGCTGAGATGATTGCGGCCATGGTGGAGGGTCAAGCATGAGACTGGTGACGCCGGAGCAGGTGCAGGAACTGGATCGCCGAACCATCAAGAAGTTGGGGTTGCCGGCGGCTGTGTTGATGGAAACCGCGGGGCGCGGGGTCGTTCGCGCCGCGTGTGAGCGCATCGGCAGCGACGGGAAGGGGCGGCTAGCCACGGTCATCTGCGGCAACGGCAACAACGGCGGTGATGGTTTTGTGATCGCCAGGCAGCTCCTGCAACAGGGCTTCCGTGTTCACACCTATGGCGTCGGCGATCCCGACAAGCTCAGTGAGGCCGCTCAGCTGCACTACGGCGCGCTGCTCGCGTGTGGTGCGAAACCCCGCTGGAGCAATGAGGCGCCCAAGGGCGGAGAACTGAAAGCCCTTCACCGCTCCTTGTTGCGATCGGTGGTGATCGTCGACGCGCTGATCGGCGTGGGCGCGACGAAGCCGCTGCGGGAACCTGCATTGACCTGGATTCAGCAGCTCGATGGTCGTCATGAAGGCACGGTCGTGTCGGTGGATATCCCGAGTGGTCTACACGCCGGCAATGGTCGGTCGCTAGGCGCGGTCGTGAAGGCCGATCTCGTGGTGTGCATGGTCGCTGCGAAAACGGGCCTCTTCCTCACCGATGGACCCGGACATTGGCGCGAGTTGGCGGTGGTCGACATCGGCGTGCCCCCCAGCTGGGTAGCGCAGACCAAACCGCCCGTGCGCACGCTTGAAGATGCTGATCTCGACATCCTGCTGCCAGCGCCAGACGAGTCTGGATACAAGGGCAGCTTCGGCCATCTACTGGTAGTGGCTGGCTCAGCAGGTAAGGGCGGCGCGGCCCTGTTGACGGCCAAAGCCGGACTGCGCGCCGGGGCTGGCTTGTTGACCCTGGCCACATCCGGCGAGATTCGCGCTCGTATCGAGGGGTTGCTGCCAGACATCATGGTCGAGGCGGTACGTGGCGGCGCCGCAGAGGCGGCTCGTGTGGCGAAGCTCGTGGCGGACAAGAGCGCGGTGGCGATCGGTCCAGGGCTGGGTACCAACGCTGCTGATCTCGATTTGGTCGCCCGGGTGGTGGGCCAAGCGACCGGCACGGTGATCATGGACGCTGACGCGTTGCGAGCCCTGGCGCGCAAGCCCGAACTCGCCAACAGTGCCAAGGGGCGCCTGGTGCTCACGCCACACCCCGGCGAGATGGCCCGCCTCGTAGATCTAGAAGTCGCGCAGGTGCAGGCCGATCGCCTCGGTGCGGCCCGAAAAGCGGCTGAGAAGTATGCCGCGGTCGTGGTTCTCAAGGGAGCGCGCACGCTGGTGGTGGCACCAGACGGTCGCTATGCGATCCGCAACGCACCCAACGCGGCCTTGGCAGTTGCTGGTAGTGGTGATGTGTTGACCGGGGTCATCGCAGCGGTGGCAGCGCAGGGCGTGGCGCCCTACAAGGCCGCATGTGCTGGCGTTATCTTGCACAGCAAGGCTGGTTCCGCCGTCCGTGACCAACGCGGTCCGCGAGGTAGCATCGCTAGTGACATCGTCGAAGCGCTCGCCATGCCAGCCTAGGGTTCATTGTGGTGCCGGGATCCTCCATCTTCGTCCAGATGCGCACGCGAAGGCCGCTCGGTTGCCCGGGCGCGCGGCTACGAAGCTTTGCGAGGCTGTCGCTTGCGGTACTGCTGGTTCTTTCTGCCTCGGACGGGCTCGCCGATAGTCCACGTGCCCGGATGCACGCGCAGCTGCGCGCCTCGGGTGTATTGCTCGTCGCGACTGTGCCCGTTGCGTCATTTCCTGGTGCAGATGCCGACAACGATGGGATTTTTGCGGCAAACGAGCTAGCGGCGAGCGATCGGGCGATGACCGCGATGTTGCGCGCACGAGTCTACGTCGTCGACGACTTGGGCAGGTCCGGCCGCGTCACCGGTGCCCGTGTCCACCTCGCGGATGCGAACCAGTCAGCGTTCGTCCGATGGGTGTTGGATTGCGAGTGGCCTCATCCGATCGGCGGGATGACCCTCGTCTACGAACTCTTTGATCCCATGGTCAAATCACCTGTTCGTCTGACTGTGAGAGATCCCGTTCGTGGGGACACTCGGCAACACTGGCTAAGATCGCCAAGTACGCGCACGGTTCTGCGCGGCCCTCCCGCCCAACCGACGCATCCCCCGCCACCACCGGACATCCCAGGGCTGTCTGACGAAACCACCATGGATGCGGATACCCTCGGCCTCCTCGCTGGGGTCGTTGGCTTTTTGGCGCTCACGTTTTTTCTGCGTCGTCGTCAGTGACCGCCGCTGTTGACCGCCGCTGTTGACGGCCGCTTGCCGCTGTCCGACGGCACGGCTAGGCTGACTTGGCACCCGGGTGCGCCGGGGCCGGAGCGCACAGATGGCGTCGCGGATTCGTAGCTACATCATCCGACTGTTTGTCTGCCTCTTGCTATGTGGGTGCGCTGCTGAGCCTGACGGCGCCACCTGTACGGCCTCGGTTCAGTGCAACTCGCAACTTTGCTATGCCAATCGCTGTCTCGCGCCTGAGGCGGACGACGACAACGATGGCCTCACGAATGCTGACGAGCATCGCATCGGCACGCATCCAACGTCGGACGACACCGACGACGACGGCAAAGCCGATGGCGTTGAGGTCGGCGCGGACCCAAGCGCGCCACTCGACGGTGATGGTGACGGAAAACCTGACGCCATTGAGTCGCAGCTTCGCGACGCGGATTTGGATTGTCTGCCCGACGAAATCGACGCAGACGACATGGCGCCCAACACAGATCCGGCCCGTTTGGCCAAGGATGCGTGCCGGAGTGACGGCGTCTGCAAGGGCCAGGCCTCGCACATCAACGCTGCATGTCAGATCGGTACCGGCATCTTGACCTGCGTCTACACAAACGTACCCGGTTGGTCGGCCGTTGAGGCGTGCGACGGCGTCGACAATGACTGTGATGGCGCCATCGACGAGGGGCACAGCTACCAAGGCATCGCCGTCGGGCAGGGTTGCGTCGGCGTCGGCGCTTGCGGAACGGGCGTGGTGCAGTGTCGCCTCGGTCGCGCCACTTGTTCGACAAATCCGGGCGGCAAGTCGGCGGAAGCGAGCGTCGAGCAGTGCAATGGCGCCGATGATGATTGCGACGGCGAGACGGATGAGGGCTTTGCGCTGGGCGACGCGCCGGTCGGCGTGCCTTGTCTCGGGACCGGCGAGTGTGGGGTCGGAAAAGTCGTCTGCGGCGATGACGGGGTGCCCTTGTGCTCTACAGATCCGGGGGCTCCGGATGCCGAGCCGAGTGCCGAGCAATGCAACGGTTTGGATGATGACTGCGACGGCAAGACGGACGAGAACATCGCTTTGGATGGGGCGCCGGTTGGCGGTGCGTGCATGGGTCGGGGGGCGTGCGGCGCCGGAACCGTGGTGTGCAGTACCAAGGGTCAAGCGGTCTGCTCAAGCAACCCCGAGGGGACTGGATCCAAGGCCCAGCCAGAGACCTGCAATCAAATCGACGACAACTGTGACGGCAAGACTGATGAAGGCTTCGCCTGGCTCGGTGCGGCATTGGGTCAACCGTGCGACGGCACTGGCGCGTGCGGCAAAGGCACGGTGGTGTGTGGCGACAGCGGCAAGGCTACGTGTTCGACCTTGCCGGACGCGCCAGGCGCGACCACGACTGTCGAGACCTGCGATGGAGCAGACGACGACTGTGACGGCCTGACAGACGAGGGTTTCGTGTGGCAGGGCAAGACGCTCGGTCAACCGTGTGAAGGGCTCGGGATCTGTGGCAAGGGGGTCGTCCAATGCGCTGCGAGCGGTCAAGTGACGTGCTCCACCAACGGCGACGGCAGTAAGTCGCAGGCGCAGCCCGAGACCTGCAATGGTCTCGATGACAACTGTGATGGTGTGACCGACAACAGCGTGCCGACGAGCGCCGGGCCTGCATGCGTGGCCAAGGGGCTCTGCATTGGCGCCTCCGGGACACCCGCGTGCGTGTCCGGCAGCTGGTCGTGCACATTCGATGCAGTCGTCGGTTATCAGGGACCGGACGAGACCACATGCGATGGCAAAGACAACGATTGTGACGGGCTTACCGACGAGGGCTTACCTCACACGTGGTCACAGGCAGCCGTGCCGTTGGCCGGTGGCGCCCCGTCCCCGCGCCATCCGAACACAGCCGCCACCGGTAGTTCGGAGAGCCAGTTCTGCGTGGCGGGCGGTCGTGCCACCAAGGTCACGTCTACCAGTCTGGGAACGCCGAGTGAAATGTGGTGTTTGACCCCAGCGACCCAATCTTGGCGTCTGCTCGCGCGGTCGACGGGCATCGCGCGCATCGGCGGCGCGCTCACATACGTGCCAGCCGGCTGGAGTGGCGTTGGGTCGGTCCCACGATGGTGGCTCATGGGCGGCGTTGACGCTACGGGGGCGGCGGCACCATCGCTGCAGATCGATGCGGCGACCGGCGCTGTTTCCGCTTTGAAGACGGGTCCGCAGCCCCTGTGGCCAATGAGCGCGGCCTATCGAGTCGCAGGGACACTGCTCCACATACGGGAGGGTCTTGGCGAGGCGAAGTCTGGGGTGCGCGCCTACGATGCGAGCACAGGCAAGTGGACGCAGGGGCCCCCATTGCCCCCAGCCGTTACCTATGTTCAGTCGACGTGTCAGGACAAGGCTGGCGGCATCTGGCTGTACGGCCTCGATGGCTCTCCCGAGGTCGCCAATCCCAAGTCCGTCGCTGGTTCATTGTGGCACTTGTCGGCCGGCGGTAAGATTTGGGCCAAGCGCCCCGCTCCTCCGGCACCGATCGGTTGGGCCGCCCTGCTCGCGGGCGCATTGATCTGTGATCCCGCACCGAACCAAATCTGGATTCATGGGGCGTCGACAGCTGCGAGCGGCACGCCGGGCGGCTACGTCGGCATTCGTCGTTTCGACGTGCTTCAGGGTAGCTGGTCCGTACCCGCCATCGATGTCACGCCCAAGATCCACGATGGCTATGTCGCTCGGGTCGGTAGCTCGCCGATCATCGCGTGGGGCGTTGGTGCGACTGCGGCCAGCGATGATGTCTGGGCGGTCGTGAAGGGGAAATGGACGGTCCTTAACGCTGGACCACCACCGGCTGTGGGGGCCCGCTACATCAATACTCCTGCTGGATTGCTCCGTGTTGGCGGGCTCACCGTGGGCCACGCCCTGGCGACGTCACCTTCTCAGCCCGCTTGGCGTCGGGGTTCGGGCGGGTGGGTGCGGTTGTCATTGCCGAGCGATGCATCTGTGGCTGCCCGTGCGAAGCCCCAGGTCATCCCGGTGAGCAAGGACGAGGTCGTCATCT
The DNA here is from genome assembly GCA_023954815.1 of Myxococcales bacterium. Lineage (GTDB taxonomy): Bacteria > Myxococcota_A > UBA9042 > UBA9042 > UBA9042 > UBA9042. The sequence continues at coordinate 35,493 of JAGSHB010000010.1, read as the reverse complement.
GGGGCGGCGTGACGAGTTTGCCTGCCGCGCCAACCGCCGTGGCGCTCAGCGGCCCGATGATGCCTGCGCCTGGCGCCGAGCGACTGCATCTCCTCAAGGGCACATGGACCAGCGTGAAGACAAGCGTGGCCGCCCAGCTGCCTCCCGTAAAATCGGGCGCATTGCTTCAGAGCGGCGAAGAAAATGGGCAGCAGATCTCCTGGGTGCTCGGTCTACCGGCCGCCGGAGGCGCTGCGAAGCTATGGCGCGTCGACGGCGCCACATTGGCTACGACCGAGCTATGGGATGGTACGGGCGGCGGTCCCACTGCCGTCGATGGCGCGACGTTGATGTGGGACGCGAAAGGTGATCGGCTGGTTCATCTCGCCGCGACGTCAGGTTTGATCGCGTGGGCGTATCCGTTGGGAGCCAAGCCAGGAAAGGGCGCCTGGACCAAGCTCGTCAGTGATGTGGGTGCTGCCAGCGGCGCGACCGTCGTATTGGGTGATCTCAACGTCAACGACCCATTGGTGGCCATCGTACCAACAGATTCTGGGACCCAGCCGGGGATGGTGTCGTTCACCACGGGAAGCAAGCCGGCGATCACACCGGTCAAACTGCAGCCTCCCCTCTGGCGGGCTCCCGTCACATCTGTGTGGACGTCCACGGGGGCCATCGTCGCAACGGGGCCGGACACCAACGGGTTACCCGCACCCGACCTGCTGCTCTGGCCGCGAACTTGCGCGCCATAGGCACGCTCCTATGGCGCTCAGGCGGATGGTGAGGTGAGTCCGATCAGGGCCGAAGCGGGCCGTGTGGCAGGTTGAGCGGCAACGGGCGGTAGGGCGGGGCCCAAGGCTGGGCATCCGACGAGTGACCAAGCCCTCTCAAGACAAAGAGCGTGCCCTTGCCGTGGCGCTTCGCGAGCACGCGGAGCTTCTTGCCTTGCCCCATGACATCGACCCACCACGTGCCATCCGGCTCCAGCCACGTCGCGCGCTGCACCGCAAAGCCGCCGGGCAATGCCAGTCGCGCCGCCGCCGCCGCGCTGAGTCGCTCACCGCTCTTGGCAAATGCCACATTTGAGATCAACCACACGTCCAGATCGTTGCTGTCCGCGCGAACAACGAGCCGCGACGAAACAGGCTTGGCGAACAGCGTGATGGCGCGTTCGGCCGCCGAGATCGTCGGGCTCGGGCGATCGCCAGCGAGCACCAAACCGGTCGCCAGGCTCGTAAACGTCAACACAAAGCCGAAAAAGCCGCGCCGAAAGCGTGAAACTTTCGGCCGACAAGACGGCGATCCAAAGTGGTGCTGCTCAGCCTGCATCCCTTTCAGTCAAGCCGCCTGTTGGGCTCCTGTCAAACCTCTGGCGCGTATTGTTGCCCGGTCCCGTTGACGGTCAAAATGTCTCAGCCCATACTGCGCCCGGTCCGTCTTTGCCACGGCACCCAGTTTCTTGCTGCCGCGATGCCGTCGCCGCCCTCCACGAGCGAGAGAAGCGCCCTCAGCGCCCTCTCCACCCAGACTAAGGGGATCCAGCCCATGACTCGTCGTCGCCTCGTGCGCGCTCTTGTGTTCGCCCTGGCCGCCGCCGCACTCCTCTCGGGGTGCCAGCGCGGTGAGAAATCCTGCCGCTACTACAGCCTCGTTCTCGACAAGAGCGAAGATCCCGCCGAACGCATGAGTTCGATCAAAGAGATCCGCGCCTTGTCGTCGAAAGATCAGCTCAAGTGCGACAATGACAAGGTGTTCGAGCGTTTCGCTAAGATCATCGATAAGCAGGCCAAGTACCGCGTGCCGCTGGTCGAAGCGCTCGGCAGCGTTGGGCAGGCTAGTCCCAAGCTGCAAAAGCGGGTGCAGACCCTGTTCGTGAAGGCCCTCGGCCATCTCGACAGCGCGCCGACCGTCGCCAACATCATCAGCGCGTGGCGCCGCGACGCGTACGAGCGTGGCAAGAAGGAGTGGGCGCCCGAGAAAGACGTCGTCAAGGCGCTCGCCGCCGTGGTCCGCCGCGTGAAAGACGGCGAGGCCAAGGGCAACCTGTTGCAGGCCCTGTGGCTATCCATCCCCGACGAGAAGGACAAGAAGGCGTACGTCGACTTGTTCTTGGAGCTCGCCGACGCCGATCCGGCCACGCAGAGCATCGCGGTCAACATTCAGGCGCTGAAGTACCTGACCAAGCTGCGGATCAACAGCGACAAGGCGTTTGAGGTCTACCTCCACGGTGTCTTCATCCACGACGCTGCCCGCGCTGAGGCTTATGGCCAGGCCCGCCTCGCGCTGGCTGTGATCGATCCGACCAAGGTCGCCGGTCGCCTGATGGGCATCTTCACCAAGCAGGACGAAAAGTTCGCCAAGTGGGCCAAGGCAAAGGGCCTGTTCTGGTGGGAATGGCAGGAAGGCCCGAAGCTCGCGCAGCTGCTCGGCGATTTGCATGACCGCCGCACCGCCGCGTCGATCGTGTCGCGCGCCGCGAAAGTCATCGACGCCTCCGACGAGGGCAAGCCCAAGATCTGGGACACGATCAAGCGTGGTCAGCCGTGGAGCGGCTACATCATCAGTCGTCTACAGTTGTCGATGTGGGCATTGGCTTCCATGGGTGAGGGGCTGCAGCCCGTCGCCGCGCAGATCGGAACTCTCGCTTCGACGCAGGGCGGCACGGTTGAGCAGCGCACCATGCCCTTCTTGGGACTATCGATCTCCGGCGCGAGTAATTCCTGGGCCGAGATGGTCAAGGCCTACAACGCGATCAAACCGCAGGAGCGGGGCGACTTCATCACGCCGATGTCGTACGCACTCGAGCCTGCAAACTGGGACGAGTGGCAGAAGGTCATCGTCGCAGACACGAACGAGGGTACGCAGCGCGCCATCAAAGATCCGACGATCGCTGGCCGCGTGAAGGTTGTCGAGCAGTGCAAGGTCGCATGGGACGCAGCGCCCGACGCGAAGACCAAGCTCGGCGCATTGGGTGGCTGCTACGCTGGCTTCCTGAAGACCGGCGACAACATCCAGAAGGAAAAGGCCGCGATCGGTCTGGTTCACTTGGCGGCCAAGGGCGCCGACGTGATCAAGCCCTTGCTCGCAGCTTTCGAGAAGTCGTCCCCTGCGGACACCACGCTTCGCCAGGTCATCTTCGTTGGCTTGAAGATGCGTGCCGCCTCGGTTGAGCACATGAAGCTCATCTACGCGACGCAGCAGCGCGAGGTGCAGAAGCCGAACAACACCACCTGGGACTGGGAGTTCGACATCCTGCTCAACCACATGATGAGCCGCTTGGAAAAGGCTGCCGCCGCGATCAACGCGGAAAAGGGCGGCGCTGGCGCCAAGAAGGCACCCGCAGCACCGAAGGCCGCACCCAAAACAAAGTAGGCAACTCAAGTAGTTCCGACTGCAATCACGCTGCCGCGCCGGCCCTTTTCTAGGGTCGGCGCGGCTGTTTTTGGTGTTGAATTCGAACTTTCTGACAGTCCGAACCGACGATTTTGTCGCGCTGTAGCGACGTACTTCTTGGGCGTGTTGCCCAGGAGGTATCGATGAAGACAGTCAATCCAAGGGGCGCGGTGATGCGCCACCTCATTCAAACCACAGCCCTGATTGGGGGGCTCCTAGCTCAGTGCACGGCATGTCAGCCGACTTGGCCAGCAGGGCAGCATGCAGTCAGCGGTGAAGATATCGCCGCGCCATCCGACGGGGCAGGCAGTAGCGACGCCGCTGGCATCATGCCTTGCCGGGCTGCGGCCACCGGAGAGCTGGTCATCAATGAGGTTGTGCAACGGCCGGGGGGCCTGGATCACAACGGCGACGGTGCCAGCAATGGAAAGGATGAGATGGTGGAGTTGGTGTCTCGAGCGGACGTGCCGGTCCATCTCGGTGGCGCCAGCCTTTGGTGGAACGGTGAGCGCCGAGGTGGCATCGCCAGCAGCCCATGTATCCCGCCGCGGACGGCAGCGGTTCTCGCAACAGACACAGCTGGACCGCTAGCGTTGCCCGCTGGCGCCGTCGCGGTGCGCTTGGACCGAACCCTACGATTGACGGACAAGGGCGGACGCGTCGAGGTACGCGGTGTCTTGGGTACTGCCCTCGATGCTGTTGATGTGCCAGCGGCCGTCACGCCATCAGCACCCGCGATCTGGTCCCGCGCCCGCGACGGCGACTGGAACGCGGCGCTACGCAGCCACAACGAGGTCTCAGGCGCCTCACGACCCGCGTCACTCGGCCGGTGTGCCAATGCTTTCCGCTATCCATGCTGCTTGTCGTGGCTCGATGACGGTCATCCGTAGATCGGCGTTCGGGAGCGCCCGGAGCCGAATTTGCCCGTGTTTTTGACTCCAAAATGCCCGCATTGGGCACTGGGAGGCCGCCAGGGCGGTTTCTTAGCCGAGCAGGCAGTGTAGTGGGGACCGGCTTGTCATCGCCCCGCCACGGGCATTTGTTCGATTGCGACCTGCTGAATGGTCGGAAGATTGCTCTCTGCAAAAACGAAAAACGCCCCGCACCGATGCGATCGGTGCGGGGCGTCTTCGCTACCTAGATACTAGACAGACTAGCCTTCGACGTTCGGCAAGTTGCTGACGTCGAGCTTGGCCCGAATCAGCTCACCCAAAGTCGTTGCCGACTCCGGAGCCTGGTTGTCGTAGGAGTAGTCGCCATCGTCGTGATCGACACGCTTGATGGACAGACCGAGCTTACGCTCCTCGGGGATGATCGAGATGATCTTGACGTTCACCTCTTGACCCTCGGTCAGCGCGCTGTGAATGTTCTCGACCTTCTCCTCGGCGATCTCGGAGATGTGCAGGAAGCCTTCGATGAACTCGTCGAGCTCAATGATGCCGCCAAAGTCGAGCAACTTCGTGACTTTACCCTTCTGGATCGAGCCGCGCGGGTACTTGCTGTGGATGTTCATCCACGGGTCACCGGCGAGCTGCTTGATGCCGAGCGAGAAACGCTCTTTCTCAGGATCGATGCTCAGAACGACAGCCTCGACCTCGTCACCCTTCTTGTAGGCGTCGGCGGGGTTGTCCGTGCCGTGCGACCAGCTGAGGTCAGTCACGTGGCACAGGCCGTCGATGCCCTCATCGATGCCGATGAAGATGCCGAAGTTGGTGATGTTGCGGACCACGCCCGAGACCTTGGTTCCGGGAGGGTAGGTCTGCGCGAGCACGTCCCACGGATTCTGCTCAGTCTGCTTCATGCCGAGGCTGATGCGCTTAGAGCGGCTGTCGATCTCGAGGACCACGGCCGACACTTCGTCACCGATGCTCAGCAGCTTGGACGGATGCTTGACGCGCTTGGTCCAGCTCATCTCGGAGATGTGCACCAGACCCTCGACGCCCTCTTCGAGCTCGATGAACGCACCGTAGTCAGCCAGGCTCACAACCTTGCCGCCCACGGTCTGACCAACGGCGTAGCGCGAATCGACGCTCAACCACGGATCGTCCGTGTTCTGCTTGAGGCCCAAGCTGACGCGCTCACGCTCTGCGTCGTACTTGAGGACTTTGACGCGCAGCGACTGGCCAACCTCGAACATCTCGCTCGGGTGGTTGATCCGCGCCCAACTCATATCCGTGATGTGGAGCAGGCCGTCGATGCCGCCGAGGTCGATGAACGCACCGTAATCGGTGATGTTCTTGACCACGCCGTCGATGAGCATGCCTTCCTGCAACTTGGCGAGCGTCTGAGCCTTGAGGGCCTCACGCTGCTTCTCGAGCAGGGCACGGCGGCTGAGCACGATGTTGCCACGGCGCTTGTTGAACTTGATGACCTTGAAGTGGAAACGCTGGCCGATGTACTTCTCGAGGTTGCGCACGGGGCGCAAGTCGACCTGGCTGCCGGGCAAGAAGGCTTTGACGCCGATGTCCACCGTGAGGCCGCCTTTGACGCGACCGGTGATGACACCCTCGACCAGCTCTTCGTTCTCGCAGGCTTCGGCGATCTCGTCCCAAATCTTGAGGCGATCGGCTTTTTCCTTGGAGAGCTCGACCAAGCCGATGTCGTTCTCACGACGCTCGACGTAGACCTCAACCAGTTCGCCGGGGACGATGTTGATCGTGCCGTCATGCTCGGTGAACTCGGCGGTCGCAATCTGACCTTCCGACTTGTATCCGATGTCGATGATGACGAAGTCCTTGCCGATGGTGAGGACGGTGCCCTCTACGATCGTGCCTTCGTCAACTTGCTGGCCTTTTTCCCATTCGGCAAAGAGGGCTTCGAACTCGGCCTCGTCGGCCGGCATCTGAGTCATTTCCATAAGGTATTTTCCTGGGGTGCTCACTAGGCGCAAAGGTGATTTATTGGTCCAAACGCCCCTGCCTTGTGTGCAATAGTGGGAGCGTCAGCACGTGCCTTCTCTTCAAAAGGCGCGCCATCGTGCGGGTGATGCACGTCAAATGTCAACGATTCTTTTGCTAGATCGCTGGATTACTGATCGGCGGCGAGGCGCGCGAGCAGATCGGCGTGCAGTCCGCGGAAATTGCGCCCGCTCATGGCCAAAATCACGTCGCCTGGCTTGGCCTCAGTGGCCACCAGATCGACGATGTCAGCCACGTCTGGCAGGTAGTGCGCAGGCGTACCGCCATCGGCGATCACCCGAACCATTGCGCCTACGTCCAGCAGCTGGTCTTCCCGAAGCTTGTCGCCTTCTTTACGCAGCGGGCTGCAAAACACCACCTCGTCCGCCTGCGCAAAAGCGGGCGGATAGCGTTGCTCGAAGATCTGACGGCGGCTGGTATTGGACTCGGCTTCGAACAGCGCCCAGAGCTTTTGCCCCGGATAGGCGGCCCGGATCGCGGCGATCGTCTCTTCGACGGCGGTCGGATGATGGGCGTAGTCGTCGATCACGGTGATGTCGTTAACAACCCCGCGAACCTCCTGCCGTTTCTTGATTCCCTTGAACTGGCTCAGGGCCTCGGCAGCTTCCGCAACCGGCACACCGAGGTCTAGGACCGTCAACAAAGCCGCAGTGGCGTTGCGTACATTGTGGCGCCCGGCCATGGGCGAGACGAACTTGCCGACGTGGGTACCGTGCACATGGAGATCGAAGTGCGCGCCCGTCGGCCCGAGCTCCGATAGGGTGGCGATGGCGTCCAGCTCACCGGGATCATCGCTCAGGCCATAACGCAGGACCCTGGCGCGGCACGCATCGAGCACATCGGTCACCCGCGGGTCCCCACCCCAGGCGCACAGCTGCCCATTTGGGTCGACCAGCGAGGCAAGCAATCGGAATGCGCGGCTCACAGCGGCGAAATCGGGGTAGATGTCGGCGTGATCGAACTCCACCGAGGTCAGGATGGTGTGGTGCGGCCGGTAGTGAACGAACTTGGGTCGCTTGTCGTAATAAGCGGTGTCGTACTCGTCGCCCTCGATAACGAACGTGTCGCCTGAGCCGATTTGAAACGAGCGGCCGAGATTTGTGGGCACACCGCCGACCAGCAGCCCAGGGGACCGGCCGGTGGCCTCCAGCAGCCACGCTAGCAACGACGTCGTCGTGGTCTTACCGTGCGTACCGGTGACAACCACCGGCGTGCGATCGCGCAGCAGCCACTCACCCAGCGCCTCAGGAAACGAGGTGTAGGCCAGATTCTGGGCGCGCATCGCCGTGGCTTCTGGATTGTCCCGCCGAATTACATTGCCGACGACGACCAGATCTGGATTCCAGCCCAGATTTTCAGCCTTGTAGCCCTCTTGGAAGGGGATCTTCCAGCGTTCCAAATTGCCGCGCATCGGATCGAAGATCCCGGCGTCGGAGCCGCGTACCTCCAGCCCACGGGACTGCAGCATGCCGGCGAAGTTGCCCATGGCCGACCCGCCGATCCCCATAAGATGGACGCTGCGCACCTTGCTGTAATCGACCTCGGGCCGTGGCTCAGGAACGCGCTCAGCAGGACCGGGAACAAAGCTCATCGGAACACCAACTGGATAAGGCCCTTCGCGATGTCACTGGTCCGGGCACGCCAGGCGAAGAGGGTGCGGCCGTCAGCGAAGGCGAGCACGGTGCCTTGATCCTGCTCCCCCTTGGCTGGAGAAATCAGCAGCGTGTCCGCACTGGCCCACGCGCCGCTAGCGAGTTGGTCCCGCACACGCAGGTCGTACCCGTCAGCCTTGCTGTAGGACTGCCATACAGCCGTCAATCGACCGTCTGTGGCGACGGACACGCTCGGCAGGCTCTGTTCATCGGTCACCGTCTTGTGGATGATCGTGGCGGTACCCACGGGCTTGAGGTCAGCGCTAATCCGTACGTGCATGACGTCCCAGCCATCCGAGCCATTGAGTTGCCGCCAGACGCCGTGACCGATGCCGTTGCTGCCAAAGGCGATACGGGCCTGGTTGATGTTGACGTTGGCGCTGCTGATGGCGGACGGCGCGCCGGCGACCAAGCCCTTGCTGCTGAAACGCCTGGCCCAGACCGCGCCGATGCCGTTGGCCACGCGGACCCAGGAGACGACGAGTTCGCCATTGCCGAGGGCTGCCAACGACGGGCCGCTCTCGTCAGCGGCTTCCGATTCGGGTTGTGCGGTCGACTTGGCATTGACCAGGGTCTCTTTGCCGAGCTTCTCGCCTGTCGCGTCGTAGCGCTGCAGCACCACGCCAGATCCCTTCGCATCGACCGATTCGGACGTCCAAGCCGCGACCACGCCGCCGCCAAATGCGGTGATGGTCGGGTGGCGCTGAACACCGGTCGTGGTTGTGGCCAGGGCCTCCTCTCCCCCGATCGCCTTTCCGGCCGCATCAAATTTGCGCAGGATCACATCGCTGCCCTTGTCGCCAGACGTCCAGACCGCGGCGAAGCCTTTGCCGAGTGCCGCGACCGATGGCAGGGAGTCGGTGGGCTTTTTCTTGTCGCTGATATCGAACTGCGCGCCAACAGGGCTGCCATCGGCCTTGTACATGCGCCCGACGATGACATTGCTCAGCGGCTGGGCATCCACCCACACCACGACAAAACCGCCACCGTCGATCGCGGCCACTGCTGGCTGGCTGCCCGACACCGTCGCCTTATTCGCAGTGATGGTCGTCTTGACCACGCACACCCCAGCACCGGCGCACTTGCCTGTCTGGCAGGTAGTCAGCTTGGTCTGAGACTTGCCGTCGGCGCTGCACTTGACCACGTCCCCCGGCTTGCTCGCGTCGCAGCGCTTTTCGTTGGGTACGCACAGCTGGCACACACCGCTCACGCATGCAGGCGACGATTTCGGGCAAGCTTTGGGCGAAGCAAAGGCGCCGCTTGTACAGGTTTGAGTTGAGCTCGCATCGGCGCAAGAGACGGTGCCATTGTCCACGTAGCTGACTTTGCCGTCACTGCCGCGCTGAGCGCACTGGTTGGCTTTGTCGGTGCAGACGCTGCCAGTCCCGCCCAACACTTTGGTGCAGCCGCCCGTCTTGCATTGCGTGTTGGCTGTGCACGCGTTCCCCGCGGAGCAAAGCCCTGTGTCGGTCTGACCGTCGCAGTCGTTGTCCTTGCCATCGCACAGAGACTCCGTCGACTGGTAGTCGTTGGCGGTGTAGGTGCACGCGTATTTGCCGCCTGTACACAGGGCCGCTGCTGCGCCTTTGCAGACGCCGAGTGTCTTGCATTTGGCGGCGGTCACGTCGGTCAGACCCTCGTCGGTCTTGCCGTCGCAGTCGTTATCCTTGCCGTCGCACGATAGCTCCGAGCTCTCATAGCCCTTCACATCCTTGAAACTACACTGCCACTTGCCGTTACCACAGGTGGCCTTGGCGCTGCCTTTGCACACACCGACGGCGCAGCCACTCTGGCTGACATCGAGGCTCTCAGCCTCGTCGGTCTGACCGTCGCAGTCGTTGTCCTTGCCGTCGCAGGAGGTCTCAGTGGCCTCGAACGCGAGCACGAAGCCGTAGTCGCAGACTGCTTTTCCGGCCTTGCAGCCGACTTCTGAGCCATGGGCGCACACGCCCTGGGTCTTGCAGCCATTGCTAGCCGCCGACAGGGTTTCGTCAGTCTTGCCGTCGCAGTCATTGTCCTTTCCGTCGCAGACCTGCTCGAACGCTTCGTAGCCCTTCTTGCCCAGGGCCGCCCAGTCACACGTCCAGAGGCCGCCCGAGCACACGGACTTTCCTTCTCCACACACACCCGCGCTGCCGCAGGGCGAGGTCGCTGGTTCAGGCAGGTTGTTGTCCGCCTTGCCGTCGCAGTCGTTGTCTCGTCCGTCGCACAGGCTCTCTTTGGCCTCGTAATAGGGCACCGCACCATAGTCGCAAGCCCACTTCCCGCCCGCACAGGTGCGCGACACGTTCGCCGATGCCTTGCACACGCCGGTCTTGTTGCAATCGCCAGTGTCTGAGTTCTTCAGCGCGAGTTTGCTGCCCTGGATGTTGTCCTGGGTGCCGTCACAATCGTTGTCCTTGCTGTCACAGGTTGTCTCGACCGCCTCCCAGTCACTCACCGCCGCATAGTCACAGACAGCCACGCCGCCCTTGCACACGATGGAGACGCCGTCGGCGCATACACCCAGGTCCTTGCATTTGGCGCCGCCAGGTAGCGCGGCAACACTTAGATCTGTGTCGACTTTGCCATTGCAGTCGTTGTCTTTGCCGTCGCAGGATTGCTCGGTTGCCTCATAGTCAGTCGCGTCGTCGTAGTGGCAGTCCCATTTGCCTTCCGCACAGGTGGGGGCGGCTAGTCCGCTGCACACGCCAGCGCGTTTGCAGGTCTTGAGCGTGGGCACGGCGCCTTCGTCGGTCTCGCCGTCACAGTCGTTGTCGATACCGTCACAGAGGGTCTCCGTCACTTCCCAAGCTGGGGTTGCTACGAACGAGCACTGCCATGCGCCGCCCGCACAAACTGCGGTCGCCTGTTGGCCTTTGCACGCGCCTTCGGTCGGGCACGCTTTGGCCAAGTCGGCCTTGGGAGACTCGTCGGTCAGGCCGTCGCAGTCGTTGTCCAAGCCATCGCACAGGGTCTCTTCGGCCTCGTAGGCTGCCGGCGCATCGCCGGCTCCATCACCCGTCGTCTTCCAGGCTGAGCACACGGCCGCGCCATCGGTGACAGAGCAGGTGCCCGTCCACTCAGCGCATACGCCCTCTTTTTGGCAGGGGTTGGGTGTGCACGGGTCGGTCCCTGTCTGACTCTTGTCCTCGATCTGGACGAAGCAGCCGGAGGTGATAAGGGCGACAGCCGCCGCGACCAGTGAAATCCTAGGCAGTTGCATGGTATCCCCAACGAGCGGGTGAGCGGATTAGAACGTCCAGAGCAGGGCGAGGCCGCGGCCCTGGAGGCTCATCGTTTTGGGCAAAAGCGCGCTTGAAGTCGGCTGCTTCGGCGCCAGGAACCACCACACCGTGCCAGCCGCCGCTAGGGCTCCGCCAGCGATGAACAGTGTATTGGCCATTTGGGCGCCGTCTTTTGCTTGCGCGCTGTAGAAGTCGAGCTGTGTCTTGTAGTCGGACCGTGTCTTCGACAGGCCGTTGGCGACGTCGGCATTTTGCATCGCGTTGAATCCGAAGTAGCCACCCACCCCGATCGCGACCACGCCCAACGAAGCCGTGGCGATCGAGCCCCACTTGTGTAGCGAGCTGCCTTGGCGACCACGCTTTGCGACCACCGGGGCTTTGGTCACTGGCGCTTCCGTCTTGGCTGGGTCGGGATCCGCGGGCTCCGGATCTTCAGGAGGATCGGGCTCTGTTGCCTTGGCTGTTTCTTTGGGACTGTCCGGATCAACCCTTGGTTTTGCCGGGGTTTTACGAGCGTCTGGCTGCCGTCTCGCATTGGCGCCGCTACCCGCGATCTTCGGTGCGTCACGACCGCGCTCCAGCACAAAGGCCACTGACTGCGAGCCGCGACGACGGATCTGGAATGCGCGCAGCTCGCTCTTGTAACCGTTGGCAACTGTCGATGCCTGCCAACTTCCCGCCTGCAGCCAGACCACACCGTCACTCATCACGACGCGGCGTTTGCCCCGGTGGCTCAGGTTGACGTGGGCATGCGGCGGCGAGACCGTCACCAGCACCGCTACGTGATCGGATGGGACCAGGGGGGCGAGACGCTCCGCTTCGGCGATGGCGTTCTTGCGGGCTGACTCGTCGAGCCGGTGGTTGAGCATCTCGCGCCAGGCGGCGTGGGCTTGACCAAAATAGTGCGCGCGCTCGGCCGCCTGAGCATGGGCCGTGAGCACCGCGAGTTGGGGTTCGATCTTGTAGGACAACCGCAGGGACTCCGACGCTTGACCGTCCAGGCCGGCGCGGGCTTGTACGCGCCCCTTTGCCGCGAGGCGCAATGCACGGGCCAGCCGTTTGTGGCCGGGCTCTGCCTTTGGCTGGGCAAACGAGACCTTGCGCTGGGGCGCGCCGCCGCAGGCCACCAGCGTGCTGACCGCCATGCAGAGCGCACACAGAACGGCAACGCCGGACATCGACGAGGTGGGCATGGGGACTTGGCGGGCGTGGTGCAGCGGGGCGTTCATCCAAATTGAGCCTAGAGAGGGGGGGAGTTGGCGTCAACGCACGGCGTCTAGTTCGCAACGCCAGTTGTTTTTCATCAGAAAAATAGACAGTTAGTTACGGGTCAAATCATGGGTACAATCCTACTTACCGCAGCGATGGTTCGTCGCTGCGGGTGCGCCATGATACCGCGCCCACACAACACGCCAGAAAATCCCCGCAATCGCGTTGCTACGGTCGGCCTGACACGTGAGCGCCGGTCTCATCACGATCCCAGGCACTCCGCTACAGTGCAGCCTTCATACGGACCAGCAGGGCGCCGACGGCGGGATCTGCGGCAAACTGTCGCCCAGCCGCCTTGAACGCAGCGGCACCAGTCGCCGCGTCGAGTCCGTTCGCGGTAAAGGCGGCTGTTTGCACGCCCGTCGGTAGGGCCACGAGCTGCCCCATGTCCCCAGCGGCCTTGGCTGCGGCAAATTGCGCCTGGAAAGCGGGATCTTCGAACCCGGCCACGATCGCTTCCACGATCGCGACGAAGGTCTCTTTGTTCAGTTCGCTCATGCCACCACTCCTTCTGGTTCGTCGTCCGCATATTCGCGCACCACGCGGCCCATCTCTTTGTATTCGCGCTCGGCGGATTGCTCGAGCAGCTCGTAGTTCAGCGGGGTGCTGTCCCGTGCGGCCCAAACCGCAGCACGAAGCACCGCGTTTTGGATCTGGCCGCCTGTGAGTTCGTAGTCTTCGGCCAGGAATCGAATCTTGAGCTCGGCTTGTTGCGGCGCACTCTTCGGAATCATCACCCGCCACAACCGTTCACGCTCGTCCGCTTCGGGGGCCGGGAACGTCGACTTGAAGCGAATGCGACGGAGAAAGGCGGTGTCGATGGAGTCCGGAAAGTTGGTCGTCAAGATGATGACGCCGTCGTAATTTTCCAGACGCTGCAGGAGGTAGTTGACCTCAAGGTTGGCGTAGCGATCGACAGAGCTCGACACGTCCGTGCGTTTTGAAAAGAGCGAGTCAGCCTCGTCAAAAAGCAGTGCGATGCCGGCGTCCTGTGCGGCATCAAACAGCGTCGACAAACGCTCTTCTGTCTCTCCGATGTACTTGCTGACGACGCTAGCGAGATCGACCCGGAACAGCTCCAGGCCCAGATCGCGCGCCACCAGCCCAGCACAGAGCGTCTTACCCGTACCCGACGGACCGGAGAACATCGCGGTCAGCGCGCGGCCGTAGCCCATGGTGCGGCCGTACCCCTGATCGTCCAAAACGGTGCCGGCGAACGTGCCGAAAGACACCATCTCACGCAGTACTTGCTCCGTGTCTTCGGGCAAGACCGTCGTCTCCCAGGTGCCGCGTACGTTGATGCGCGTCGCCAGTCCGGCGAGCCTCGACGCAGCGACCTGCCGACAGCTCTTTTCCACGTCGCTGACTGATACTTGCGCCTTTTTAGCGCCGCGCTGCCTCGCCTTTGCGGCAGCTAGGTTCACGGCGAGATCGATCTCATCCACACCGAATTTGAACACGCTGACGCTGGTCACCGCCAGCTCGCGCTCATCGTCCGCCATGAGGTTGTCGAGCCGTTCATTCCACAGGGTAATCCGCTCGCCGATGGACGGGATAGCGGTGGGCAGCTCCAGACAACCCAACTCTCTGAGCAGCGCCAAATGCAGCCGCGGCGTCATCCGCACGCTGTCGGTCATCGAGCCGCCGCGACTGTGAAAGAACATCGTCGTCGTCTCGCCGCGCAGGATACGAACGAGAGACGCCAACTGTTCGGCGCCGTGATCACCTTCGTCCATAGCTTCGGCTTCGGTGAAAAACACGCCCGCCCGCGCAAGCCTCGCCCGCCCCAGCACGTGCCCAAGTCGGGCGACGCCGCCTTTGAGAAGCTCGCCGAGACGGACTTCCAGCAAACTCTCGCCAAATAAATGAAGACTCTCCCTCGCCACTCGCAGGGAGCCATTGCGGGCAGGACCCTCGACTACAAAGCGGCGACGGCCACGAAACCCCCGCTGGAGGGCCTTGCGGAGTTCGCCGCTGACCGGTGCGGTTCGAATCTCGTCGCCATCAGCGGTGAGTGGGACCTCGTGCCAAAGCGCGCCGGGCAGGTCATCGAGGCCAACGGCGCGGCCCAGCAAGAAGCCAGAGACAAAGGGCATCGCCCGGTAGCGTCTCGCCGCGTTGACGTCGTCATTGGCGGTGCGGATGAGGCCATAGCGCTGCAGCGTTGCGGTGGCGTCCAGGGCGTTGAGCAACTCACCACCACGGGTGGCAAAGGGATCGACGGAGTGACACAGAAAGTCCTCGCTCCACATCATCCGGCTGGTATCGCGCCACAGGGCCCTGTACAGCCAGAGAAACTCCGGGACCAACTCCGCAGCCAACAGCAGCCAGAGCAGATCGCATTCCAGGTCACTGAGGCCAAATACAGCCCGCAACTCTTCGAAACGTCGGGACGCATCCGACTGGGGATCGAGCTCGTCGTAGGTCTTGCTGAGTCGGCGCTCGAGCCGACCCACGTACGCCACACGCTCCGGATCCAGGGCCTCACCACGCAGACAACGCAGGCAGGTTGAATCCAGGGTCTGCATTGTTCCGGCTGGCAGGGGATTGCGGGTTGGATCTTCCGATGATCGATCCCACGGCCGCAGAACCACGAGGTAGCGCTGCACCATCGCGCGGACCCGATCGAGATAGGGGGCAAATTGAACGGCGGCGCCATGTAGCCAGGGCTGAGAGACCTCACCGGCGCTGTCGTCCGTTGGATCGGGATCGTCTTCTGAGCCGCGCATCAGGCGGCGAAGTAGATCGATCTGCAGCTCGCTCAGATCGTCGGTACGGGTATCCGGATCGATGCGGGCACGATCGAGCAAGGCCTTGGCCCGCGCGCGACTGACGCCGGGTAGATAGGTCAACGCCGTTTCAACGGGGCGTCTCGGGGGTAGGCCTGAAAGTCCGGATTTTGCCATGGTGCGCAGTCTAGCAGCGTGCGGCGTAATTAAAATTACTGTCGCAGCACGCAGCTAGTTTTCTTCATAATTGGGGGGCTACGAGCGCCCCCAGTCGCGGCACGCCGCGACTTCCCCATCCCAGCAGCGTGCGGCGTAATTAAAATGACTGTCGCAGGACGCAGCTAGTTTTCTTCATAATTGGGGGGCTACGAGCGCCCCCAGTCGCGGCACGCCGCGACTTCCCCATCCCAGCAGACTGCGCTTCATGGGAGTCCTGCTCCGAAAAAACGAGAAAGAGCGCAGTCTGCTAGCGCCCGACATCTTGGGCATCCATGCGTGACGGTCACGTCGACCCAGCTTGCTTCTGGTGATCACCCACCCTCAGGGGCAGCGACCCGCCTACTCAGCTGGGCAGCTGATTGACGTTGTGGATGATCTCGCCGTCGCGCAGCAGGGCCACGATCTGGTTGGCGACCATGACAGCCACGCGAACCTGCGCTTCGTGTGTGCTCGCGCCCAGGTGCGGCGTGGCGATGACGTTGGTTAACGCAAAGAGCGGGTTGTCAGCGGAGCTCGGCTCCACTTCAAAGACATCCAGCGCAGCGCCGGCGAGGTGGCCCGACTGCAGGGCGCCTAGCAGATCTTTTTCGACGACGATGCCGCCGCGAGCCGCGTGAATCAGGCGTGCGCCAGCCTTCATCCAACCAAGCTTCTCCGCGTCGATCAGCCCGGTCGTATGAGCATTGAGCGGCACGTGCAGCGACACAAAGTCGGCCTGGGCCAGGACATCCTTCAATTCGCCGATCGTCACACCCGCTGGTGCGTCTGCTTGGCTGACGAAGGGGTCAAACGCGACCACATTCATCCGCAAGCCCAACCCTCTATCCGCCACAATGCGTCCGATGGCGCCCAGACCAATGACGGCCAGCGTCTTATCGGTGACCTCAACACCCTTGTACTTGGACTTGCCCCAGCCCCCACCTGTGACCTCCGCGCTGGCCTGCGGTACGTGGCGGGCGAGCGACAACATCAGTGAGATCGCGTGCTCTGCGGCGCTGACGTTGTTGCCGCCGGGGGTGTTCATCACCCATGTGCCGTTGTCGGTTGCCGCCGCGAGATCGATGTTGTCGACCCCAGTGCCAGCGCGGCCCACGACTTTCAGCTTCTGTGCAGCTGTCCAGAATGCGTCGCCGCGCGCCTTTGAAGCAGAACGCACAACCAGTCCGTCGTAGGAACCGATCTCTTTGGCCAACTCTTTGGGATTCATGCCGGTTTTGACCGTCACGTCGAAGCCCGCCTTGTCGAATACAGCGCGGCACTCTGGTGCGAGTTTGTCGGAGATGAGAATACGAGACATGACGACTCCTCAACGCTCAGGATCGGCGTGTGTCGGGCGTAGGTGCCCGGTTGCTGGGCACGTTATGCGCCAGCGCGGCCGTGTCAACGACCCGACGGCAATTCGTGACGCATTGCGTCAGAGTTGTCACATAGCGGGGGAGCGCTGTCGGTCTATGGCGTTTTTAGGCTGTCTTTGCAGGCGGCGATGTCGCGCTGATCGATAAATAGGAACGGCGCGAAACAGTAGGCCAAGCTGACGCCTTTCTTTGTCTTGGCGTCGTATGCAGCGAGCCCTGACGTTTTGCCACCAATGCGGCTCCATAGGGCAAAGGCTGGGTCGAAGAACACCGTGCCTCTAGGCAAGTCGTAGTAGTTGCTGTTGTTGGCTGGTTTCCAGCGAAAAGCCCATGGTGGTCGACCGAAATCCGAGCCACCGCCCAGAAATTTGCTGCCCATGGAGAGCTTGGGACCGATAGGCCGCCCTGCCGGCGCTTTGTAGGAAAACGACAGCGGTTTAACGAACAAGTCCGTCGAAGCGCGCCTCGGAAACCACGTGTCGAATAGAGGCGTCAGCGCGTAGAGGAACGTCGGGAGTTTCGTGCCTGGTTTGGCGCCGGCGGGCTTGGCTACGGTGGGCTTTTCCGCTGGCATGTAGCGAATCAAGTTCATCTGCGTCTTCGAATAGGCGTCTGTGGCGCAGATCGACGGCGTCTTGTCGCCCACATCCGGCCACAGGCAGCTCTGGTGCGTATCGCCGGTGAGGAAGGCCGGGAAGCGCCGCGCCGTGCACCCCTTGATGCCTGCGCAACCGAAGCCGTCGTCTGCCTTGGGAAACAGCGTGTCCAGAGGCAACACCCCGCGGATGTTTACCGCACTAGGCTTCTTACCCTTTGGCAGCAACTCGCTGTCGCTGGTCACCCAGAGCCACTTGCGCTCGTCGCTGCTGTTCTTGAACCAAGTCTCCAGTGCAATGGGCTGCTCTGACGGGTACCGCCGCACGATGACCGTCGCCCCGGCGGTGTCGTTGGTGTACCCCTGCTGGGTTTTGGTCTTGGCGCGGGTCGGCCAGTAGTAGACGTAGTGGATGTAGAAGTGACTCTGGGTCTCCGCCACGGCCCAGCTGACATCGGCGGTCGGGTCGGTGCCGATGTTGGCGTCGTTGTTGGCTGCTTTCCAATCACCGTCGTAGGCCAATCCGCGCAGCAGGTCGCTCTTGCCGATCTTGATCGACTGCCGAATATCAGGTGCGTAGCGGCGGGCCAGCTTCTCGTACGGCGCCGTGTTGGCATATCCTGGTGTGTGGACGTGGAAGTCATAGGCATCTTTGAGCGTCTGCCCCTTGGCGTCCTGCACCAGCGTGGTAATGCTGATGATCACGCGCGTTGCGGGCGGCAGGTCGCTATCGGCCACAAAGGAGATCACCGGGCCTTTAGAAGTGACGAGCCCCGAGATCTTCGATCCGTCCGTACCGGTGACGATAACTGTATAATCTTCGACCGTCTGCTCGTTGATGTCCTTCGACATCGTCACCGTAAACAGCGCCTTGAAGTCTGGACTGGTGCCATCTGTCGCCGGCGACGTGCTCACGACGGTGAGCGCTTCATAAGGAATGTCCGGCTTGTTGACGTCAAAGGGCAGCCCCGAGCCGAGGTCGCCGAACCAACCCGCGTCTTCTTCGCCGCTGCTTGTGTCTTCGACCGTTGCTGTATCGGGGCCAGACGTGTCCACGGCGCTCGCTGCATCTGCCGTTCCGGTATCTGGCGTACCCTCCACATCACCGCCGATCACCTCGATAAGACCAATGTCCTGAGCGGTGCTGGTGTCCGTTGCCGTGCCGTCTGGCTTGCTGTCGCTGCCGCACGCTGTCAGCAAGCAAACGCCCAAGGTTAGGCATGCGAGACGACCACCGACGGCGCGGGGATGGGTGAACAAGGATACGGGTAAACAACTCATGGACCCTCCGAGACTGCGCGGCTCTTCGTGGTTGCGGGCGGAAGTCGATGGTGTCAGGTTCCCGCGTTCAAGGCGAGGTCATGATCTCATCAAAAGGGCAGGTTAACCCATGAGCGGTCCGGCAAAAGAGCGACGCGGAAAGCCGTGGGAGCTGCTCATGGCCGCACGTCTGCTCCGCAGTAAACGCAGCTCGCAGCTATCGCTCATCAGTGTCATGAGTGTTTCTGGCATCGCGCTCGGTGTCGCGGCGCTCATCGTTGTTTTGGCCGTAAATACGGGCTTTCAGACGGCTTTTCAGGAGCGAATTCTAGCGACTTATCCGCATGTTGTGGCCATGAGACGCGGCCTCGATATGAACGATTGGCGTGACGTGACGGAGCGCCTAGGGGCACTTGATCAGGTTCACACTGCGGCTCCGGCGACTTACGACGACATGATGCTCGCATCGACCCATGGGCGTGCGGGGGCGATCGTTCGCGGGGTGCCGGCGACGAATCTGAGCGGGCTGCCTGAGGGGTTGGTGGTGGCGGGGCGTGTCGATACCCACGGGGAGTCGCCGACGGTCGTGCTCAACGACGACCGACCCACCCGACTCAAGATCACTGGCGTGACCGCGGGCGCGCGACATGTGCTGATCGCGGGCGCAGGGGCGTCCGACACCGCGAGTGTTCGACCTATTTCAGTGATGACGCCCCAGCGGGGGCTCTCTGGCCTCGTGATCTTCGATGCAGACGGGTGTCGTCCGGCAACGGGCGCTGCCAACCGGGGGGCGGTCCACCTCTTGCAGGCTGAAAGCACAGAAGTCGTGCGCCGCATCGGGCGTCATGCCTGTCGCGTCCTGACGACATGGGAAACCCTCTCTGGCAAGTACGATGTGCAATGGCACAGTGGCTCAGGGAAGCACGAGGCGTCAGTCGCCCTGCATACCGGCAAGACGACCGTCGCCATCTTGGAAGGTGACCAGCTGATTGAGGTGAAGCCGCCGGACAACGCAGCACCCCAGACTGTGGCTGCGATTTCTGTGGTTCAGCTTGGCGCGTCACCGCTTTCTGTCGTCTTTCCCGGTGGACAGACCTATCAGCTTCAGCCCGGTGACGCCTCGCCCTGGAAGAACCTCGAAGGCAAGCTGCCTGCCATTGCTCTCGGAGCTGGTCTGGCCAAGCGCTTGTCTGTAGCGGTCGGCCAGGAGGTTCGCGCGGTGTCTCCCATGCGCGACGCTGACGGGAGTCGCGGTAGCCGGACCGCAGGCCGCTTTCGGGTCACCGCCATCTTGTCGACCGGGTTTCACGACCACGACCAGCGCCTCGCCATGGTCGACTTTGGCGCCGCCCAGCGATTCTTGGGTCGCGGCGACGTGGCGCGATGGGTCGATGCTCGGTTGGATGATCCGATCTTGGCCAAGGCGTTTCTGCCAAAAATTCGAGCTGCGTTGGAGCCTGTCACCCTGGCCGACGTCATGAAGGACGTGGCCGCGGCCCGTAAAAAGTTGTCGCGGGTGCGCGGCGAGATCGTGCCCGGCCTTGAGGTGCGCGCTCCCAGAGGCGCCGTCGATCTAGTCGACAACTGGATCTCGGGTGTACGCGCCATGCGGCAATCCAAAACCCGCGGGGAGAGCATGTTCCGGGTGCTCGACTGGGAGGAGATGAACCGCAACATCTTCGACGCGGCCCGTCTGCAGAAGGTCGCGATGAGCCTGTTTCCATTCATTATTGTCCTGGTTGCCGCCCTCAATGTGATCGGCACACAGGCCGTTGTCGTCCACGAGCGCGCACGCGACATCGCCATTTTGCGGGCCATGGGGGCGACCGGGCGATCTGTCGGCGCCGTCTTTCTGACGCAGGGGCTGGCAGTCGGCCTCTTGGGCACCGCCATCGGGCTGATACTCGGCGGGCTGTGTTGTCTTGCGCTCGCCAAAATCGGCTATCCACTGGATCCCAATGTCTATTTGATTGATGAGCTGCCAGTCCAAATCGAAGCGACCACGTTCGCGATGGCCGGCGGGGCCGCGACAGCCCTGTCATTTGGGGCTGCATGGGTGAGCGCTAGGCGAGCGGCGACGCGGAGTCCCGTCGATGGGCTGCGACGCCTTGATTAGCCCAGAAAATACAGGAAAATAGCGTCCGGTGACCCGTTCGCTAGGGCCCGCAAGATCGACGACAAACTTGCGTATCAGGCGTTCTGGTTGTATGACCCGGACGGACACCTAGGTCCATGGAGGCAACGTGCACACCCCCGGTGAGGAGATGCGGTCGCTCGGTTCATTGCCGGCCCCAGCGTGGTCTTCGGACCTCTCGCAGGAGTCGGTTGGCCAGCGTTTGCGTGCCCGTCGGGAGCAGTTGGGCGAGTCCATGGAGAGCGTCCTGCGCGACACCCGCCTGTCTCGTCAGGCCGTTGAGGCGCTCGAGGCCGACGATTACGAGTCCATCTCTTCGGATTTCTACGTCCGTGGCTTCCTCAAGATCTACGCCCGCTACCTCGAGTTCGACCCCGTCGTTGTCCTGGAGGCCTACGATCGCCAGACGTCGGTGAGTCGCCTCGTCACGACCGGTGAGCCCGAGGAGCACGACGAGGTGCACACCTACTTCCAGGTGCAGGCACCCAAGGGGCGGACGCTTTCGCCCGCTCAGATCTTGCTGCTGTTCATCACCGCTACAACGCTGGTGGTGTTCATGCTGTCGGTCAACAAGGGCAAGAAGGTGCGGCCAGAGGTCGCGAGGCGCCCAGCAGTGACTGCGCCAGGTACGCCGGCTACCGCTACCAACGGCGGTCGCTTGCCGCTCGTCGCTCCGACGCGGCCCAATGGCACCCAGCGCTGAGTTAGCCGACGCGCTCATCCTCAGACTTCATCCGGCACGTGAGGCCGACTTGGTTGTGACCCTGCTCGATCCAGAGCGTGGTCGTGTGGACGCGTACGCTCGTAGTGCACGCAAGAGTACCCGTCGCTTTGGTGGGCGCCTGGAGCTCTTCGCTCGCGGGCGGGCGATGCTCGGTTCGAGCCGTGGGCAAATGCCGAACTTGACTGGCTTTGAGCGGACCGAGAGCCTCGCTCCCGCCGACATCGACTGGGCGCGCCTGTGTCTCGCCTCTACCATCGCCGAATTGGCCTTGGTCGCGTCTCAACCTGAGCACGCCGACCCCCACCTGCATCAGTGGGCCTGTCGTGTCTTGGCGCTGTGTGATGACCTGCCGCCAGCGCGATTTCGTCTCGCCTCTCTGACGATCGACCTCGGCTTTCTTCATGCCATCGGCACGTTGCCGGATATCGATGCTTGCGCGCATTGTGATGGAACGTTGTCGGCAGGCGCCCACTGGTCCGTTGCGAGTGAGGGCTGGCGCTGCGCGGCTTGTGTCCCCTCAGACACTGCAATGGTGACACAAGCGGCGCTCGCATTCGTCAGGCAGCTGGTCAACGACCCTGCCACCGCGCGCACCGGCTTCCTCTCCCGGTCCGTCGGGCAGCACCTACGACAACAAGTCGATGAGCTGATGGCGGATGTGCTGCCGAAACCGCTGCAGTCACGGGCCCAACTCATCGACGCGCTTGCTGCCCTGACGCCCTGACCTACTTTGCCTTCCGGTGCGGCGACACCATGGCAACAGCGGTCGTGGACGGCGCCCATTTGGGGTGATTGATCAACAATCCCTTGTGCCTGTGGGGAGACTGTGCTAGATCGCGCGCCCCCCCATCGTGTAACTAGACGCGTTGGGGAATACGCACGTCCCCAAGAGTGAGGATTCACGGCCGAAAAGCCGCCTTCACTCAGAACTCCGTGTCCCAGCCTGACCCAAAGTGGGCCAGTCGCTGAGATGCATCGGGGGCGGAGGATTCAACGGAGAACCACCATGGAAAAGATTACTGTTCGCCAGATGCTCGAGGCCGGCGCTCACTTCGGTCACCAGACACGTCGCTGGAACCCCAAGATGCGCCCCTTCATCTACGGCGCCCGCAACGGCATCCACATCATCAACCTCGGCAAGACCGCCAAGCTCTTCCGTGATGCGCAGAGCTTCATCTCGCGGACCACGGCCCGCGGGGACCAGGTTCTGTTCGTGGCGACCAAGCGTCAGGCACGCGACATCGTTCGTGAAGAGGCTGAGCGCTGCGAGATGCCCGTCGTCGCTTACCGTTGGCTCGGCGGCACGCTGACCAACTTCAAGACGGTCAAGACCTCGATCGAGAAGCTCAACGACTACGAGGCCAAGTTGGCTCCCGGCATGGCCGAGCGTCTGCCCAAGAAGGAAGTCGCTACGATCACCAAGAAGCACGCCAAGCTCGTGCGTAACCTCGGTGGTCTCCGCAACATGCCCAAGATGCCCGGCGCTATCTTCGTGGTTGACCCCGACTCGGAGCACATCGCGATCGCTGAGGCTCGTCGTCTCAAGATCCCGGTCGTCGCTCTGATCGACACCAACGGCAACCCGGACGAGGTGGATTACCCCATCCCGGCCAACGACGACGCGATGCGTTCGATCCGTTTGTTCGTGCAGGCGATGGCTGATGCATGTCTCGCCGGTGTTCAGGCAGGCAAGGTCGCTTTCGCTCAGGATTTCGACGGTGTGACGGCTGCTGCTGACACCGCCAATGTCGAGGTTGTGCGCAAGCCACGCAAGCGCGCTGAGGAGGCTCCCGCTGCTGAGGCCGCGGCTCCTGCTGCTGCTGAGGCCGCCGCACCAGCTGCTGCTGAGGCCGCTGCTCCGGCTGCTGAGGCTCCCGCCGCCGCTGCTGAATAAGAAGTTACCAATTCATAGTTCACGGCCGCGAGAGGCCGTGATTGGAGAGAGTCATGGCGAAGATTTCCGCCCTGCTAGTCAAAGAGCTCCGCGGCAACACCGGTTCCCCGATGGGTGACTGCAAGAAAGCCCTGGTCGAGTGTGATGGTGACATCGCGAAGGCCACCGAGTGGCTGCAGAAGCGTACCGCTGCCAAGGTCGAGAAGAAGGCGGGTCGTACCGCTGCTGAAGGTCTGGTTCAGGCCTACGTCCACCACGATGGTCGCACCGGCGTCATCTGTGAGGTCAACAGCGAGACCGACTTTGTCGCGAAGAACGCCGATTTCGGTCAGTTCGTTCGTGATCTGTGCATGCACATCGCGGCGATGAGCCCGACGTACGTCAACCGGGACGAGGTTCCGGAGGAAGTCGTCGCGAAGCAGCGTGAGATCGCTGAGGCGCAGGTTCGTGAGATGGGCAAGCCGGAGCACCTCGTTCCGCGTATCGCTGAGGGCAAGCTCAAGGCTTGGTTCTCGGACAACTGCCTAGTCGATCAGCCCTACGTCAAGGACGACAAGAGCCGTCCAGTCGGCACCGTGCTGACGGAGCTCGCGGGTCGTATCGGCGAGAAGCTGGTCATCCGTCGCTTCGTCCGCTTCGAGCTGGGCGAGGGCATCGAGAAGAAGGCCGACGACTTCGCCGACGAGGTCGCTCGCATGGCCGCCAACTAGGCCGCCACGCGTATCGCAACGAGGCGCCCCCGTCACCTTGTGTGGCGGGGGCGCTTTGTATTTGAGGCGCCCTCCATCTCGACGCGCCCATACCTTCTCGGCTTGCGACGGCTTCGGTCTAGCAGACCGCGCATCTTGTCGATTTGTCGCAGAAGGACTCCCTGGGGCGCAGACTGCTGGGCTGGGGGGCGCTCATGGCCTCCGAATAGAACAGAAAACCAGCAGGGTGTACGGGCGGCAATGTCAATTTCGCTGCACGGTGTGGGCTGGAGGGCGCTCCTAGCCCTTGTATCGGTTGCCTCCGCTTGATAAACCCCGACCGCTTGCAACACGGGGGCTCCATGCCGGCATATCGACGCATTCTCCTCAAGCTCAGTGGCGAAGCCCTGGCCGGTACCGCTGGCTTTGGCATTGACCCACCCACGCTTGAGCGCATCGCCCGCGAAGTGAAAGCGGTCCAACAGATGGGTGTCGAGGTGGCGATTGTCATCGGCGGCGGTAACATCTTCCGCGGTATGGCCGGTGCGGCCGCCGGTATGGATCGTGCCAGTGCCGATTACATGGGCATGCTCGCGACCGTCATGAATTCATTGGCGATTCAGGATGCGCTGGAGCACCTCGACGTCGAAACGCGGGTGATCAGCGCGATCACCATGCGGCAGATCGCCGAGCCGTACATTCGTCGCCGTGCTGTCCGCCACCTGGAGCTGGGGCGCGTGATCATCTTCGGCGCTGGTACAGGTAATCCGTACTTCACCACCGACACAGCCGCCGCGCTACGGGCCAATGAGATGGACTGCGATGTCATCCTCAAGGCCACGAAGGTCGACGGCGTCTACACATCCGATCCAAACAAGGACGCCAGCGCGACCCTGATCCCAGAGTTGTCCCACCTCGAGGCCCTCAGTCGGCAACTCAAGGTGATGGACGCGACGGCGCTGTCTTTGTGCATGGACACGAAGTTGCCCATCATCGTGTTCAACCTCGGAAGCGAGGGCAATATCGAGCGCGTTGCTGGCGGTGAGCGCGTCGGCACACTGGTCACTACGTTAAAAGAGCCATCCGGCGAAAACAGCTGAGACCGAGTCAGGAGGACCCGATGATCGACGAGATCTTGCAGGACGCCGAAGAGCACTACGCCCACGCCATCGAGGCATTTAGGCGTGAGGCCAACAAGCTGCGCACCGGCCGCGCTTCTCCGACGTTGCTCGACAGCGTGCGGGTCGACTACTACGGGACGGCCACACCGCTCAATCAGGCGGCCAACGTGACGGTCGTCGATGCACGCCTTCTCCAGGTCAAGCCTTGGGATCGCAAGATGGTCGCTGCCATCGAAAAGGCGATCATGATCAGCGACCTGGGATTGACGCCGTCGAACCGCGGCGAGGTCGTGTTGGTGCCGATTCCAGCACTAACCGGTGAGCGCCGCCGCGAGATGGTGAAAATTCTAAAGTCCGAGGCCGAAAAGGCAAAGATGTCGATTCGCTCGGGCCGCCGCGATGCGATCGACCTGCTCGATACCATTGAGAATCTATCCGAAGATGACTTGCACCGGGCCAAGAAGGACGTGCAGGACGGGGTTGATGCAGCAGTTAAGCGTGTTGACGCTGCAGCCGGTGAAAAAGAAGCGGAGATCCTCAAAGGACCCTAGCCAGCACCTCTCTTGCGGAGTCGGGCGGTCTCCTCGGAGGCCTGCCGGTCAGCTCAATTCATCGGTGAGTTCTGAGCGTAGATCTCCGATAGTAGTTTGGAGCCAGTCCGCCATCGATAGGCCACACACTTGGCCAAACCCCCGGTCAAATCCGTTGCCCAGTCGCATCTGGCGGCAGAGCGCGGTGAATTTTCGGTCACCGTATTGATCGTGCCAGCGGCAGAACAACAAGTGCGCGATGTCATAGCAGCTTGCGGCCTGCTCTCCGATGAGCACCGCATCGGCGCTGGCGAGTGCACTAAAACTCAGGCGCCCATCCACCCGCCTTCGCTGCGTCGCTGTCGGTCGACCCTCACTCACTAGCACAGCCATTCCCTCCCGAAACCATGTCGGAATTGCAATTGCGGTGAGTCTTTGAGGGGCACACCTTTGAAAGAGCAGACTGTGCGCTAGCTCGTGGGTCAACGTCGTCCTGAGCGTCAACTGTCCGGGCACCGTGAGCCACGATGACGGTTGCAGCAGTGTGACTTGTCGCGGTTCTGCCACAGCGCACAAGAGCCCGTCGACTGGCGCGGAAGCCTCGCGTGCCAGTTGTGCCATCGTCGCGACGGAGACGACACGTACGGGGTGTGAGAATCGTCCCCACGAGGCCAGGCAGTCACCCAGGTGGTGGATTTCAGCCCTACAGAGCTCGGTGATCGTCGCATCGAGTTTCGGCGGCAGCAGCAGGCTGAGTCCGCCGTGATCTGCGTCGAGTCGAATCATCCGGCACTGGCGTCCTGCCAACCTGGTGTGGGGGCTCCGAACGAGTGCGGCGATCGAGCTTTGGTGCCGTGGGGGTCGGGGGCGGGCAACGGCTGTGTCTCTGGCGCTGGAAACTGACCAGGGAAGCAACCGGTGAACGCAGACGCAAGTGCAATGACCAGCGCAAACCGCAACACGCGACACAATGCTTGACCCATGACGACTCCTCCCCACAGGCGACGGCCCGCGATGCGCGCCTATGCTAGCATCCCGCGCCCGAGGGGCAAGGAAGCCGGAGGTGCTGTGAATCTTCATCGTTCAATATTGGCCGTGCCAACCATCGGTATCACGCTTGGTGACCCAACAGGCGTGGGGCCTGAGGTGATGCGCGCGGCCGTCGAAGCTGTGGTTGCTGCCGAGGGGGACGCGCTTCGCGTCGAGGTATTCCTGCCCCAACCGATGGTGGAGTCCCACGGCGGCCGATGGGCTACGCAAGTGCATATTCGAGCCATTGCAGTGCCGGGTCCCACGGCTGCGCTACACGCAGGGGTTCCCAGCGAATATGCCAATCGTTGTGCGTTCTTAGCACTAGAGGCCATGGTTGATGCAGCCGAGCAGGGACAGTTGCACGCGATGGTAACCGGGCCCGTCGCAAAGGGAATTTTCGACGGACTGACCCCTCAGCCGCCCGGCCAGACGGAGTACATCGCAGCGCGATTGCAGGCCGACCGATTTGCGATGATGTTGGCTGGCCCAAAGTTGCGCGTCGTACCGGTCACCACCCACATACCGCTATCGCGGGTGTCCGAATTGCTGACAACAGACGCGATCGTGTCGACTACGATCGCCGCGGTCGGTGATCTACAAGGTTGGCTGGGTATCGCAGCGCCCAAAGTTGCGGTGTGTGGATTGAATCCTCACGCGGGTGAGGCAGGCCGTTTGGGAGATGAAGAACAGCGGCTGATCGCTCCCGCCGTGCGTCGATTGCGTGAGCAGGAAGGGCTCGATATTCATGGCCCATTGCCAGCTGACGGGCTGTTTTTTCAGGCACTACAGGGTCGTTGGGACTTGATCATCTGCATGTATCACGACCAGGCGCTGGCTCCCTTGAAGACGGTCCACTTCTTCGACGGGTGGAATCAAACGTGTGGGTTGCAGGTGCCGCGTCTGTCTCCCGATCACGGGACCGCCTGGGACATCGCAGGTCGAGGCATCGCGGACGCGCAGAGTGCGACAGCGGCCATGGTTTTGGCGGCGCAGATCGCTCGGCGGCGCTCATGAGTCGCCGGTTGAGCCCGATGTTTGTCGCGTCAATGACCACGGCGCTGGTAACCGCGGCGTGGCTGACCGCGTCTTGCAGCAAGGCGCGCAGACAGCCTCCTGCACAATCGACCGCTGATCGACCGAGCACGGTCGCATCCGAGTCGGTAGCGGTGCCGGTCGCCGCCCCAGTGGTCGCACCGCCCAGCGAGACGGCACCAACCGTCGCGCCACCTTCGACCGCAGAGAAGTCAGGCCAGTCGCGCCTTCAGCAACGACTTGGGCGCGAAGGGATTGTCTTGGGCCGCAGCCAGTCACCCAGTCGGCGGCTTGTTGCGCTTCGCAGGGGAGATAAGGCGACGGCGACCCTGCGCGTGGGCCGTTCGGGGCTATGGCTCTACCAGCGACGGCTCTTGGCTATGGAATGTCGCCTGGGCACAGCTGCGTGCGGAGCGAAACGCCGTTCGGGCGAGCGGGTCCGCGTGATGCCCAAAGCGCTGGGGGCGGCCACAGCGGAGGGGCCTCGTTTGGTTCCAGCTCTCGCCAAGGCGATGCGGCGCTTGGCTGGCAAAGAGGTATTGGTGCTCGCCGATCGGGATATCAGCCTGACCACCCTGCGCCAGATCATGGCCACAGCTCGGACGATTGGCGCGTTCCCAGTGCTGGGAGCTCGCGGGGCCAAGGGGGTAGTCGCGGTCTGGCCCAACGATGCGCCGCACGATCCAAAGCTGGCCAGAGGGCACGGCGAAGGCGAACAGCCGCCCAGTGATGCACAGGGTCTGACTTTGGAACTTGCTCCCCAAACAGTCACGGTCGTGGTCCATCGCAAGGGTGGTGGCTATCTGCGCAGAGCGGTCGCTGTGGATGATTGGACTCACGTTAGCGCTTGGGCCGCCAAACTCGCTGGATTACCTCGCCCTCCGCCGGTGGCAGTCGTCGCCGTCGACGGTGAGCTTCGGGTGGGGACGCTGATCCAAGCCATCGACGCACTCATCGCGCCTTGCAGCCAGTCTGATTGCCGTCACCCACGGGCGCGAATCAAGGGCTGGCAACTTGTGGATTTGGTGCACGGTGGAGCGGCAGGGGATGTGGATCCGCCTGCGCCTCCTGTCATAGCTGCACCCGTCGCCCCGACCATGGGGAGACCTAGCCGTCATACGGGTGCCATGGGTGGGTTGCCGCAGCGGGTGATGCGCGGACACCAAGTGGACCTGCAGCCTGGCCTGCCGCCGAGGCAACTTGGCCGCCTTCCTCGCGGAGTTCAGCCTGAGGCGAAATGATGATGAACAATAGCCCCTGGCTAGACTTGGAGCGGCGGCCTCAGCGACGTCACTTGCTGCAATTGCAGCGAACTGACGGCCCGATCAGTGCCTCGGCGTCGGTGCACGGATTACTCTCCGTGCGCGTACGGGAGCGTTGGGCGACCTTGGTCGGCGTCAGTGCGCGCTCCATCCTTCCGTGTGCCCATGCCTCACAGGCGCTGTCCCTCGCGGCTCACGGGGCACTGATCCCGAGTGATCGTGTGCGGCTAGCGCGCCCAGGATCGATGGCTTGGCCAGCGGCCATTTTGGCGACTGGTGCCAGCTACATCGACATGGGACGCCTCAATTCGGGCGCGCTCGACCCGAGCGTGGTGACGGCCTCAACGCGGGGACGTTTCGCAATATTGGGCGCACCTGCACCGACCGGCGCGATGGATGCCCGCTCCTGGCCAGCCGCTAACAGTGAGCCGTGCATTTGGGATGCCACGCTGGCCGCCAGCCTATATGGGGCGCCCGCAGAACGCGCCCAACCGGCTGATTTGGCGTTGATCGCGCTGCGTGATCCGCTCGCACCGTCGGCTCCCGTCTTGGTTGCGCTTGTCGGGGACGCGGCGCACATCGATGGGCTTCAGAGTTTGGCAGGCCCGTCTTTCCTTCCTGCATCGCTGCTACGGACCGCCCTTGGCGTGCTGAGTCGAATCGATCCGGCTGCTTCGGCTAATTTTGCCTTGCGCATGGCCGAAAGGGCCGCGGAGTTGCGCGCCGAGGTGGCGTTGGGGCCTGGCCAGTCCTGGCTTCCGCAAGCCGGTGTGATGCAGTCTGCTTGTTGTCTTGCGGCCGACGGAGAGTCATTGGTCGCCGCCGCACAACGCGCTGGGTTCGAAGCTGCCGCGTGGACCGCTTTTCCTGGTGGCGGACTCGTTCGGTGTGCACTCACCTAGCGCAATCGAGGGGTACCCATCGGCACCTGGGCATGCGAGGCGGCTGTGTGGGTCACCGCTATAAAATTTGCAGCCAAATTCCAGAAATCGGCCTAATTTGCCGACACCTTCACGCCGATATCAGCGTCTGGGCGTGGATCTGACTCTATCGTCACGTGGACGCCGGCCTGGCTGCTCATGTCGCGGAGAACGCCAGCTAGCTGACCCTGCAAGATGGCGCAGGCGCGCGCGGGCGCACGCAAGTGGTAGGTCCCTTTCGTCTTGCTGCCGAGGGCTTGGCGGAGACGCTCAAGGGCCTCCACGGCCAAGTCGCTGGCGGACCTCACATATCCGCGACCATCGCATATTGCGCAGGGCTCCGAGAGCCGAGCATAGATACTCTGTCGTACCCGCTTTCGTGTGAGCATGATGATGCCAAGTTGGTTCATCCGCGTGATGCGAACCCTGGCCTGATCGACGCCAAGCTCGGCTTCTAGGACGGCCTCCAACATGCGGCGGTCTTCCGGGCGCCGCATCTTCACGAAGTCGATGGCCACGAGGCCACCAATATTGCGCAGCCGAAGTTGGGCGGCGATTTCTCTCGCGGCGAAGAGGTTCAGTCGCAGCTGGGCACCAGCGAGCGTATCGCCCTCCTCGCGGCTACCCGAATTGACATCGATGACCGTCATCGCCTCGGTGCGTTCAATCACGATGTCGCCGCCACCTGGTAGGGCAACGGTCGGCGTGAGGGCGGCCCGAACAGCGCCGTCCAACCCAAAGGCCTGAAACAGGGGCTGTGGCCCATCGTGCAAACGAACTTGAGGTCTGGCCTCCGGGTGAAAGCGCGTCAAGAACGTCTCCACGCGCTCGCGGTCGGCATCGTCATCGATCCAAACCATCTCCATCTCTGGATCCACCAGGTCACGGAGTGCGCGCAACGTCAGGTCGAGGTCGACATGGAGGAAGCTCGGCGCGCTCGCGTGGGCATAGCGCTCGATGATATCCTGCCATTGGGCACGAAGAAAAGCGATATCATTGCCAATTTCGGCTTCTGTCGACCCTTCTCCGACCGTCCGTACAATCGCGCCAGCATGGGTCGGAAGCAAGCGATGAACCAACTCAAATAGCCGCTGTCGCTCGGCAGGGTCGTCGATCATGCGCGAGACACCGACATGTGGTTCTTGCGGCAGCAGCACGACATTGCGACCCGGAAGGCTCACGAACATGGTCACTCGCGGGCCCTTCCGCGCCGCCGGCTCACGCGTGACTTGGACCATGATCTCTTGACCAGTTTCGAGCAGACGGCCGATCGGCTTGGTCTTGGGCCTGCCCCGTGGCGCACCTTCCACATCGCCCGCAGCCCCGGCAGCTCGCGGCGGCAGCAAGCCTGCCGTCCACACGTCCGCCGCATGCAACAGCCCCATCCGCTCGAGGCCGAGGTCGACGAAGGCCGCGTTCATGTTGCGTTCGATGCGCTTGACCCGTCCGCGATAGATGTTCCCGGAGAGACTGCGCCCGCCGGTATGCTCCACCTCAAGGTCGGTCAAGCGACCGTCGCGTTGAAGCGCGACGCGGGTTTCCAGCTGATTGCGATGGATGTAGAGATTGGTCGTCACGGTGACTCAGTTGGTGCGCTTGATATCAAAAGTGCCTTGCAAGTAGATGAATTTACCCTTGTTCAGGGCATCTCCCATCTTGGCCGAAAATGAACCCTTGATGCGCCCGCCGACGTCATCAAACGCGGTGAGTTGCAACGTGTAGTCGACAGCTTGGAACTGCCACTGCACCTTGTCTTGGTCGTTGCCGCCGTCGTTCATCAAAATAGCGCTGTCTTCAGCCTGGGCCTCCAGCGCGGTGAAGCTTCCCGTGGTGAACTCTTCGGTCGGTGCAATCTGTATTTCCAGCTTGTTCAGTCCTTTGTCGCCGGTGATCTGCACCATCTTGGTGACGCTGGAAAAGCCCGCCGCGACGAACTCGAAATCGATCACGGTCGCGTTGGGGCCCGGCGTCGGCGTATCGCTACGGGTGACGGTGAGCTTGTCGAAAGCCTCAAGCTGAATGTCCTTCTTTCCCGCATCGATGAATCCAGCGTCGCTCGCTCCTGAGGCGTCCGTGATGGTGCCGCCGTCGACTGGCGTCTTGGCACCCGCGAGCTTGGGGTGGCAAACGCCATCGGTGCAGACGTGTGCTGCTTTGCATGCGGTCTCTACCCAGGCCGAGCCATCGTTGTTGCAGACTGCGCGGGTCTTTTCACCGGCACATTGAGCTTCGGTCGGCTTGCAGGTCCGGGCCACGCAGGCCGTCGTTTCGGGGTCGCAGCGCTCAGACGACTTGCATTTGACGCTGTTCCAGGACCCACCATCGCAGCTGAGTACGGTCTTCCAACCACAAAGTTTGGTTCCGGCCGTGCAGGCGGTTGTGACGCACTGGCCGGCCATGCAGTGCTGTTTCGAAGTGCACGTCTCAACGGGCGCTGCTTCCTCGAGTCCATCGTCCGGGCACTGCACTACTTTCTGGCCGCTGCAGCTACGGCTCGCGCGTTCGCATTTGACACCCGCGCATCCGGGGTTGCCGGCCGATGACGTGCACGTCTTGCTCTCGCCACACCAGCCGACCGTCCAGGCTTTGCCTTCGTCGGCGCATGTCAGCAGGGCGTTGCCGTCACATTTTTGTTCGGTACCGGTGCACAGGCTCGTTACTGGACTGGGCTTGGGATCGTCGCCGCCACAGCCCATCGCTAGCATTGGCAGCACAACCATCGCTGCGAACAGTTCAACTTTGCCCATCGCCAACCTCCGACATCTCACGCACATCGCATTGACGCGCTCGCGCGAGCCCTATGTAGCAGATTCAGTGTCCTGCGAACATCACAGCGAGCCACGTCAGCGGCGACCACATCGCAACAAGTTCGATAAAGAAGTTGGGGAGGCGCACCACGATCGCGCCGGAGATGCCTGCCGGTCGTCTACGCGCTCAAATGACCCGGAACTGCGATGTTCTGGCCACCGACCACCGGTCCGACGGGAACGTAGGGGGGCGCATACGTGGGCACGGGCCCCTTACCCAGCACATTCATGATCTGCTGCGAGACCAGCCAAATCAGAAAGACGACGGAGACGCCCTTGCCGATGCTGTCAAACAATTCCTTGTGGTGCAGCGCCTTCTTGTCGTTGTGGGCTTTGACCATCCCGTCCTTCAGCTTCGACGGCACCAACATTTCGGCCGCCATCGCTGACGGGCAGACAATGAGCGGCATGGGAATGTTCGGCATCGGCGGCGCCATGGCGAGCGGAAACGCTGTAAATGCGGGGTACCAGGGCAGACCGGGCACCATCACCTTGCCCTGCCAATCCCCCCACGCCTTGCTGAGGTGCTTGGCGACAGAATCGCTGTACTTCTTCTCGGCGGGCGAGCTCTTTGGTGCCTGCATCATGATCAGGCTCTTGAGCTTTGGCCCCTTGAGGCACCCGGGAGAGCCAACTGCGACAGGGCCATTGATGATCAAGTTGCTGAACTTCGCTTGGAGGCGCCACTTGTCCCACGCACCGCAGATCGCGTCGCAGATGCCGTCGATGTACTTGTCGAATTGCTTGTGCAGCTTCTTCTGGGTGTCCACGTGATACTTGTTGGGGGTCGCTGGCAGAAACAGCTTGGATGCAGAAAATGGGCGCACGAGCTCGGTGAGTTTGAACGCGTCAATGTACTGCCGGCCCTCGGGGTTACCCACGGGCTGTTTCCATTTCGTCGGCAGCACGATGGCATGTGCCTTGAAAGCGATCTTCACCAGATTCTTGAGCATGGCGGGCTGTGGGCCGGGCATGGCAACCTCCTGCTGCACCGGGTGCGAGCGCCACTGATCATGACTGACAACCCCTTGTGACAGCAAGTGCTGGTCGCAGCGCGGGGTGGTGGATCGGGGCCTATTCGCCCCTGAAATACCTGTACTGGTTGCGTGCAGGGGGCCCAAACAATCGATTTCGGCCCGCAGCGTGTGCCGGTGACACGCGTACTGCTAGACCCCAGCTTCGCCGCCGGTCATCAAGATCTCGCGCGGTTTATTCGGGCCACGTTGCGGCCCCACGATGCCCTTGGCTTCCATGTGGTCGATGATTCGCGCGGCGCGACCATAGCCGATGCCGAGGCGACGCTGCAGGAAGCTGACGGACGCTTGCTGCGCTTCGATGGCCACCTGTACGGCGTCTTCAAACAGCGTGTCGAGTTTCACGTCTTTTTCGATCGTCGGCTTTTCGACATCCGGATCTTCGAGGATCGACAGATCGTAGTTGGGCGAGCCCTGCTCCTTCCAATGATCCGCGATGGCGGCGACCTCATCGTCCGTAATCCAGGTTCCGTGGCAGCGCTTGAGATGACTGGTACCGGGCGGTACGTACAACAGATCGCCCATCCCCAACAGGCTCTCTGCGCCCACCGCATTGAGCACCACCTTCGAATCGATGGACGAGGCCACCTGGAAGCTGAGGCGTGTGGGGAAGTTCGCTTTGATCATGCCGGTCAGGACGTCAGTCGACGGCCGTTGCGTCGCCAGGATGACGTGGATGCCGCAAGCACGGGCTTTTTGCGCCAAACGAGCTACAGCCCGCTCGACTTCCTTGCCACTGGCCATGATCAGATCGGCGAACTCATCGATCACCACTACGATGTAGGGCATCTCTTCTGGAACAGCCGGCGGATTGAGCATCTCCGCGCCCGGGCTGTTGGCGTCGACCAGCACCTTCTTGCCGTCGACAACCTTCACTTTCTTTTTACGCGCATTTTCCCGCAGTTCGGGGAGTTTTGCTCGGTAGCCAGCGATGTTACGAACCTTCGCACCAGCCAGCACCCGATACCGACGCTCCATCTCCCGCACCGCCCACTTGAGCGCCAACTCAGCCTTGTGGGGCTCGTCAATCGGCGGCAGCAGCAGGTGAGGAATGCCCTCGTAGATGCACAATTCGAGCACCTTGGGGTCGACCATGATGAACTTCAGATCTTCAGGTGAGGCCTTGTACAGCATCGAGCAGATGAAGCTGTTGATGCCGACCGACTTACCGGTACCCGTCGCGCCGGCCACCAGCATGTGCGGCGCCTTGGCTAGATCGGTGACCACCGGCTGGCCTTCGATGTCTTTGCCCAAGATCAGCGTCAGATTGCTCTTTTTCTCGTTGAACACTTCCGAGTCGAGCACTTCGCGAAAATAGACGAACTGACGCTGCTTATTCGGCACCTCGATGCCGACCACATCACGGCCGGGGATGGGGGCCACAACACGCACCCGCAGCGCGGACAAGCTCATTGTGAGATCGTCTTTGAGGCCGACAATCCGGCTAATTTTCATACCGGGAGCTGGCTTGTACTCGTAGGTCGTGACCACCGGACCGGGCCGAATATCGGTCACTTCACCCTTGATTTTGAAGTCCTCAAGCTTCTGTTCGAGCACACGCGCATTGTCCACCAGCACGTGCTGCGGCGCGGCGACGATGCGGCTCGGAGGCGACTGTACGAGGAACCGCGGCGGCAGCTTCCAGACCTTCTTGTCGCCGATCTCGAGGCTGCCCTACTCAGCTACCTGCGCGGCCGGTTTGGGTTCGCTCAGGGCTG
>JAGSHB010000234.1 GCA_023954815.1 Myxococcales bacterium | reverse complement strand
GGCCTCGGCCCACGTACGGAACGCCGGCAGCGCACGGTCATCCTCCAGCACGACGTTGCCGGGCTCGCCTAGCGCGCAGCGATCGATCATCACATTGCCAGTGATCAGCACCCCGGTTCCGCCTTCCGCCCATCGCTTGTAGGCCGTCGCCAAGCGCTCATCTGGGTTGTGATCAGCGTCGCCGAGCACCTCACTCATGGCGGATTTCAGCAGGCGGTTGGGGCTCTGCGGGCCATGGGCAAAGGTCAGGGGCGTTTGCAGGGTCAACGGCATGGTGGTGTCCGGGATAGCAAGCGGCGATACGAACAGGTCTGCGGAGATGTCTGGCCCTAGTGGCAGGCGGCCATGGCGACCGCAATGGTGACGTGTTCGTCGTCGGTCATGCGATTGTAGAGCGGCAGGCACAACACACGAGCGCTCACCGCCTCAGTGTGGGGCAGGGCACCGGCGAGGTCCCCCGTCGCTGCCTCGGTTTGGTGCAGGGCAGGCCAGAAATAGCGCCGCGGCTGCACCCCATGGGCCACAAGGGTCTGCGTGGTCTGATCGATGTCGCCCGGTGCCAGCACAGCGAAATTCTGCGCATTGTGCTGTACCGAATCCGGGATCTGCTGCAACTGAAACGCCGCTGGCGTCGCCGCGCACAACCGCGCAAAGTGGTCCCGCCGCGTCAGCTGATCTGCAGCGAACCCCTTGATTCCACGGAGCGCGATGGCTGCATGTAGCTCCGAAAGCTTTAAATTGTGGCCCGTCTGCGTGGCCATTGGCTCACCCGGTTGCAGGCCATGATTGCGCAGGCTCTCCAGCTCGCGAGCCATGGCTTCGTCGCGACAGAAGACGGCGCCGCCCTCGCCACCCGGAAGCACCTTCGTGGCGTGAAAACTGGTCGTCGTCATCGCGACGGCTGGATGGATCTCGTGCCCATCTCTGCTAGCTCCGAAGCCATGGGCATCGTCTAGGATCACGGGAATGTCGCCGGCGATCTTGCGAATTGCAGCAAGGTCGGGCGTCACGCCGTAGGCCGTCACCGGGATGATCACGCCCACATCGTTGTGAACAGCCAGCAGCCGCTTGAGTGCCTCGGGATCGAGCGTCCAGGTCAATGGATCGATATCGCAGTAACAGATGCGCAGCCCCTGGTGGACAGCCGCATTGCGGGTTGCCGCGAACGTAAACGACGGCAACACGGCGATCCCCGTCACATCCAACACCGCCAGCGCAGCAGTCAGCGCCGCCGTTCCGTTGCTCACCACACGGGCAATCGCACCTGTTCTCGCGCTGAGTTGCGATTCCAACGCGCGGGCGACAGGCCCCTGATTCGTCATCGCACCAGTCACGATACTGCGCCCCATTTGCAGCAGCAGCGCTGTATCGGCTATCGCTTGCGGTCGCACAAACGACAGCGGCGCGCGGGGCGGATCATCTTCGCGGCGCAGTAGGTTCACGGCGGCGAGCGTTTGCCGGAGCCCCTCGTTCAAAGAGACTGTGGCCACAAAGCCGGTTTCTGCTTCGAGCTTGCCAAGTTTCGGCACCCGATGGGGGATGCGCGCCACACCATCGCCGAAGACATCTTCTGCGCTGACGTCGACAAATCCAGCCTCGTGCCGTGCAAACCAAGCCATGCGTTCGGCTAGATCCTTCATGTTGACGGGTTCGTCACGACCGATCGCGAAGGTCGGCGCGGCCGTTTGTTGCGGGCTATCCAGCAGGTGACGGAGCACCATGGCGATGCCTCGAACCGCGTCGGAGATGTAGCAAAAAGCGCGGACCTCGGTGCCTTTGTCCACCAGCGTTAGCGGCGTGCCATCTTGCAGTTGGCCAATGAAACGCGACACGACGCGGCCATGCCCCGGACTGTCGAGCCCCGGCCCGTAGACGTTGAACAGCCGCACGACGGCGACCTTGAGCCCGGCACCGTGCAGCGCTCGCGCGTATTGTTCGCCCGCAAGTTTGGAGATGGCGTACGACCACCGAGGCCGTCCTGGGTTTGGAAACACGCTCGCCTCGTCTTCATCCAACGGGGTCACAGCGGCGCCATGAATTTCGCTGGTGCTGGCCAAAACCACCGGAATTCCGGCTTCGTGAGCAGCTTTCAGCACATGTCTCGTGCCCAAAATATTCACATCGAGAACGGCGAGTGGATCTTTGACATAGCGCTGAACGCCGACGACCGCCGCGAGGTGAATCACCGCGGACACACCCTGGAGAGCGGCCTGCACCGTCGGCATATCGCGGACGTCGCCGACAAGGGTGTCCTCCGGCCCAGCGAGCGCCGATTGGTCATCCGTCCCCGTGACATCCAAGGTGCGCACCGACTGTCCACCGGCCCGCAGATGCGCGGCGAGGTGACGCCCCACGAACCCTGCACCGCCTGTGATCAGAATGGGCCCTTGCTCGTTCGTCCCGGTCATCTATCCATCGCTCCGACCGAACAGGGGCTATTCGGTTCCTCGCAGTTACGTGGTCTGCGGTTGGGCTCTCGACCGGCTGGGGGACCGGAGAGGCGGCTCGCAGTCATATAACACAATGACGCCCTGTGATAGCGTTTGCCCTGCATTTGTGACCGCCTCCCTGGGAGAGATCGCGTTGATCGAAGGTTCGATTTTCACCAACGGTATCTACACCTCCATCGCCCTGTCCCTGGTCTTGGCGTTGGCGTGGGCCCGCGCTGTGCGTTCGATGCGCCCCGCCATCTTGTTGGTGATCGCGCTTTGCCTTCTGGCGCCATTTCTCGGCCGTACCGCGCTGTCGCCGAGCACCGTTGTGACCGCCTCCATCGACGTTATGCACGAAGATAGCGCCTTGGGCCTGGTCCATCGGATCACAGCGCCCGCGGCTTGGCCGTCGCGTTTGATGGTCGGAGCTGGGCACGGTCTCAAGGGCACCGTCGCCACCAATCGTCTGTTGGTTGGCCTGACCTTCGCTGCTTTGACAGTGATCCTGCGCGGGCTGGTTGGATCTTGGATGGTGAGTCTTTGGCTCGTGGTCATGGTGATGGTCGGCGGTCTGTCGCGCATCACCGCCTCCTCAGAGACTTGGTCCCCGGTGATCTGGTTCGCGACGGTCCTGGGCGCGATGGGGCTGGCGACCGCGCGCAAGCGTTCCCTGCCGCTGGCATTGCGGCTACTCGCAGTCGCTCACATGGCGCTACTGGGCCTGTGGCTCGGGCCGCGCGTGGAGATGGGGATCATCTGGGGCCTCGCCCTCTCCGCCAGCATGTGGAGCGTCACATTTGGGCCCGACAGTGCCCAATCTCGGGCGCTCGCAGCGCTGGTGCGGCGGCCGCTACGCGCACCCATCGGCGCTTGGATTGTGGTTTTGGGGCTCATGGTTGCCCAAGGTTTGTGGCGCTCCGAGCTTCTTGGTGGCCTGCAGCAACTCGGTCGACAACTCATGGGGGCGTCGCCGTCCTATCTTCACCTACAGGTCGTCTCCGCGCTGCTCCCGACAGACGTCAGTTTTCTGCTTTTACCCCGAACTCTCAGTCTCGCAGCGCCGGTTGCGCTGGTGATTTTGACCTTGGCTGGCGCTTGGCACATCGCACGTCGCTCGCAGCAATGGCTGTGGCTGCTCGTGGCGACGGCGTCCGTCTACAAGATCTACCACTCGGTGGGACATGGCCATCGCTATGAGTCACTGCGCTACATCGCGAATCTGCTGCCGGTGCTCATTGTTATCGGTGCGCTCGGTTGGCAAGAGCTGTCACCACGCGTCATGCCGCTGCTCCGGAGTCGTCGTCGTAGGGGGGCCGCCTTGTTCGTCCTCGGTGCGCTGAGTCTCATCGATGGCCGCTACGGAATGAATGATTCTCCGTGGGGACCGTGGCCCCTCACAGCGACGTTGGACGGCGGCTATCAGCGGTCGGGTAGATTTATGCTTAGCGCGACTGAACGCTGGCCGGACTGCATTGTTGTGACGCGCTCAGCCACACGCTTCGACTTTG
Source organism: Myxococcales bacterium (assembly GCA_023954815.1). GTDB lineage: Bacteria > Myxococcota_A > UBA9042 > UBA9042 > UBA9042 > UBA9042. The sequence continues at coordinate 4,062 of JAGSHB010000234.1, read as the reverse complement.
AGTCCCGGGTCGTCGCTGAGACCCTTGCCGTTTGGGGACACAGGTGGCCCGCAGACGCGGTCGATGGTGACTACGCAGCTTTGCCAGCAGCCCTGGGACGTCTCAAGCCGGTGCCTCAATGTGCACTCATGGTTGATAGCCTCGATTGTGGTCTCGATGGCGCCGGGGACTGCGCAGCCGGTGGCGTCGGCGCCCCGCTGACGAGTTTTGAGGCGCCGACGAAGCCCTATCGGCACCCGCATTTTGGTGTTCAGACGTCAGCGAACATGACCCACACGGTGCGGCTCTTGGCTCCCAAGTGGCAGCCGGCATCCTGGCGCCATCGCCCGCCGCCTACGCAGTAGCTAGGCCCTCGCTACTTGGGTAGGGCGCTCTTCGCCGGCAAAGGAATCGCGACCTGAGACCGAGACTCTGGCGTATCGATCGCCTGCATCCAAGCCACGTCGACCAGCAGCGTGCCAGCACTACCCGGCTGCGTCTCAGCGGTGACAGCCCTTGAAATGACCCGTTTTCGGCTGGCTGACCCGTGGTTGAGTCGCTTGCCGCCAACAATGGCCACACCGTGAACGCCCACGACCTCTGTGGAGTACGACAACAGACCGATTTTGGCCTCAAGCTCTATCAGTACTGAGTGGGGCCGCCCAGGAGCCATCGGGCCGCGCCGAGAGGTGTAGATGCGAAAGGGCACGCCCTTGGCCACCGCGACCTGCAAACGAGGCAGCGGCGTCGCCCGCTCTGCCCGCCGTGCAGACCGATCACAGCCCACCACCCCAAAAATCAGGCCGATAAGCGCAAAATGGGCAAGGAGCGTCTGCGCGCGCGAGCGCGGATGATTGGATGCTGTCATGAACTCGGTTACGGCCTATTCGGCGTGCGGCTGACTGCAACCGGGGTGGTCGATCCACATGCTGGCAAAGCCCTGCATGTACCAACTTCCAGGCGTGTTATCGACGTGAAAGTGATTGGCGTGGGCAGCGTTGTATTCAGGCGTCAGGATGATGTTGAACACGTGCTTGGCGTACATGTGGTCGGCGAACCAACGCAGCAGCTTACCGCTCGTGGTCTTCGGGTTCTTCGCCCCTTTCTCCCAATCCTTGAGGACCGAGTGGTAGGCGCCGTCCTTGGTCTTGAGCCCGGCAACGTCGAGTGCATTGGCGTAGCCGTGCTGGCTCAGGGACTTGGTGCCACTGATGTAGCGGCAATTGTAGGTTCCGTAGTGCACAACCTCGGTCACGCCCTTCGCCGCCAGCTCCTGCGCCATGTCCGCGACCGAGTGGGCGAACGTACAATTCATCTGCATCTTCACCATCGTGCCGGTCTGGCTGCTGGCCCGGAAACCGACGCCGTACATGCCAGGATTAACGCTTAGCAGATCGGGGATGTCGCAGACCTTCTTGGTGCCACCCTTCGGCACGCCCATGGGGTTTGGCACGGCCGTGAAGGTGACACCACGAGCGAGCAGCTTCTTTTGGCAATCGGTCTTTGCGGGGCCGCTCGTTGGGGTTCCCGGGATGCACGCGAACTTGGTCGTGCCTGGGTCGCCATAGCGGGGCAGTTTCACGCATTTGTAGCCTGGTCGACAGCCAGTCGGGCTCTTGCCGTAGTCGCAACGAACAGCGCACAAGCCTGGCGGGGTGCTTACTTTGACGGTCTTGCTCTCGATGCAAAACGTCGTCGACATGCCGGTTTGGTCGGGGCAGAACTTGGTGCACGACTTGCTGCACATGCCTTTCGGAAAGCCCGCCCCATCTTTCAGGCAGGAGCCGCCGGTGTACGCGCATTGGCTGTTGGATGTGCACGCGCCGCCGATGAAGCCGCCGTTGAACTCCTTGGCCCCGTTGCCGGCGTCCGTCGTTCCGGCGTCCGTCGTTCCCGTGTCGGCAGTGCCTGTATCCGTTGTGCCCGTATCCGCAGGGCCGGTGTCTGCCGAACCCGAATCCGCAATGGCTGTGTCTGGAGCGCCAGAATCGGCGATGCCGGTGTCAGATACGCCAGAATCGGCGACCCCAGAGTCGGCGACACCCGTGTCGGGTGAACCCGTCCCGCCATCGAGCCCGACATCGAGCGCGCCCGATGAGCCGTCCCCACCAACATCCGCTGTGAATGAAGAGCCGTCGGCGTCTGTTCCGGCTTGAAATGCAGAGACAGGCCCCGAGGGTGCGTCGCTGCCACAGGCGGCCAGTAGGCTGGCGGCACCGAGCACGGCGATGTGCGTCAACAGGCGTGGAAGCGGCGGCGTGGGCATGGTCATCTCCAGGAAGGGCGCGAACGGTACACGGTCCCGAACGAATTCCCAAAGGAAATCAGACCACAGCGGCGCCGAGTCCCCACCGAACCGAGAACGGTCATGGGGGAGTCAGGCCGAAGTCGCAGCATTTCGCGCTATTTCGCGAATTTTCCGGGGTTTGCGGCGAATTTCTTGGCGCAACCACCGCAGCACATGTAGTACGTTTTGCCGTTGTGCGTGGCGACCTTGGTGTCGGCTGTGGGCGCGAACTTCTTGCCGCTCACCGGGCAGGTCGCCTCTGCTGGAAGTTTCGCTGCGGTCGCGGGCTTTGCGGCCGGCTTGGCAGCGCCCTTGTCCTCGCAGTCACCTTTGCAGGGCTTGCCCTTGGCGCAGTCTGCGCAGTCCTTCTTGGCAGCGCCTTTGTCGTCGCAGTCCTTACCGCAGTCCTTGTCTTTCTTCGCGCAGTCCTTGCCCTTTTTGTCGCAGCCCTTCTTTGCGCAGTCTTTCTTCGCGCCAGCTGGCTTGGTCTTGTCGCAAGCACCGGCGCAAGGCTTCTTGGGGGCGGCCGCGGCGACGTACTTACCCGGGTTGGCCGAGAACTTCTTGAAGCAGCCGGGGCAGCACATGTAGTAGGTCTTGCCGTTGTGAACGACCGTCTTGGTGTCAGCAGTCACCTTGAACTCACGCTTGGAGACCGGGCAGACAGCAGTCGCCGGGGTCTTCGTCGCCGCGTTGGCTGTCGGCGCGGTCGTGGTCGTCGTGCTCTGCGCACCGCCGCAGGCAGTGAGGCTGAGCGACAAAGCGAGTCCAATGGGCAGGAGGGCAGCGAGGGTACGACAGTTCATTTGGGCACTCCGGGTGCGTGGCAGCGCAAATGGGCGCGCGCTGGGCAATCTAGGTGGGGGACCGACACCTTCGGTCGCGGCGTCAATAGCCGTTTCCAGCATTTGTCGCAACTCTTGGGGACTTTTTGCCTCATCTCATCCTTGGCGGCCGAATCGCACATCCGCTCTACCTCGCATCAAGATGCTCGCTTCGCGCTGGTTTGCAGCCGTTCGCAGCTATGTCCCCAGATTGTGTCGACAACTGGACGAGCACCCAGAGTGCTGCACGATGAATGCATCAGATTCGAGATGCCCATGCGCACGTGGCACCGTCACAACGTGTGGGGCACCGTGAATCAGCGTCCTGTGTCCGGCGTTCGGGGAGACGGGACCAGACTGCCGAGGATGTGTGATGCGATGTACGACGCGAGCCACCATGATAACTGTCCGTGAGCGATGGAGCTTGAGGCGTGGAAGAGCTCAAACACGGCTAATTTCCCGCATTGTCGGTCTGATGGCGCTGACGGCGCTCATTGGTTGCGGCCCGAGCTTGGACGTGCGCAACGACCATCCGACGTGGCTTCAATCCTCGGCTCGGTGCGCGCAGGGCCCCTTTGAAGTAACCGTTCGAAGTCTGGGAACCCGCTGGGGGGAAGGGATTCGCGGTGAGCTGGAGTCCGACCACGCGGTCGTGGCTAGGTGGGAGCTTTGGATCGATGGTCGCAAGCGAAGGTCTGGGCACTTGCGGACACGAAAACGCGTGCCAGACACCCGCTACCAACGCAACGGCAAGGCCAGCGGCTATCGCTGGCTCAACGACAAGACCGCAGACAACGCGTTGTGCCTGGAGCGGCCGGGTGAGCTGGTTCAGCCGGACGGCAGCGCCGAGCCATCCGTGGACCCAGCCGTTCCAGCTCCGCCGCCGGCCGCGCCGCCCACAGCAGGACCGGCCATGCGGACGACGCAGCCCACGCCCCCGCCCAAAGCACCGCCCGTCGCGGTCGTCGAGCG
>JAGSHB010000095.1 GCA_023954815.1 Myxococcales bacterium | reverse complement strand
AGGAAGTGCAATTGGCCGTAGGACAAGGCGTCGTCTTTTCAGTTGGAGAAGCAGTGCCTGGCGCAAGTCACCTGAAGGTCGATTTGTTGGTCTACAAGCGTGGACAGAGCAACTACGACGTGAAGTCTGGCGCGGCGGATGGTTTCAATCGCATGCCGATGAACACCTTTAAGAGTGGCGGCGTGCGCCAGACCTTTGCGAGCCTCGATGATGTCCCAGCTAAACTACCGGGTAACGACAACCAGGATGAGTTTGTCGACCGTGTGAAGACTGGCAACGGCATGGTCGTCATGAATAATATTGGCGATGGACATACGAAAGTGTGGGTCAAGCAAGTCATCGCCTCCGCTGGCCTCGTTGTGTTGCAGTTTGAGCCCATTCCAGCGAAGTAGTACTCCTGAGAGCTGGCTTGGGTTATCTGTAAACTAGGTATCAAGTAGACAAATGGCTAGTCAGCACGCGGGGCGCCGCGGACGGTCACTGGCACGCTTTGATGGGAGCTGCTGATGCGTAAGCCCGTGGTGATGATTACTGGTGCCAATGGCGAGATTGGCCAGCGGCTGATTGAGCGGCTGTCCGACGAAGGCACCAGCGACGTGGTCGCGCTGGATCTGCACCCGCTGCCGCCGGCCTTGGCCAGTCGTTGTTTGGCCTCGATCGCGGGTGACATCTTAGACGAAGACATGATGCAGCGGGTCATCAGCGAATACGCGGTGCACGCGATTTTTCATCTCGCGGCGCTGCTGAGTACCCGAGCGGAGTACACGCCATTCGCAGCGCATCGGGTGAACGTCGGTGGCACGCTGAAGCTGCTTGATATGGCGGCGGATCAGGCCCGTCGTGATGGTCACCCCGTGAAGTTTATCTTCCCGAGTTCCATCGCGGTATATGGGCTGCCTGATCTGGCCACCAAACACGCGGCGGGTCGGGTTGTTGAGGGAGATTTCAACGCGCCGACGACCATGTATGGCTGCAACAAGCTCTACTGCGAGCAGCTGGGCCGCTACTACATGAAGCATTTCGGGCAGCTCAACACCAACTTTCAGCCGAGCGGCGTGGACTTCCGGTCGTTGCGGTTTCCGGGGCTCATCAGCGCGCAGACCGTGCCGAGCGGTGGCACCAGCGACTTTGGCCCGGAGATGGTCCACTTCGCCGCCAAAGGGCAACCGTATGCCTGCTTTGTACCCGAGCAGGCGCAGATTCCGTTCATGGCGATGCCAGACGGGGTGGAGGCGCTGTTGGCGCTCGCACGGGCGCCGCGGGAGAAGCTGTCGCAGCACGTCTACAATATCGGCGCATTCAGTCTGAGTGCTGGCGACTTCCGCGACCGCGTGCAGACGGCGTTTCCGGGCGCGCGGGTGTCGTTTTCGGTGGACCGCGCACGGAGCGGCATCATCAACACATGGCCGTTGGACGTGAACGACTCGCCGGCGCGCAATGACTGGGGCTGGAATCCGAAGTTTGGTGCGTCGGAGATGTTTGACGACTATTTGCTGCCGGCGCTGGACCATCGCGCGAGTTGAGCGCTGATTGTCCGCTAAAACCTTGGACTACTTCGACGGTGTGGCTGGATTGGGCAGCACTCCCGGGGGGGCATCCGACCTGGACGCTGACGACGGCTTGGGTGCCAGAGACGGCTTGGGTGCCAGAGACGGCTTTGGCGGGTCGTTTGGTGATGCTGCGGCATTCGGAGCTGGAGGAACGGAGCGTGGCGCTGGCCAATCGACGCCGCGCAGCGCTCGCAACAGCCCACAGGCGATTCGCGACGGCAGAGGCGGCCGCCGTGCAACGGGAGCCAACGGCACCATCGCCGTGGTCGGTTTGCCGGTCACCGCCGACCAGCGCATGGCGGCGAGCTGCAGACGACACCAATTCGTCGCAGTCAGCACCTCATGGGCGACGGAACTGGGGGCACGGCGACCTTGCGCGACGTCCATAAGATGGTCGACGCTGGCGATTTGGCCGTTGCCTTTCAACGAACTCGCGTCGGCGGCCGAGCCCGGCACCTTCAGGGCGACCAGATAGCGAATCAGCCGTAGCTCGACCACGGATTCCGGACTCGCGACCCGCAGGGCAGCGTCGAGGTCCTCAAGCGCTAGGCGCCAGTCGCCTCGCTTTGCGTGAAACAGCACGGCGCGCTCGGCCCACGGCTGGGCGAGGTCGGGATGGATGGCGATGCCTCGGTCGAAGTCGCCACGTGCGGCACCGACTCGGCCTTGTTGAAGCAGAAGCGATCCGCGCTCAGCCAGCAGCTGAGGCGCGCCCGGGCCGTAGGACGTCGCTTTATCCAGGTCCGCCTGGGCGGCGTCCAACTGGCCATGCAGACGCCAAATCATCGCGCGCCAGATGTGACTAATCCGGTCGCGCCGGTCGAACTCCAGTGTACGGGTGAACTGGGCGAGGGCACCTTGGTCATCGCCAGTTATCCACGCTAGGCGGGCCGCGTTGAAGCGGGTTTTGGGGTTGTTAGGCCGAATTTGTAGGGCGCGTTCAATGTCTGCGGCCGCACCCTTGAGGTCGCCCAAGTACATTCTGGTGAGCGCACGGGAGCGTAGGGAAGAGGTCATCAGCCCCATGCCTCCCGCGCCAATCAGTAGATCCAAGTCCTTGAGCGACGCGTGGTGTTCTTCGGTGTGCGTCCTTGCGACCGCGCGGTTGAGCAGCGCGAACGAGAACTTCGGATCGATGCTCAGCGCTTTCGAGTGGTCGGCGATGGCGGCACGCAAGTCGCCCATCCGGCGGCGCGCAATACCGCGATTTGTGTAGGCCCGCGTGAGCTTTGGATCGAGCTCGATGGCGTGGTCGTAGTGTCGAAATCCTTCTCGCAATTGCTTGCGATTGACCAAGATGTTGCCGCGGTCGACCCAGGCGTTCGCGTCTCCGAGCTTGTCCTTCGGAATCGGTGGCGGTTTGACCATTTGCGCTGCGATGCGGGTGCTTTGCCAGACGTAGTTGTGTTGACCGAACCGGCGCCGGGCTGCGTCCATATCGGAGGCAGCCTCGGGCGCGCCAATCACACCGAGCGCCCGGATCAACTCGACGATCAGCTCGCGGTTGTCGACCACGCCTGGCGCCAATTTCTTGCGCAACGCGGGTACGGCGGCGCGACTGCCCATCCCGCCCAGCGCACGAGTGGCGAGGCGCACCACACTGGCGCTTTTGTGATCCAGCGCCGCGATGAGTCGGGCTTCCACCGCCGGCTCCTTGACGCTGATGAGCTTGTAGGCCCAGGCGTCGTACCAACCTGCCGTGCGAGGTGATGCTGCTCTGGCGAGGACCCGCTCAACATCAGCTAGTACCGCGGTGGTGTGCCGTTGCTGCGCATCGGCGCGGCGGTTGGCATCTTCGCGGCCGCGCACCCACCAAGAACCGGTCACCGCAGTCAGCACCAAGGTTGTCATGGCGATGGCGATGGCATGACGGCGCAGCCAGCGGATCGCCAGCTCTCGCGGTTTGTAGCGATGGGCAGCGACCAGGCCTCCCGCCTCAAAGGCCTCCAAATCGCGGACCATCGTGCGGGCGTCGGCGTAGCGGTCGTTGGGGTCTCGGGCTAGCGCATGCAGCGCAATCGCCTCCAATTCTCGGGGGGCGCGAGGCTCTCGCTGCCTGGGTGGCGTGATCTCTGTGTCGACCACTTGGCGAGCGACGTCCCACCCCGATGGACCGACGTAGGGTGGCCTGCCGGTGAGCAATTCATAGAGGATGGCGCCGAGCGCATATACATCGGAGCGTGCGTCGATGGCGTCGATGTCGCCCCGGGCCTGTTCGGGCGGCATGTACGCTGGCGTGCCCATGACCTGGCCTTCCATCGTGGCTATGGCGCCCGCATCACGCACGCTGCTAGTCGCGCCTACGGAGGATTCCTTCGCGCCGGCGTTCCGCACCTTGGCCAATCCCCAGTCGAGTACCAAGGTCTCGCCAAACTGGCCCAGCATTACATTCGCTGGCTTGAGGTCGCGGTGCACGACGCCGCGGCTGTGGGCATAGGCAAGGGCCTGACAGACATCGATGAGGCGCGGCAGCATGCGCAGGCGGTCGGGCAGGGTGGCGCCCTTGAGCGCCTCGGCGAAGGACTGCCCGCGCACGCGCCGCATCGCGTAGTAAATCGTGCCGTCTTTCCGGCGACCGAGCTCGTAGACGGGGATGATGCCGGGGTGCTCGAGCTGACCGGTGATGCGGGCTTCGTCCACGAACCGAACTTCCCGCCTCGCTGACCGGGCCCGGTCGGTGCGCAGCTCCTTGATGGCCACTTCCCGACCGAGGTGCCTGTCGAGTGCGTTGTGCACCACGCCGATGCCGCCCTCGCCGAGCTGGTCGAGCAGGTGGTACCGGCCTGCGTGCTCGTGGGTCAGCTTGTCTGCGGTAAGCCGATTTACGGGGCTGGTGCCGCCGTGATTGACAGCGACCTGCTGCGGTGTGGCGCTCGCATCTGACCCAGTCGCCTCGATGGTCTCGCCGTAGGCAGTCTCCCCGCTAGGGTCGGGGGATTGAGACGTGGGCGGCGGCAGATCGGTCGTCACCAGATCGCTCATCGTCATGTCGACGGTAGCGGACTCCACAACTCTCGGGTCGTTGTCATGCATTGACTGCCATCCTACCACGCAGGGCGGCCGATTGCCGGTGAGCGTACTTGGGCTCCGTCGCCCGGTGCTCCCTCAATTTACAGCGAGAATTCGAGCATATCCGCGGGCCTGGTTGGTTGTGGTGGCGTCGCCATGCATCATGGGGCGACCCTACATGGCCGATTGGCCCCCTCACACCGGTCGGCCGCATCGGCTCTGGAGGATTCATGGCATCTACGACACGCGACTTGCCCATCATCTTGCGACTCATTCACTGGACCCTCATCGTCAACTTCATCACGGGCCTTGGCTACGCGGCTTGGATGGTGTTTTTCGTGGTTCGCCCGGAGGGGATCTCCGGTCCGCTCTCCGCCGCAGCCAAGTCCATCCCATTTGAGATGATGATGACGCGGCGCCTGTACGCCATGGAGTTTTGGGTGGCGGTCAGTGGTTTGGCCATCTACCTCGCACTGACCGAGATCCTGCCTCGGCAACTCAGTCGGATGCGTTCGTGAACAAGCTCTCCCTCCTCCTATTTGACTTGCGGCACGGCTTCCCTACGGCGCTGCGTGTGCTCTCGGACGAGCTAGGCTGGGCACAGACGGTCCGTGTTTTGGCGGTTTTTTTGCTGGCTGGGCTGCGCGATCCCTATCGATCCTTGGGCCGATACGAACTCAGTGAGCGAGAGCGTTTTACCCGTCATCAGCTGCGCCCAGTGCTGCTACTCGATGACGTCCTCGGGCGGCGATTCTCGGCGGAGGAGACCAGGCGCGTCCTCGGGCGTATCGTGGCAGAGAGCGGCGCGCGCTTTGTACGTCATAACGTGCGGCACCCAGAGCCCGCCCAATGGCAAGCGATGAGCGAACCGGAGCAGCTCGATTTTGCGGGCAAGATTCTGGCTCGATTCGGCAATGCGGAGAGTGAAGCGGTGGTCGCGCCAGACGCAGATTTTGCCTTCGATGTGACCAAGTGCCACTTCGTCGAACTGACCTCCAAGCTCGAGCGCCCCCAGCTCGCGACGCTATTTTGTGCCGCCGATAGCCATTTTTATGCTGATCCGTCGGTGCCGATTTCGCTGGAACGGACGCAGACGCTGGCCCTGGGTGCCCAGCGGTGTACGTTCCGTTTTCGTTTCCAGGATGGCGAGGCTGGCTCGCCCCAGTAGACACGCCGCCGCCCGTGTGAGAACGGGGAAGGGTGGCGACTGCCTGCGGAAACGCCATGCTACCTACGAACGAGCCTCTCTCGGCCGCAAACCCTCTTCTTACTGAGTGCCAAACACCATGAACGTATCGACATCCAAGCCGTTGTCTCGCTTCGTCCTCCCACTTGCCTGTCTGCTGGTACTCGCAGGAGGGTGTGGCTCGGCGGAGACCGAATCCGTCGCCGCGAGTGACGTGGTCAGCGGCGATGGGGAAGCATCCGATGGCACCGTCAGCGCGGATGCGACAGCGGGTGACATTCAAGCGGACGCAGAGGCGGTCTTCGATGCAGCCACGAGCGCGGATGCGGAGGCCACCCCTGATGTCGGGAGCGGCGCCGACGCGCAGACCGCTGACGACACGGCTGAGAGTGATGCAGGGCCAGAAGATGCCGGCGCACCGACGTGCACGCCGACCACGCCGCCAACGGAGGTGTGTGATGGCGTGGACAACGATTGCGATGGGGTGACCGACGACGGCGGCGGCTTGACCAAGGGCTCTGTCGCGAAGAAGTCGATCTGCGATGACGGCGACAAGTGCAATGGCGCGGAGGCCTGCAAGGCGGGCAAGTGCCAGGCCGGCGCGGCCATGGTGTGCGGGGGCAAAGCCTGCAACGACGCGACTTGCGATAAGGTGAAGGGGTGCGTCTACACGCCCAACACCAAGGCTTGTTCCGACGGCAACAAGTGCACCACGGGCGACACCTGCACCAATGGCGCGTGTGTGCCCACGGCAAATAAGAAGTGCGATGACGGCAATAAGTGCACCACCGATACGTGCTCGCCAGCGACGGGGTCATGCACCATCGCTGGCACCAAGCAGTGCAATGACAACAACCCCTGCACCACCGACACCTGCGACAAGACCACGGGTGCCTGCAAGTTCGCGCCCATCGCCGGCTGCAAGAGCTGCACCGCGAGCTCGCAGTGCAACGACAACAACGCTTGCACCAAGGACGCGTGCAGCCAAAAGAAGTGTGTACACACGAAGATCTCGGGCTGCGCGGGCCCAACTGACTATGAGATCGTGAGCCTCGTGCCCAAGACCACGCCCATCTACGTGCCAGGCGGGGCATACTGGAAGCTGACGGTTCGCAACGAGGGCAAGCGCTACACGGGTGGATACTCGGGCATCATGGTCTGGACGCTCTACTCGTCGGCGGACAACAAGCTCGATGCGTCGGACAAGAAGATCTACGGCACCAAGTGGAAGGGCTACAACGTCGGGGTCGGCGGCATCAATCCGAAACTGGAGTCGTTCGTGGACATCGCCATCTCGGCCCCAGCGACCATGGCGGGCGTGAAATACGTCTGCGTGAAGTTGACGGGCGGTGGTGACAAGAACTTGACCAACAACACCAAGTGCTTTGCGACGGTGTTCAAAGGCCCTGAGTACAAAGCGGTCTCACTGAAAGTGCATCAGAGCTCGTTGAAGGCTGGCTCGCCCGGAACGGCTCATGTGGTCTACCACAACGGCAGCAAGCCCATCGGGCAGCTCTACGGTAATTTCTGGCACTCGACCGACGCGATTTTGGACGATAAGGACCTGAAAATTGGCACCTATGGCTACAAACTGCCCAGCCCGGCGCTGGGAAAGACGCAGACCATCACCAGCTACAAGTTCTACACCCAAAAAACCGCTCAGCCGACGCATAAGTACCTGTGCTTTCGGATCAACACCTATCAGGACGGCTGGAAGATGGAAGGCAACACCAAGGACAACAGCGTCTGTGCGCCCATCAAACTGGTGAACGACCCAGACATCACGTACAGCCCGAATCACCTGTATTTCCGCAGCAAGGGCGGCAAGAACTACGCCACGGTGCCCTACGGCGGCACGTACACGTGCGGCGTGTCTCAAATCACCAACGCCGGCTACGGCAACCTCGACGGAGAGTTCCCGATTCGCTGCTGGGTGGCTGACACGGCCAACTGGAACTACGGCACGACACAGGTGCCATGGAAGAGCGCTTGGAATTGGAAGGGGAAGATCGGCGGTAAGGGGGCGGTCAAGACCGTGCTCGGTACGCAATTCGCCAAGCTGGAGCCGAAGACGCTGGGTGTGAAGTACCTCTGCGCGGATATGAACCACGACAAGAAGCTGGTGGAGACCAACTACAACAACCGGCAGTGCCGCAAGATTACGGTGGCGGGTGTCGATATGGTCTTCAACGCAGGGTCGGCGAAGCTGGGCGGGAGCTACAAGCTGCCTCAGGCGTCGACGTTGACCCGCGGAAAAGAGCTGCTGCTGTACTTTGGCGCCTGCAATATGGGCAATGTCGTACTCGCCAACGCGCCGAATGTGCTCAAGGGGCGCGTGCTGCTGTCGAAGGACAAGACGCCCTCTGCGGACGATTACGTGGTCAAGGATGGCCCAGCGACAACCTCAAAGTTCACGACGTATCAGGGGTACGGCAAGTTTCACTGCGGCTGGCTGCACGACAGCTCGAAGAAGATCACCTTGCCGAAGACCCTGGCTGCCGGGCAGTACTTCCTCATCTTTGAGTTGAACTACGGCAAGAAGTTCGCCGAGCCCATGCACAACAACCTGCAGATTGGCGGGGTGACGGTGCTCTAGCAGACTGCGCTTTCTCTCGTTTTTTCGGAGACGTTCCCCGTGGGGCGCCGTCTGCCGCAACCGGCGGGCGCTCGTAGCCCCCAATAGACAAAGAAAACTAGCAGCGTGCTTCAGCCCATGCGGTGCAGCTGTTTTGCCTCCGCGAACAAGGTCGCCTTGCACGCGCCGTAGCCGTGAAAAGGCAGTACGAGATCGCTGGGGGGCGCTTATGGGGCAACCAGCCAGGCTTCCAGCTTTGGTTGGCCAGGCAGGGTGTGTGGTGTAGGCCAACCCGACGTTCCTCGGCGTGCGCCAGTTTCGCGGCTTGGTGAGCCGCACACCGTTGATGAGGATCTGCAGTTTTTGTGAGCAGGGAGAGCTCATCTGGTGCGCCGGTGCGATCACCGGTATCGACGAATCGTGCCATGCGGCGATTGCTGGGCGTTCGAAGACATAATGGGGCCAGGTGCAGGAGGGTGATTTCGGAGCGGCAACTCTGTGTGTTCCGTTGTAATCACCCTACGACGCGATCAGCTCGCCTTGCGCTTTTTCGCCGGATTGTCACACTTTTTGCGCTCCAACGACCATGAGATCATGAAGACACCGCTCTCTCCTCATCCCCCGCTTCTGCATACCGTTCTCGCACCCGGGCAGCGTGGGATGGGCCGGCGTCGGTTCTTGCGTACCGCTGGCTGTGCTGCGACGGGCGCTTGGCTTACCGCCTGCGCTGACAGTCCCGCTTCCGATGGTGCGGCCGCAGGGGCTGACGGTGGGGCTGACGGCAGTGCGGTGGATGCTGATGGTTTTGCGACAGATGGTGCGCTCGATGACGATACCGGCCAGATAGGTGATGCCGCTTCTCAAGATGCCGAGGCGGATACAGCCATTGACGGCGCCGATGGCCTCGCTGGGGACGGGGCGCATGACGCCGCCCTGGACGCTGCGCAGACCTGCTCAGACCCGCTCGTCGGTGGAAAATTCGAGGCCTTGGTCCCGTTTGTGGACGAAGGCGGCAAGTTGATGAGTCAGAAATACGGTCAGGGGCTCGACGGTCGCTACTACACCGACCTGACGGCGCTCGATACCCAGACCATGACCATGCCGATTGGCAAATTCTACGTGCGGACGCTGCTGCCGGACCTGCTCGATACCGCCAAACCCTGGAAGCTCACGGTAGATGGCTTGGTGAACAGCGCCAAGACCTTGGCGACGCAGGACTTGGCGCCGTTGGTGACCGATCAGGGCGTGCACCTGATGGAGTGTTCCGGCAACGGCAAGGGCGGCCATTTTGGGCTGATGAGCGCGGCGCAGTGGGCGGGTGTTCCCGTGACCGAAGTCCTCAAGCAGGTGACGCCGAAAGCTGCGGGCAAGCGCGTGCTCATCGAAGGCTTTGATAAACACAGCAAGCCGAGTGTGGGCGGGCACAGTCAGCCTGGCGCTAGCTGGATCTTCACGCCGGCACAGCTCGCTGGCGCGTTCCTTGCGACCGAGATGAACGGTCAGCCGCTGCCGCCCGACCACGGCGCACCCATTCGCCTGCTGGTGCCCGGCTGGTATGGCTGCTGCAACATCAAGTGGGTGACGCGTATCGCTTGGGTTGATGACGACGTAGCCGCGACTTCGCAGATGAAGGAGTTTGCCTCCCGGACCCACCAAAAGGGCGTGCCGGCGCTGGCCAAGGACTACCAGCCGGCGACCCTGGATCAGGCGGCCATGCCGATTCGGGTGGAGCGGTGGGTTACGGCGAACGGCGCCACAGTGATGCGAATTGTGGGCGTGATGTGGGGTGGGTCCGAACCGACCGACAAGCTGACGATTCGCATCGGCGCGACCTCGCCTGTGCCGGTGGACCTCTGCCCCAAAGTGACGACGAATCAGACGTGGACCCTGTGGACCCACATCTGGACACCGCCGACGAGTGGCAAGTTTGCCATGACCCTGCACATCGACGACCCCGCCATTGCGACCCAGCGCCTGGACCTCAAGTGGTACCGGCGTGTGGTTGTCCTCTAGCGTTGGCCTGTGTCATCGCCTACCCGTCGAAGAACGCTGTCAGCAGACTGCGCTCATCTCGTTTTTTCGGAGACGCACGCCATGGGGCGCTGTCTGCTGGGGTGGGGAAGTCGCGGCTCGCCGCGACTGGGGGCGCTCATAGCCCCCCAATTGAAAAGAAAACTGGCAGCGTGCTGCGACAGTAATTTTAATTACGCCGCACGCTGTTAGACAGCCGAACGAGAGTCCCTCCGCGTCGTACTTCGGGCGGCGACCAGCCGTCTGCGGCGCTACAAGAGCGCGCCCATTCCAGCATCCTACTGTGTCACTGCGTGGCCCTGATGGTGGTTGATGTTGTGCGGAGTGACAGCTGATGTAGCGGCCAACATGGCCAGCTGACACCAGCTTGAGTCGCAGCCTGTCCTACGACGGTGGCAGACCCTTCCGGCGTGCCGTAGCTTGCTCGGGCGCCGCCAGGGTGTCGTCGGAGGGATCATGAATGTGGGTGACAAGGAAAATGGGCTCCTGTGTTGGCCTGCGCTGACGACCGTCGTCCTCACTGTTTTGCTGAGCGGATGCGGTAACCAAACCACCCCGAACGGCATGCAGGTGCTCGACGCTGGCGCCGATGGGGTCACGTTTTCACTGCAAGACATCCATCACGGTGACACGGCTGAGGATGCGGCGACGGAGGACGCCGGCAGCGCCGACAGCAGCCTGCAAGACGGCGGCCAAGCGTGCACTTCAGTCTGCTCCGAGGGCGCCAAACAGTGCGGCGAGGTGGGCGGTGCGAAAGGCGTGCAAGCCTGCGTCGATATTGACGATGACGGCTGCTTTGAATGGGGTGCACCAAACGCGTGTGATGCCGGAAAAGCCTGTAAATCCGGGGTTTGCGTAGCTTCGTGTCCCAAACAGGACTGCACCATTGCGGGCGCTCATCGGTGTAGTGACAAGGGCCTCGTACAGACCTGCGGTGACTTTAACAGCGATGGATGTTTGGCCTGGGGCGGCGGGGCCCCCTGCGCTGGCGGCACCGTTTGTGATCAGGGCCAATGCGCAAAGAGCTGCAGCAACGCCTGTACGCAAAAAGGCGCGACCAAGTGCGAGGGCGGGGTCGTCAAAACGTGCGGTGATTCCGATGGCAACAGCTGTCTCGACTGGGGCAAGAGCACCAAGTGCGAAGGCAAGCTCGTCTGTGCGAACGGCGCCTGCGCGAGCAGCTGCACGCCCACGTGCACCGTCAAGGGCGCGACGCAATGCGATGGCAACGGGGTGGCAACGTGCGGTGATCACAACGGCGATGGCTGCCTGGGTTGGGGAACGCCCGTCACGTGCAGCCAAGGAAAGACCTGCTCCGGTGGCAGTTGCGTGGACACCTGCAAGAGCACCTGCACGGCGGTGGGCGCGAAGCAGTGCCAGCTCAACGCCGTGCAGATCTGCGGTGATTTCAACAAGGATGGCTGCTTGGAGTGGGGCACCGCCGTGCCGTGTAAGTCGGGGGATGCGTGCAGCGCGGGCAGTTGCGCTGCGACTTGCAAAGACCAGTGCACCACCCAGGGCGCCAAGCAATGTGATCCGGCTGGCGGCGTACAGACGTGCGACGACTACAACAAGGACGGCTGCAAGGAGTGGGGCACGCCCACGGCCTGCGGAGCCAACCTGACCTGTAGCGGCGGCAGCTGCGTGAAGACCTGCGCCAATCAGTGCCAAGCCAATGGCGCCAAACAGTGCGTGCCGGGCGGTACAGCTCAGGTGCAGACGTGCGGCGACTACAACAAGGACGGTTGCTTGGAATGGGGAACGGCGGTGTCTTGCCCGACAAAGCAGGCTTGCAGCAAGGGCGCCTGCGTGCAGACCTGCCAGAGTTCGTGCCCGAAGAAGGGCGCCAAGCAGTGTGGATCCTTGGGGGCTAAGGGTGGGGTCCAGATCTGCGACGATTACAACAAAGACAGCTGCCTGGAATGGGGAACGGAAGCGCCGTGCAAGGCGTGGCAGCAGTGCCAGACGGGCGTCTGCAGCGATGCGCCGGCACCAGCGGGCGTGGTGCTCAACGAGGTGACCTACGACAGCGCGGGGCCGGACAGTCAGACGTTTGTCGAGTTGCGCGGCAAGCCGGGGACCCAGCTCGCCGGCTTTTCTCTGGTCGGCATCAACGGCAAGGGCGGCGCCAAGTACGCTGAGGTGGCGCTGGTCGGCGCTATCGGTAGTGACGGACTCTTCGTGGTCGCCCACAGCGGCGCGACGGGCGCGCTGAAGGTCGCCGCGGATCAACTCGCCGCTGGCGTCGATTTTCAAAATGGACCGGACAATGTGGCCCTGCGTTGGGGTGCGAAAACGGTGGATGCGCTGGGATATGGCGTGTTTTCGGGTTCGCTCGTGTTCAAGGGCGAGGGCAAGCCGGCCGCCGATGTCGCTGCAGGGCACAGCTTGGCGCGCGATGACCTCGGCACCGATACCGACAACAACGTCAAAGACTTCTACGACCAGACCTCGCCAACCCCGGGCAAGGCCAACCCCAAACCCTGCGTGCCGACGACCTGTGCTGCGGAGAAGGCCGCATGCGGTACCATCGGCGACGGCTGCGGAACGGTGCTGACCTGCGGCACGTGCCCCCAAGACAAGGTCTGTGGCGCGACGAAGGTCTGCGGCGACAAGCCCTGCGAGCCCAAGACATGCAGCCAACTCAGCGTGCAATGCGGCAGCGTCAGTGATGGTTGTAGCAAGACGTTGAGCTGCGGGCCGTGCAAGTCAGATCAGAGCTGCAAGGCCGGAAAATGCGTCTGTAAGCCCAAAACCTGCGGCGACTTGGCCAAGCAATGCGGCGCGGCTGCGGATGGCTGTGGGGGATCGTTGGCCTGCGGCACCTGCACCGGCGGCAAGGTCTGCGCGAGCGGCGTCTGCGTCTGCAAACCGACGACCTGTGCCGCGCTTGGCGTCAGCTGTGGCACCCCGGGAGATGGCTGCGGCGGCAAGCTCGATTGCAACAGCGCGGCGAACGGCGGCGGCTGCAAGAGCGGGCAGGTGTGTTCGTCGCAGGGCAAGTGTGTGTGCAAACCGAAGACCTGCAGTGACCTCGGGCTGACCTGCGGCACCGCCGACAACGGCTGCGGCGCCAAGCTGGATTGCGGCGCCTGCACAGCCACCCCATGCGGCAATGGCACCTGCCCGTCGGGCTACAAGTGCGGCGAAAACCTGACGTGTGAGGGCGGCAACCCCCTCAACCTGATGTTCGACTACAAGACCATCACGGTGGGCGGGTCAGTGACGGTCAACGGCAAGCCCATGGAATTGACTCAGTACTGCAAGACCACCACGTCGAGCTTGTACATGAACGTGCAGTTTGAGGAGACGACGTGGGGCTACAAATACACCTACGAGCGACGCTGCAATAAACAGGGGCAGCTGCAGTCGCTGGCGCATTTTACGCGCTCGATCTTCCCTGGCACCTACAAAGTCAGCGTCTATGCCTACAACAGCTACGCCAAAGTCCCGGTGAGCGGCACGCAGGTGATCTACCCGAGCCTCAAGCTCGACAAGGACACCCCCGACCTCAAGCTGGACTACAAGACGGTGCAGGTCGCCGGAAAAGTGACGGTCAATGGCCAGCCCATGGCGCTGACTCAGTACTGCAAGACCACCACGTCGAGCCTGTACATGAACGTGCAGTTTGTAGAGACGACGTGGGGTTACAAGTACACCTACGAGCGGCGCTGCAACAAGCAAGGTCAGCTGCAATCCCTGGCTCACTTTGCGCGCAGCATCTTCCCAGGGACGTACAAAGTTAGCGTCTATGCCTACAACAGCTACGCCAAGGTGCCGGTGAGCGGCACGCAGGTTATCTACCCAACCCTTGAGATTACGGGCGATAAGCTGGCAATCGACTTGGACTACAAGACCGTTGCGGTCGACGGGAAGGTGACGGTCAACGGCAAGCCCATGGCATTGACCCAGTACTGCAAGACCACCACGTCGAGCCTGTACATGAACGTGCAGTTTGTAGAGACGACGTGGGGCTACAAGTACACCTACGAGCGGCGCTGCAACAAGCAAGGTCAGCTGCCGTCGCTGGCTCACTTTGCGCGCAGTATCTTTCCGGGTACCTACAAGGTCAGCGTCTATGCCTACAACAGCTATGCGAAGGTGCCCGTCAGCGGCACGCAGGTGATTCACGCCAATCTGCCGTTGATGGCCAATAAATCGGGGTTGAACCTCGACTACAAGACCGTCTCCGTTGACGGACACGTGACGGTCAATGGCCAGCCCATGACGCTGACCCAGTACTGCAAGACCACCACGTCGAGTCTGTATATGAACGTGCAGTTTGTGGAGACGACGTGGGGCTACAAGTACACCTACGAGCGGCGCTGCAACAAACAGGGGCAGCTGCAGTCCCTGGCGCACTTCGCCCGCCACATCTTCCCGGGGACCTACAAAGTCAGCGTGTACGCGTACAACAGCTACGCGAAAGTGCCGGTGAGCGGCACCCAGGTCATCTTGCCGAAGCTTGCGCTCACCGCGGATAAAACCGGGCTCAAGCTGGACTACAAGACCATCGCGGTCGACGGATGGGTGACGGTCAACGGCCAGCCGATGACGCTAACGCAGTACTGCAAGACCACCACGTCGAGTCTGTACATGAACGTGCAGTTTGTAGAGACGACGTGGGGGTACAAATACACCTACGAGCGACGCTGCAACAAACAAGCTCAACTGCAATCCCTGGCCCACTTCGCCCGTCACATCTTCCCCGGGACGTACAAGGTCAGCGTCTACGCGTACAACAGCTATGTGAAAGTGCCGGTGAGCGGTACGCAAGTCATCTATCCCAAGCTCGCGCTCGGGGCGGATACCAAGGCCATCAAGTTGGACTATAAGACCCTGGCGGTGGCCGGCGTGGTGACGGTCAACGGGCAATCCATGGCGCTGACGCAGTACTGCAAGACCACCACGTCGAGCTTGTACATGAACGTGCAGTTTGTGGAGACAACCTGGGGTTACAAGTACACCTATGAGCGACGGTGTAACAAGCAAGCGCAGCTGCAGTCGCTGGCGCACTTCACCCGGTCGATTTTTCCTGGGACCTACAAGGTGAGCGTGTATGCGTACAACAGCTATGTGAAAGTCCCAGTGAGTGGCACGCAGGTCGTCGTTCCGCGGCTCAAGCTACAATGAGGATGACAGTGATGATGCGAGCAAAATGGCTAGTGGTGTTGATGTGCGCGGTTGGGTGCAGCGAAACCTCGTCTGATGCGACGGCAGATGCCTCAGCGCAGGTGGTCGATGCGATCGATGACGGCGCGACAGTTGGCGACGGGTCGGGCAGTGACGCGACAGTTGGTGACGGGACGGCCAGCGACGGGGCCGCTTCGCCGTCGGATGCGACCAGCCTTGCCGATGGCCAGGGCGCCGTCGATGTGGCGGGGGAAGATGGGGCCAAGACTGGCGTTGGGGATGCTGACAACACGGGGGCGGGCGACCTTGATGGCGCTGGGACCGACGGCGCTGGGACGGATGCCGTTACAGCAGATGTTACGAGCCCGGATGCAGGCAGTGCGGACGCCATTACGTCGGATTCCGCTGGCCCCTGTGTGCCGACAACGCCGCCCAAAGAGGTCTGCGATGGCCTGGACAACGACTGCGATGGTCAGACGGACAACGGCGCCAAGATCTGCGATGACAACAACCCGTGCACAACCAATGTCTGCAGCAAAATTGCCGGAAAATCAGGCTGCAAGGCGACAAATGTCACGGGGAACTGCGACGATGGCAACGCTTGTACAATCCTTGAGAAATGCGTCGGTGACGTCTGCAAACCGGGGCACACGACTGCCTGCAACGACCAAAATAAGTGCACCGCGGACAGCTGCGACCCAGCCAGTGGCAACTGCGCCCATGAGAAGATTATTGGCTGTGGATTGGACTGCGTGATCGGCGCCAAGACCTGCCCCAAGCCGAACTTCTGTGAGGCGATTGTCGCTGGGGCGTGTGCCGGAAAGGGGCGATGCGCAGCCAAAGCGGTGAACTGTGCGCCTGGAGGCAGCCCTGTGTGTGGCTGCGATGGCAAGACCTACCCGACCCCTTGCAAGGCGCTCGAAGCGGGGGTCAACGTGAACTCCCAGGGCGCGTGTCCGTAGGCTAGCGCGGTGTGGTAGGAAGCTCGTCAGCAAGTGACGGCGCATGACCACGACGCCTTGATTGCTCATCATTCCGCGCTGCTCAAGCCTGCGTTCGATGACGCGCCAGTAGCGGCCCATAGAGAGACGCTCTCATGTCGCAAATGACGTATTTTCTGGGGCCGGACGGCACCTTCTGTCACGCTGCTGCGGTCGCCTATTTTGGTACGGATACGACGCTCTCGCCGAGCCCGAGCATCGAGGCGCTCTTTGAGGACTTGTCCGGTGATGTAGATGCGGTCGGTATCGTTCCTGTTGAAAACTCCATTGAAGGCAGCGTCAATCCAACCTTGGACGCGCTGCTACGCCACCGTGAACTACAGTTTGTGGGTGAGGTTGAGATTCCAATCGAGCAGTGCCTGATGAGCGCCGGTGCGCTGGACGATGTGCAAGTCGTGCACTCCCATCCGCACGCGTTGGCGCAGTGTCGGCAATGGCTCCGCGCCAACTTGCCGGGCGCGGCGCAGGTCAGCCGGAGCTCAACGGCTGCCGCGGCTCACGCTGCCGTGGGCAACCCGAGCACCGCCGCCGTTGCCAGTGCCTTTGCGGCAAGTCGCGCCGGGCTTCGGGTTCATGGCCAGGGGATTCAGGACAACTCCCACAATGTCACACGGTTTGCCGTTGTCGGCAGAAGCGCCACCATCGCCACCGGGCGAGATAGAACCAGCGTTGTGCTTGGCGCTCCCCACGAAGGCGGCGCGCTGGTGCATATGCTGACGGTGTTCGACAAGGCTGGCATTAGCCTGTCGAAAATCGAGTCGCGGCCGCGGGAGGGGCAGGGCTGGCAATACGTGTTCTACGTCGACTTGGAAGGTCACATGTCCGACGCACCGGTGGCGGAAGCGTTGGCGGTCCTGAGGGAGCGGCGGCAGCTTGTTCGGCTGCTCGGCAGTTACCCGCGCTGCCTCTGACGGTCGGTTAGACTCCCTCTCTGCCCACCGGAATTCGCTACTGCTGCAAAAAAGCCCGGGAAAATCGGGATTTTGGCGCGGATCGCACCTCATCGATCGGGCCCTGCTGCACAATTGTGCCGCCCTCAATTACAAGCAGCCAGTCGCCCATGGCGGCCATGTCTCGCTCGTCGTGGGTCACCGTCATGGCGATCCGTTCGGCCAGATGGGTACCCAGCAACTGTCGCAGGGCGAGCCTGCTCTCGGGGTCGACCGCGGCTAGGGGCTCGTCGAGCAAGATGACGCGCGGCTTGGGCGCGAGCGCACGGGCCAGCGCGACACGCTGCTGTTCGCCGCCAGAGAGTCTATCGGGGCGGCGATCGGCGAGATGCGATGCGTCCAGCGTCGTTAGTACGGACCGTGCTCGGTCGTGTGCAGCGGGCTTCGGACCACAGCCAAAGGCGACGTTGTCCAGCACGTTGAGATGAGGAAAGAGGCGGCTGCCCTGGGGAAGGTAGCCGACCCCGCGTTGCTCTGGCGGCGACTGGCCGTCGGCGCTCATCCAGGTATGACCGGCCACGCGGATATGGCCCTGCAGCCCCAGATTTGCGCCGACAATCGCCCGAAGCAGCGTGCTTTTTCCGGCGCCGTTGGGCCCCACCACCACGATGCGCTTGGCGTCGGAGACAAAGGTCAGGTCGATGGCGAGGTCGCCTATCTGGCCTGCGAGCGAGACATCCCACAACGGGGCGTCGGAGCGCCGCTCTGGCGTCCCATCTGCCGTCCGGTTGGATTCAGGATGGGTCATCGCTGCCCTCGCCGTTTGGAGTCGTGCGCGCCAGGCACCCACCGAATGGCCAAGAGCGCAGCGAAGGCCAGGGCACCGAGGAGTAGGGCTAGCGCTCGCGCCAGGGCCATGTCCTCTTCCATCGCAGCATAGATCGCCAGCGGCAGCGTCTGGGTTTGGCCGGGGAGGTTGCCCGCAAACAGCAGCGTCGCACCGAACTCGCCGACCGCGCGTGCCCACGACAAGGTGGCACCAGCGATGAGCGCCGGCGCAGCCGCAGGAATGGCCACCCGCCAGATGGCCGAACGAGCGCTAGCGCCGAGGCTTCGCGCCACGAGCAGCAGGTCTTCGTCCACATCACGAAACGCGGCGATGGCCGCCTGGAGGAAAAACGGCGAGGCCACCACGACTTGAGCTGTCACCACCGCTGCTGGGGTGAAAGCGAGCGCATCGCCCAGCCACCCGCCGAGCAGACCGCGCCGGCCAAATGCATGCAGCAGCGCCACACCGACCACCGCAGGCGGAATCACCACGGGCAGCGCAATGAGGGTCTCCACCACAGACGCCCAGCGTGACCGGCTCCGAGCGAGGTACCAGGCCAACGGTGTGCCCATGGCCACAATCAGGATCAGTGAGAGGAGAGAGGTGCGCGCGCTCAGGGCCAGCGCCTCCGCCAATCTGGGGTGGCCGAGAGCCTGCCACAGCTCAGTCGGGTTGGCAGCCAAACTCAACGCAATGACGGGCAGCGCGATGGCGAGCAGCAGCGGCAGCCCCATCACCGGCGCAAGTCCCAGGGTACGGCGCACCTTCATTGTGCCTGTCCCGCTTGAAAACCGGCGCTGGTCAAGAGTCCCTGGCCGCTGGATGAGCCGAGCCAGGCCATGAACTGCGCCGCCTGTGCGCGCTGCTGTGATTCCTTGAGCAGGCTCATGCCATACCGGGCGGTCACCTGCCATTTCTCAGGAATCTCGACTGTCCGGATGCCGCGATTGGTCGGGCCCATCGTGTCGGTCCGGTAGACCACCGCAGCATCGGCTTGGCCGAGTTGGACCTTGGCCAGGGTAAGTCGCACGTTGGGTTCTTCCGAGACGATGCGGCTCTCGACTTTGCGCTGAAAGCCCGGAATCTCGGCCTCTACGCGCTGTAAGAAGCGGCGCGTGTACCGGCCGATGGGCACCGCTGTGGTGCCGATGACGATCCGACCTGCGCGCGGAAGTTGGTCCGCCGTTCGCATCGTGCTGTCTGCTGGTACAGCGATTACGAGATGATTCGCGGCGAGCGCGCGCATGGGCTCACTGAGCTGCGCCTCGTGCAGCGCGGCGATGTGCGATGGGTCCGCGGAGGCGAAGATGTCACCCCGCAGCCCCTGCTCAATCTGGGTGCGCAGGGTCTGACTCCCGGCGGTGCTGACCTGCACATCCACGCCCGGGTGGCTCGTCTCGTACTGCTGCTCAAGCGTGGTGAACACGGCCGATAGGGAGGACGCCGCCAGCACGACGATAGGCGTCCGCGTATCCGTGCGCCCACACGCCGACAACAGCACCACCGCGATGAGCGCCATGAGCGTGCCGAGCGGGTTCATCGTGCTCCTCAAGATGTGGTTGGCTACCTGGGAACTGGGTCTAGCTGGGCCAGTACTCGGCGACCGATTCGACCGGTCGTTGGGTCTCAAACACCCGGGCGAGTCTGACGGAGACGCGGTCACTTGTCAGCGCTTGGCTGGCGACGTCGAAGAGCCACTTGGCCAGCCGCTCACTGGTGGGCGAGAACGGAAAAACCGCGACCTTCATCCCTCCGGGGTAGCGATTTTCTGCGCCGGAGAGCGCCGTCACGGTGGTATCGCTGGTCGCGATTGTACCGTGGCGGGCCATGCGACTCTGAAGCAGCCCCTCGCCCAACGACGTCAGCGCCGGCGCCGTCTCGCTCCACGTTGCCTCACCAATGGCGAGGCTGTGGTCGAGGAGCGCGTGACAGGGCTGCAATACGCCTTGCTTGAGCTGCTTAAAGTCGACGACAAACCCGTCATCGTCGAGCTCCTCCGCCTGCAACTCGACCTCAAAACGCCAGGTGTGACCGTGCACGTGAATGCACGGGCCACCGTGGCCACGCACGTGGTGGGCAAAATCAATATCGATGCTCTTGCGAATACAGAACATAGGCGCCTAGCGGTTGGCGAACAGGCCGACGACGGCTGTCTTGTCGTCGCCGCCCATGTTTGCAGTCATGCCGATCTCGATGCTCTTGGCGATTTGGTAGTCACCGCACTGGCCCTTCATCTGACGGTAGAGCTCAAGCACCTGCTTCACACCGGTGGCGCCGACGGGGTGACCGAAGCCAACCAGGCCGCCGCCGGTGTTGATCGGCAGCTCGCCGGTCAGCGCGGTGCGGCCGTCTTTGAACTGGGCCATGGACTCACCCGGGGCTGCGAACCCGAGGGCTTCCATCATGAGCAGCTCCGTGATGGTGAAGCAATCATGGACCTCGGCCAGCTGCACGTCGGCGGCGCTCAGACCTGCGGTGGCGTAGGCCCGCTCGGCGGCAGCAGTGGTCGTGCCCATGGTCAGCGGGTCACCGTCGACGAAGAGGTTGCCGGTGGCGTGACCCAGTCCGAGCACCTCGATGGCGTCGCTCTCGGTTTTGCCGAGTTTGGCCAAGCCAGCCTCGCTCACCAGCACCAGCGCCGCGCCGCCGTCGGAGACCTGCGAGCAGTCGGAGACCTTCAGGAAGTCGCGGACATCTGGGTTGGTGAGGAATTTGGGGTTGCCGGCTTCACCAGCGGCCCGCTCGTGGGTCATTTCGATGGCCTTCATGTGGGCCAGCGGGTTCTTGTTGGCGTTGGTGTAGGCCTTCACGGACACGTGGGCCAAATCGGACTCGGTGAGACCGTGCGCTTCGTGATACGCCTTGATTCTCCGGGCGAAAAGCGCTGGAAACGTAAAGTCATCGATGCTGCGCTGCCGGCTGTAATGCGACGCGCGGGCGAGGTAATCGCCACCGGTACGGGCCGAAGCCGTGGTCTGAACTTCAGCGCCGACCACGAGCGTCACGTCGGCGCCAGCAGCGATGGCGTCGAGGGCGGATGAGAAAGCCAAACCACCTGAAGCACAGGCGCCCTCAACCCGCATGATGGGCTTGTTGACGAGGCCAGGGTGGGCGCCAGCGACAGCGGCTCCAAGGTGACCCTGGCTGGAGAAGAGCTCACCGACGAAGTTGCCAATCCACGCCTTGTCGACGGCAGCTGCGGGCGTTCCGGTGGCATCCAGCGCGCCCTGAACGGCACCTGTGATGTAGTCCTCGAGCCCGGGATTGTCGCGCTTGCCGAAGTCCGGATGGCGCTTCCACACGAAGTCGGGATGATTCTTGCCGATGAAGGGGCTGATGTGCCCGCCGATGACGAATGCGCGACGATTGAGACTCATGGTGCGGCTCCCTACCGTGTCTGCCCCGCAGTCTGGGGCCAATCGGAGTGTCAGCTGGATGTACAGCGAGCGACGAACAGGGTGGACCTGCTCGAGGCGGCGGGAACCTAACGCGCGCACCCGCGAAGGGAAAGCGCAATCTTTGCCGCCCCGGAAAATCGTCCTCGCAGACAGACTGAAAACTCCACGACACCGTGATCTCGGGCTAGGGTGGGTGGGCAGACGTCGCGGTATGGCCCGCAGACGCAGCACGGCGCCACCACCCAGTTTCAGGCGCCACGGGGAATTGGGCGATGGCCTTGCAGAACCACAAACGAATCACAGCCATCCTGCCGCTGGTCATCCTCCTGCTGATGAGCTGCGAGTCGGGCGGCGGCACATTGCTCCGGTTCGGAGATAAACAGGTCGAGGTCACGGCGCCCGGCATGTGGCAGCAGATCGATGGGCCGACGATGATTCGGGCGTGGGTCGACGAGCAGGTTGATATTCGGGAGGTGACGTTCTTCGTCGACGGTGTACAGATCGGCACCGACGATGAGCGCCCATTTGAGTTGAATTGGGCGCCCAAACCCGGTGCCACGGGCACGCACACGATCTATGTGGTCGCCAAGGACGTGAACGGCAATCAACAGAAGGCTCACGAGACCATCAAGGTGCTCATCGCCGAGAAGAAGCCGCCTGACGTCATCCAGCCCGCGGTGACGGTGACGTGGCCTGCTGCCTACCATCGCGCCGCTGATCAAGTGATCATCAGGGTGGAGGCCAGCGATGACAGCGGCGCACCCGTGGTGACATTTCTCATCGATGGCCAGCCCGTGAACACCGTGAGTCAACCTCCGTTTCGCCACATCTGGAAGACCAAGGGCGTCGTGGGCAATCACACCATCGCCGCTCGTGCCGTAGACAAGGCCGGCAATTTTGGGGTCTCCAAGGTCATCCCGGTCACAGTGGGTTCGGTGTCCACCTCAACACCGAGCGTCTGGCTGCTCGCTCCCGCCAACACCGCGGTTGTCAGCGGCAAGGTGGTGCTGAAGGCCATGGCGAAGGACGATACCGGCGTCGCCAAGGTCGAGTTTGTGGTCGATGGCGTGAGCGTGGGCGCCGTTACCCAGCCCACGGGCGGTGTCTACACGTTGCCTTGGGACAGCACGACGGTCGCTGATGGCGCACGTTCGGTGGTTGCTTTGGTGACCGACATCGACGGCGACACCGGCCACGCAGTGCCCGTCTCGATTCGCGTAGCCAACTTGGATCTCGTGCCACCGAGTGTTTGGATCTTGAATCCGGCGCCATTTCAGACCCTCTGCAAGCAGCACAAAGTCATCCTGCACGCGGACGATCCATCGACGGTCGCCAAGGTGTACTACCGCATCGATGCGCAGTCGCCGGTCGTCGTCAGCGAGGCCCCTTTGACCTGGACGCTCGACACCACCAAGTTGTCAGTCGGCTTACACTATCTGTCTGTCGTTGCGATAGACCAAGCGGGCAATCACAGTCCCATGCGACAGGTGGTTATCACGGTGGAAAAAACGCCGGGCTGCTGAGTGAACCATCCGAAAGCGGACATCCTAGCGCCCAGTTCGAAGGCGCGATATGTTCCCGCCTCCCCCTCTTGAAAGGAGCTCCTCATGATTGGCCTGCGCAAAACGACAACGCTATTTATCATTGGTCTGCTGGCCGCGAGTCTCGGGCTCACCGGCTGCGGAAAAAAAGCTGAAACCGCCAAAAAGGTCGAACCAACCGCCACGAAAAGCGCGAAAGCGGCTGGTGATGGGCTGGTCGTGCCCAAAGGCGCGAGCGTGATGTTTGTTTCTCCCAAAGATGGCGCGGAGATCGTGGGCCCCGTAGTGGACGGGAAGGTAGCGGTCGCTGTGTCCATGGGCGCCAAAGGCATCAAGGTTCAGCCAGCTGGCAAAGTCGAGGCCGGAACGGGGCATCATCACATCATCATCAGCGCGCCCGCGACGCCGCAGGGCCAAGCGGTACCTGCTGACGCGACCCACATTCACTATGGCAAAGGCCAGACCGAGGCGACGCTGCAGCTCGCACCCGGAAAGCACAAGCTGACCATGCAGTTCGCCAATGGTGCGCACTTGTCCTATGGCCCGAAGCTTTCGGCGTCGATTACGGTGACTGTGAAAGCTGGCGCCGCTGCCGCAGCTCCTGCACCGGCCGCTGCCGCTCCTGCTGCGGACGCTCCCGCCGCTGCCGCTGGT
>JAGSHB010000211.1 GCA_023954815.1 Myxococcales bacterium | reverse complement strand
TCAAGCCATTCCAGGGGAATGAGTGGTGCCAGGAAGTCTTTAGATTCGCTGCGGGAAATGCAGGCGGGAGAAAGACTTGGCCTTCCATGTCGAACACCTGTGCGGCCATGCCCTTTAGTTCGCTCTGCATTTGGGCGTCGGTCGTTGCCTCACCACCAAGCAGCCACAGCTGACTGCCGATTTGCACCGAATATCCGCTGCGACCGAATGGCAGTTCGGCAACTTTTGAGTTCCATCCAAACTCGGGACCGAGACGCAGAGCGCGAATGGCGCGGCAACCGACGTCAGTACCGCCGCTCTCGTCGATAACCTCTGGGCAGTGCCACGGGAATGTGGCTGGCTCGTACTGTAGGTCATACTTAGAGCCCGTTGTCGTGCCACCGATCACGTAGAGCCGCCCCTTCCAGAAGCCGATCATCGGGTTGTACCGCTTCTCTGGGAGGTAGGCCACGCCCTGCTGCCAGACGCCGCGAGCCGACAAGAATCGGTCGATTCTACGGTCGAGCCCGTTGGCGGAACTGCCCGAACCCACGACGTAGATCACCGTCTGCCACGGCGCCTTCAGGTGCACCCGCGCGAACGGCGCACCATCGATGAGGCATGTCACCACGCAAGTTCCGCCGCCGGTCTTGCTGGCCACGGCGAAGGTCGGCTTGTTGCCGCCAGGGTGGGTGGCGCAGACCGACGGCGGGCCGATGTGCCAGGTGCAGACGCCGGGAGCTGCCTTTGGGTCGGCTAGGCGAACGGTGGCGAAGTTGGGTGGCGGGTCGAGGTAGCCGTGGTCTGGCAGGACTTTGAGGGCGCCGGGGTTGAGCTCGGGCGGCACGACGACTGGGCTGACCTCTGCGGCGGCGTCGACGGAATCTGGTGCGCTGGTGTCTGGCGACGTGGTGTCTGCGGGGGTTGTGTCCGGCAGGCGCGAATCTGTGAGAGGGAGACTGTCTGTGGTTGCGATGTCTGGAGCGGCGGCGTCTGGAGTGGCGTCGGGCTCCGCGGTGGTGGGGCTGGTGCAGGCGCTCAGGCTGATGGTGACCGTTGCGAGGAGAGCGGGCCAGCGGCTGGCGTGCCTGCGGCGTAGGTTTGGACGGTCGCTGCGGGTGCGCACGACGATTCCCTGGTTGTAACGATTGGATGACGGTAGCGCGTTGGGGGGTCAAAAATCGAGGGGGTGTGTTCGTGGCCTGCGCCGTGGTTGGCGATTGGCGGCCCTGCTTGCAGGGCTTGTCGCGTGATGGAATCGAGCGGATGGCGCTGATGGCGACAGGGAGTGTCGAAAGAGGGCTGGCGGCGCTGCGGGCTGGATTTCCGGGGATTTTGGGAGGCCAAATGCAGTTTGAGGGCCTTGGAAGCCCTATGGCGGCGTTTTTAGTCGAGGAAGGCATAGTAGTGGGGAGGCGGCCTGAACGGCCTTCTGGCGGGGTCCTGTCAAAACGAAGTGCCAGACGTTTAGTTGGAGAGGGAAAAGGGCGCTCAAAACGAGTCTCACGCGGACGCAGGAGTACGTCCGCACCGGCGGCGCGTGGAATCGTTTCGATGAGCTATAGCTCAATGTTCTGTCAGCCTTCCTCGACAACACGCCTCATCGGCGCAACGCCTCACGATTCACGGTCCCTGGTCAACGACGGCGACCGGCATGCACGCTCCCGCGAGGGAACCGCGCGAAGGCGCGTCGGTCCGACGACAAATCCGCCCTCACCACATAGCGAAGCCTTCATCGCCGTGAGGCGTCGCGAACCCACCGGAGGGACGAAACGTACCCTCAGGAAATTCCACGTCCCACTCGCCCTCACGAAACCGTGCCGATGCTTCGGCGTAGGCGACCGCAATGGCCCGCAACCCGGCTTTCAGTCGCTTTCGCACCACCGGACACACGGCGTGAACCGCTGGAGCTGGGTTCCGCCGTCTCTGTGGGCGCTCAATGTGGATGTCCGCGTCAAAGATGGCAGCGACCCCAAGCACACCCGCGCCGGTCTCTCGTCGTCGCCGTGCCGCCGTGTCGTCAATTTCCACGGCCAGATCGTGAGCTCGCCGCCGACACGCCTCCGCGCTCATCCCAGCCCAGCACGGCAAGACCGTCATCCGCAGCTCGTAGACCGTATCGAACTCACCGGGAGCCTCGACGTATCCCTTTCGCCGACTCGCGTTGTATCTGGCTGTGAAATCGGTCCAAACCCCGTAGATCGGCTCTCCGCGTAGGAGCCATGGAAGCGCGGTCGCGCCGGGCCAATCGCCCACCTTTTCGACCAGATCTTCCTTTACACCATGGGCCATGATGTAGCGAAGCCGAGCGGTCTGGGTCTCCTCGTCGGGCGCCACACCAATGGCACGAAAACGACGGTGCCACATGGTGCCGCGACGGCCGTGCAGGTGATTGAGTTTCTTGGACAGATTGCCGTTGACCATCCGCATGAACTTACTTTTTTGCTGCGTATTTCGAACGGTAATGAGCAGGTGATAGTGGTTCGACGCAAAGTGAAATCCGTGGATGTGAACGCCCGTCAACTCCTGCGCGCGAGCGAGGACACCCATGATGATCGAGTTCATGTCCTCACCCGGCTTCATGAGAAACCGGCGATTGATGGTTCGCGTCGTGATTTCATAGCAGAAAAGCGGAAATGGGCAGCGTAATGTTCGCATGGCGAGACTCCGTAGGAGGGCGGGTTGTTGGCGAGCCCTCGCCATCTACGTCGCTGGCCGAACCCAAAATCGTCGGTTCGACAGCAAAAAAGTCTGAAAAAACTGGGAGCGCGCTTCCCATACCGCAAGCGTTTGCGAAACGCCTGGCACCTCGATTGCACCCAGTCAAGCGGTCGAATCGACTGACATTACGCCATTTCGCGAAACGCCTGACACCTCGTTGGGCCCCTCTCATGGCTCTCGTTGGCATCTGGTCGAGCGGCTGAATTTCTCAGATCAATGATCGAGCAAACCCGGAGCCCAGCTCCGCGGGTCTAAAGCCGCCCCTTGTATCCGCCGCAGCGCCGCCCCACCCTACGGCGCCGCCGCAAGTGGCTTCCCCTCCGTATCCACAAGGACCCGCCATGCCGACTCGTTCACTCCCCATGCTGCTTGCCGCGACTGTCGCCATCGCCACCGCGTGCGGCGGCGCGAAGCCGACTCCACAGCCGAAGCCGAAACCATCGCCCCCCGCTCAACCAACGGCAACGTCGACCACGACGACCGCGCCCACACCCACAAAGACCCTCACCTCAGGTCTCGACCGCAGCAACTTCGACCCAAAGGTTCGCCCGCAAGACGACCTCTACCGGTCCATCAACGGCGGTTGGCTCAAACGCGTCCAGATCCCAGCCGACAAGTCGAACTACGGCGCATTTTCCGAGCTCGCCGACGCCGCCGAGAAACAGCTCCGCGCCATCGTCGAAGAGGCAGCCGCCAACAAGAGCGCAACTCCCGGCAGCGAGACCCGCAAGGTGGGTGATTTCTACGCCGCGTGGCTCGATGAAGCCCGTCTCGAAAAGCTCGGCATCAGCCCGCTGACAGCCACCTTCGCTCAGATTGACGCGCTCAAGAGCAAGGCCGACCTGCCGAAACTCATGGCCTCACTGGGGCGCAACGGCGTCCGCATGCCGCTGATGCCCTACGTGCTACAGGACGATAAAAAGAGCACCGAGATGATCGGCGTCTATGAGCAAAGCGGCCTGGGACTGCCCAATCGCGACTTCTATCTGCAAAAAGACAAGAAGTTCTCAGCCCTGCGCGCGGCATACCAAGCGCACATCGCAAAGATGTGGACCCTCAGCGGCGGTAAGGACGCAAAATCGGTGGCCGCTGGCATCATGAAGCTGGAGACGCAACTCGCGACAGCCCAGTGGGACAAGGTGCGCAACCGGGACCCGAACGCGACCTACAACAAGGTGCAGACGGCGGCATTGCCAAAGTTCGCGCCCGGATTCGATCTCGGCACGTACAACAAGGCGGTGGGCTTTGGGGCGATCGGCGCGGTGATCGTTCGTCAGCCATCGTACGTCAAAGCGCTCGGTACAATTACGAAAAAGACGTCGCTGCGACAGTGGAAGCGCTACCTCCGCTGGCACGTGCTCAGCTCCGCTGCATCGCTACTCTCTAAGGCCTTTGTCGACGAGGATTTCGCCTTTTTCCAGCACACCCTCGACGGCATCCCGAGTCAGCGGCCACGCTGGAAACGCGCAATCGGGGCGATCAACCGCGCGCTGGGTGAGGCCGTGGGTAAAATCTACGTCGCACGGCATTTTCCGCCTGAGAACAAGGCGCGAATGGACAAGTTGGTCGCCAATCTCATCCGCGCATTCCGGGCCGAGTTCGACACGCTGGACTGGATGGGCCCCCAGACCCGCAAGGCGGCGAAGGCCAAGCTAGGAACTTTCTCCGTCAAAATTGGCTACCCGAATCGTTGGCGCGACTACACCGCGTTGAAGATCGACCGCACGGACCTCGTCGGCAACATAGCGCGCTCCGCTGCCTTTCGCTACGACCTGCGAATCGCAAAATTGGGCAAGCCGGTAGACCGCGAGGAGTGGTACATGACGCCCCAGACCGTCAACGCCTACTACGATCCGCAGAAGAACGAGATCGTGTTCCCGGCGGCGATTTTGCAGCCACCATTTTTCAACGCCGCCGCCGATGATGCCGTCAACTACGGTGGCATCGGCGCTGTCATCGGCCACGAGATTAGCCACGGCTTTGATGACCAAGGCAGCCAATACGACGGCGCTGGCAACCTGCGAAAGTGGTGGTCGAAAGACGACCGAAAACGCTTCGACGCGCGAGCAGGAGCGTTGGCAGCACAATACGGTGCCTACGAGCCCATCAAAGGCTACAAGCTCAACGGCAAATTCACCCTGGGCGAAAACATCGCAGATCTCGGCGGCCTAAAGATGGCGCATAAAGCCTGGAAGATGAGCCTCAATGGCAAGCCGTCGCCGGTACTCGATGGGTTCACCGGCGCGCAGCGGCTGTTCGCAGGTTGGGCGCAAGCTTGGCGTCGCAAGTACCGCGAAAAGAACCTCCTCAAGCGCATCAAGATCGACCCGCACAGCCCGAGCGAGTTCCGCGCCAACGGTACGCCCATCAACATCCCGGCTTTTCACAGCGCATTCGGCACCAAAGCTGGCGACAAGATGTACAAGGCGCCAGCGAATCAGGTGGTGATTTGGTAGGGCTGCGTGAACGAAAAGATAAGATCTGTCCCCGTATCAGCGCAGCGGTTTTGAGCTGAAAAGCTAAAAGATAAGATCTGACCCCATTGAGCACTTTGCAGGGATGGATACCGGCGCATAGGGTTGGTCACGATGATCCTCAGCGAGCGATTTCACCACCCATGAAGAGCCATCCCGTCGAGGCGAAGCACAGGGAGAGACCTTTGAGCACATTGGATCTATCGATTGTAGTGCCCGTCTACGGTGGTGAAGCGACCATTGAGCCCCTGTGCACCCAGCTGGGAGAGGAGCTCCGCAGGCGGGACTGGCGCTACGAAATCTTGCTGGTGTGCGATCGGCCGGTGGACGGCAGCTGGGCCGTCGCGAAGCGCCTGGCGACGACCACGTCCGAAGTCATCGCGATTCGGCTGCAGCGCAATGTTGGCCAGCACGCTGCGTTGTTGCTGGGCATTCGGCAGGCCCGCGGCGGCGTCATCGTCACCATGGACGAAGATCTGCAGCACGCGCCGGCCGATGTTCCCGCCCTCGTCGACACCGTGCTCAAGCACCACTGCTTGGCCTATGGCGTCACCGTGCAGCAACACCACGGCGCGTTTCGCAATGCGAGCTCTCGCCTCATCAAGTGGGCTATCAAGCGCTACCTCGAGGTAGAAGATGCGCAGCACCTGAGTGCTTTCCGCGCCTTCCCAGCTCGGGAGCGGTCGGCGTTCACCGGATACAACCATCCGAACGTCGCCATCGATGTCTTGTTGAGCTGGACGGGCCTGCCCGTTCGCGCTGTGGCCACCAGTCACAACGCACGCGCCGCCGGTGAGAGCGGCTACACATTCACCAAATTGGTGGCCCACCTCGCCAACCTTGCCTTCGGGTTCAGCACTGCGCCCCTCCGACTCGCTTCCTACATCGGCTTCGGTGCGGTGCTATTCGCCGGTGGCTTGTTCGTCTACGCCATCGTCAACTGGATGATCCACGGCTCTGGGGTGCCTGGGTTTGCCTTCACGATTGCGTCACTCGCTGCCCTCGGCGGCGCCCAACTTCTCGCGCTTGGCCTCATCGGCGAATACTTGGGGCGCCTGTATCTCGGTTCGCTGGGCAGACCGCAGTACCGCATCGCCGAGCAGGTCGGCACAAATCACGACGAAACCGACAGCTGAGCGGATTGACGTCTCGATCAACACGGGCGCAATCCCGCCTCCGATGTGACTAGCGCTGCAAGTCGATGAAGGCTGGCGCGCCGCGCGGGGTAAACTTAATCAGCGGCACGTGGGCCTTGAGGAAGGCGACCTCGGCCGCGGAGTAACGCTGGGTGTACGTACGGTTGGACAGATCGAACCACGTGCGCTCGTCATCACGAATCTCGCCGCCATCGTGCGCCGCTTGCAGCATGCCGGCGTGCTCTGGATGACTCGCCTCGAACTCGGCAATAATCTGCCGGAGGTGCACGACCTTCTCGCCCGTCGTCCGCTCTGCGAACTGGTTGCCAATCTTCGACGTCAGATCCTTGGCTGGAGAGCCGCCGTAGATGTGATTAGGCAGCATGTCTCGCGTCAGCACCGAACCCACAAGCGCCATCGCACGCTCGCCAACCTCGATCGGTGACACGATGCAGTGCCCGACGAACCAAGCGTCCTTTTGCACGTGCATGTACTTGTTGGAATGAAAGCGACTGCCCTCGACGATGTCCCCAAACTGGATGTGCGTCCACAGCTGGCTGCTGGCGCCGATGCCAACATTGTCATCGATGTCCAGCCCGGCGGTGGAGTCGAGAACGCAGTCGCCGCCAATCCAACAATTGCGACCGATCTGCAGCGGTTTCTTGCCGTGGAGAAAGCCCCGCATGTGCAGCTTGCTGTAGTCACCCAAACGGAACTCAGGCGTCAGCACGCGCACATCGTGACCCACGTACGCGTAATCACCCAACACCACCTTGCGTGCCGGTCCACCCTTGCCGGTAATCACAACGCCGGGCTCGACCACGACACCCTTGCCAAGGATGACTTCATCCGCCTCGATGACACCTTCAATCCGACTGCCGTCACTCATGCTGAACTCCCTGCGAGACCTTTGGTGGCTGGTGGGGTGCGGCAGGATCATCGCCCGCCGGCGATCACCGGTTCGTTGCTCAGTGGCGGCACCGTAGTGTCTGGATTGACAGGAGGCAAACAGGGGCTCGATCGCTCCGGCCCCAGGCGCCATGGGTGGGCATCACCGACCACTGCACCCGGGATCGAGGATCATCAAGGGTAGACCCTGTCCCCGGTTTAGTGCGCTGGTTTTTGCCCGAAAGGTTAAAAGGTAGACTCTGACCCCTCTTTTGAATTTACTCCCGGCGAAGCGCTCCGGCGAACAGGACGAAGAGGAGCGCAAGTCCGGACGCGCCACAGCCGGCGACCAGCAAAGCGTGGGAGAGGCTCGTAGCCTCCGCCACATACCCAAACACCAGACCGCCGAGCGCCGGGGCGCCGAGAAGGAGCAGCGTGTAGATACTCATCACCCGGCCACGGAGCTCGTCGGGGGTTTTCTGCTGGAGCATGGCCGAGACGAGTCCGTTGGAGACGCCCCCGGCGACACCGCAGGCGAACAAGAGCGTCAGCATGACATTGGCCGCGGACGTGCTGACACAGAGCGCGAGCGCAGCTCCCATCGCGACAGTCGCCAGGCTCACGACCCTGCCGCGGACCCTGGACCCGCTGACCAGCACGGCCACGATGCCGCCACTGAGCAACCCCAAGCCAAAGACCCCCATGAATGTGCCACGGGCCTGTTCGCCAAGCCCAAAGGCCTGTTTGAGCTGCTGCGGCATCAGTGTTTGATTGGGGCCCAACACGAAGATCGCCGCAACCACCATGAGCCCGGCGAGCTGCAGCAAGACGCGATTACCCAGCATCAGGCGAGCGCCAGCGGTGAGGGCGCGCAGTATGGATGCGTCGGTGGACTTCTTCTGCGGCCGATAGCGCACAATCAGCAGGTAGCCCAGCGCTGACGCGGCCCACGCCACAGCGACACAACCAAAGAGCGTAGACCAGCCCACGCGCTGCTTGATTGCCCCGGCGACGAGCGGACCGGCACCATAACCGACGACGGTGAGCACGCTCATGATGATGGTGCCCTTGGCGAGCTTGGACTCGGGAAGCACGTTGCCGACCATGGCGATTCGCGAGGCCGCCATGGCAGGTCCGACCGCCCCATAGACAATCGCACCAGCAAAGAGCAGCGGTAGCTGTGTGGGGCCGATGAGTGCACCGTCGATAGCCAGCGCGATGCTGCCGATCAGGCCGGTGATGAGCGTGCTAGCGAGGACGATAATTCGCTTGCGGGTGTAGCGGTCCGATAGGTAGCCGCCGATGGGACTGAAGAGGCCATAGGGCAAGAAGACACTGAGGAACATCGTGCCGGTCATGGCGTCGGACCCGGTGATGTGGCGCGTATAGATGACAAGCGAATACGAAAACATGTTGTGAGCGACGAAGGCCACGAGCGAAGACACGAAGAACATCCCCAACTGTGCGGGTGGCGTGGGCGCCACCTGATCGGGCCCATCATCGCGACCGGACGACGCGCTGCTGTTCTGGGCTCGCTGTCGATTCACGTCATCTCCTGTCGGTACTGAGGATCGCCGCACGCTCCGCGCTATGCGGAACCGGGTTGTCACGTGAGCGACCACCCTGAGCCAGCTGACCGGACCAGCGGCGCCGTCGGCACCATGCCGCGTCGCGCCGACGAAGTCTTGGAACCCCCGCAGGGACCTGGCTGCTGGCGATAGGCGCCGACACCCCGCTTGCCAAACAGTGTGAAGGCACGTTGGAGGTCACAGGGCATCTCCGATACCCTCCTCGCCGACACCCCGTCACAAATTTGGTCCTTTATCGAGCGCAAGCCGGGACGAATCACATGCCTGAGACCTCACCCCCCCTTGCTCTCCGCTTCCGCGAAGGGCAGCGGACCGCGCTGTATCTCTCTCTCACCACCCTCTTGCCGCTGATGCTCATCGGATGCGCGGGAGAAGATCCCGCTCCCAGCGACGGCGCCCTCGATGCAGGCGTTGCGACGACCGATGCAACTGGCAAAGGCGCGGGGGATGGCGGTCCCGTCGACTCCGGCCCCGCGGACGCAGGTACGACGGCCCCGGACACAGAATCCGCAGGCGCAGACACGGCACAAGATGCCGCTGCGAAAGACGTCACCAAGGCCACGATCGCATCCGTTGGCCTCGCCATGACCTATGGCGGGGAGTTTAGCGAGGAGTTTTCAGGGATCGCGAGCTGGCCTTCTGGCGCCATGATCGCAGCCGGCTACACCCAGGGCTACGGTGCTGTCGGTGAGGACG
>JAGSHB010000043.1 GCA_023954815.1 Myxococcales bacterium | reverse complement strand
GCACACTTTGATAAAGCTCGTGGCACCGCAATTTTTCTGGGCATGCGTGAGCTTCTTGGTGGCCGGATCGAAGGCGTAGACCGTCACCGAGTCCTTGATCCCTGCGATCCAGAAGAGCTTGCGTTTGGCGTCCCAAGCGACGTGCCGTTCGCCGAGACTGGTTCCCGTGCCGCCGCCCACGAGGGCAACGCGATTGCCGCTCTTAGGGTCGATCTGCCAGAGGGTCTTGGGCTGCGTGGTCAGGGCGTGAATCTTGCCACCGACGATCGTGAAGCCTTGCACGAACCCTCCAAGCTTGCCGCCGGTACCCTTGTCGATCTTGGCGCCCGCGCTCCCCACCGCTGTCACGACGGCGCAGCTCTTGGCGTCGGCGCTGATGCGGGCAATGCCGCGACCGTCGGAAACCGGGTTGGCAAACCCGATGAGAAACGAACCGTCAGCGTCAACCGCGAATCCGCCGGATGTGTACTGCACCGATTTGCCAACGGTGGG
This sequence comes from Myxococcales bacterium, assembly GCA_023954815.1. Taxonomy (GTDB): domain Bacteria; phylum Myxococcota_A; class UBA9042; order UBA9042; family UBA9042; genus UBA9042. The sequence continues at coordinate 36,857 of JAGSHB010000043.1, read as the reverse complement.
AGAGGCACACTGACCAAAGCTCTTGTCGCCTCCACGCCAGAGCAAGGTGCGGTTGCCGTTGGTTGGGTCGACAGCGATGACCTCAGGCTTCGCGCTGGCGACATTGTTGAGCACGTAGAGCTTGCCGTTGGCGCCGAAGCGCACCTCGGTCGGCCAGGCCAGCGCTGGCCCCGTCCCGGTGGTCGTCGCCCCCGACATGCCTTTGTATTCACCCGAAATTAAACGGCGTTTACCCGACTTTACGCTGACGCCCCACAGGAGTCCTTTTCGGTCGGAGCTGCTGTTCCAACTCACCGCCCAGACGAGCTCGTCGGCTTTGGCGTCGTAGGTGCCGCCAGCAATGCTCACGGTAGACAGACCCCCGATACTGGGACCGGTGCTTACCGACTTGCCTGCCTTGAACGCGTCGAAGGGGCGGTAGCACACCGGCACGCCGTCTTTGATGCCCTGATTGTAAAAGCACCGGCAGTCAGCCGCTAGGTTGGTCTTGACGGCCAAGTGTTTCTGCAGGTCACAGGAGTCGTTGTAGTAGGGCGCCTTGGGATTGGCCACCGAGCTCGTACAGACTCCAGCCACACACGAATTCCCCTTTGGGCAGGTCTGGGTCACCGGTGGTTTGTAGCACTCAGTCTTCTTTTGGGTGCTGTAGACCTTGCCGAAGCTCACGGACGAGTCGGTCTTGGCGACGCAGGCTGCCGGCGCCGTGGGCACGCACGCGCAGGGGCTGACGCTGCAATCGAGTTTGCCAGCGATACACACCGCCGCTCCGCCTTCGATGCCGCAGACGTGGCCACTCTTGCACGTGGTCTTCACACTACCCCAGGTGCCATTGCTCGTGCAGTAGCGAATTGCGACGCCGTCGCAAAAGGTCTTACCTTTCACGCAGGTCTTCGGGGTGTTGGTGTCGCTAGCTCCAGCGTCACTGGCGCCGGTATCGGAGGGCCCAGCGTCGCTCGAACCTGCGTCCACCGCGTCCTTGATACACTGGGCAACTCCTGACTGGACCGTGCACGTGGTTCCCGCGCCGCAAGTCTTGACCTTGCCCGAGGGAACGCCCTTCACGTTGCAACCCCACACGTCGCCGTCGTAGCAGTAGTACTTGTTCGCCACGCACGAGCTGTTGGGCCCTGCGTCGCTCACGCCCGTGTCGCCCGCGCCGGTGTCGGCAGGCCCTGTGTCGCTCGAACCCGCGTCGACGACGTCTTTGATGCACTGGGCTGCTCCGGACTGAACCTTGCATGTGGTTCCGGCACTGCACATCTTGATCTTCCCCGAAGGCACGCCTTTCACATTGCAGCCCCACAGGTCCCCGCCGTAGCAGTAGTACTTGTTCGCGACGCACGAGCTGTTGGGACCAGCGTCGCTCACGCCGGTGTCGCCCGCGCCGGTGTCGGTGGGGCTGATGTCGGCAAGCCCCGTGTCGCTCGAACCCGCGTCGACGACGTCTTTGACGCACTGAGCGCCTCCGGACTGAACCTTGCATGTGGTTCCGGCACTGCACGTCTTGATCTTCCCCGAAGGCGCGCCCTTCACATTGCAGCCCCACACATCACCACCGTAGCAGTAGTACTTGTTCGCCACGCACGAGTTGTTGGGACCAGCGTCGCTCACACCAGCATCGCTGACGACCGTGTCGCTCGGACCTGTGTCCGTTGCGCCCGCGTCCGGCTGGGGCACGGTGCAGAGCGGCACGCCAGAAACCAATTGGCAGGTCGTCGACCCTTCGCATGTCTTCGACACCCCGATGGGCTCGCCCTTGACGCTGCACAACCAGATGTTGCCGCCATAGCAGAACGCCTTGTTCTTCACACAACTCTTTGGACCCGCCCCCGCATCGACAGCCCCACCATCCGTGGCGCCAGCCTCAAAGACGGTGGTGTCTGTCGGCCCCGCGTCGGCCGGAGGTGTCTTGCACTGGGCGATGCCGCTCAAAACGATGCAAGACGTGCCACCGGCACAGGTCTTGACCTTGCCGATAGGTTCGCCCTTGACGCTGCACATCCAAATGTCTCCGGCGAAGCAGAAGCTCTTGTTCTTCGGGCAAGACGTGGGGCCCGTGCTCCCCCCATCGGTGCTACCTGTGTCGGACACAGCTCCGTCGACGTCCCCGCTGGTGGCCCCGTCAACAACTCCAGCGTCACCCGCGTCCTCGCCGCTACCCGCGTCTTCGCCGCTGCTCGCGTCAGCCGGCGGCTTCGAACAGACGGGCACTCCGCCCGAGATGCCGCAGACTGTGTCCCCATCGCAAACCTGCTTGACCCCGGTGGGCTCACCCTTCACGTTGCAACCCCACACGTTGCCGTCGTAGCAGAAGTTCTTGTTCTTTACGCAAGTCGTAGGGCCGCCGCTCGCAGCTGAGCACGTTGCTACGCCGGAGACCTCCTCGCAGGTCTCATCGCTCTCGCACGTCGTGTGGATCTGCGTCGGCTTGCCCGCCGCGCTGCAATTCCAGACTTCCCACGTAGCTCCTTTGAAGCAGAAGCGCTTGTTGGCCAGGCACGATTCTGGCGTCGGACTGCCGTCGGCGAACGCGTCGACCACGGCACCGTCGGGCGCTCCTGCTCCGCCCTCGTCTGCGCTGCATCCCACAAGCATTGCGAGCAGGGTGGCGGTCACAAGCCACCGTCGGCGATCAGGTGAAGAGCTAGCGCGTGCAAGCATGGAGGTCTCCTACTGGATGTATGTGGCGGCGCTGTGAGAGGCACCGCGAAGGGTGAGAGGCAGCGCGAGGGGTGATATGCGCTGTTGCGGGGGCGAACCAGGAGCGGCGGGCCGAAGGGCAAATCCGAGCAGCCACAACTCCCATTGTAGCGCGTCAGTCATATCGCTATCAGCGCTCCAAAATCCAGCCAAAATCGACGCCAGAGGGGAAAGTGTAGGAGATCTGTAGGGTGTGTCTCCCGGCGTGGGGGCAGCGAGTGATGTGCCTGGATAGGCGGATGATCGCCCCTGGGCCTCCAGATTGTGCGACATGACGACATCTTACTATTTGGAAAAAAGCCACACATCTCTGGGTCGGTACTGCACCACGACCTCCGATGTTCGGCCCTGCGAGAACTCGATTTGGGCTCAAATCAGGCTTTCTGTGGGCTTATCTCTCCTGCCTGCGATAGCCGTCTGCCATCGACTGGTTGCGACCGCTCGCTCGTGGTGGCAGGGTCTGTTTGTCTATTTATCCAGAATGAGTTCTTCGCCACACTTTTGCAGCGGGCATTGGAGCGACATGTACACCTTCGACAAGGCGAGCGGCCGCGGGATCGCGATTTTTGCGTTGCTACTTTTACTTTCCGCCTGTGGCGCCGAAACCACAGAACCAAGCGACGTCGCGCAAGACACAGCGACCATGGACGTTCTTGGCAATGATGGCGCTGGCAGCGATGCCGACGCAGGCTGTACGGGCGCCACGTGTCCCTGTGAAACCGACACCACGTGCGATGACAACGATGGGTGCACGGTCGATTCGTGCGACGCCACAAAGAAGATCTGCGCGCACAAACCCAAAGACTGCGACGACGGTGACGCGTGCACGACTGACAGCTGCGACCCAAGTAAAGGCGACTGTGTCCACGCGCCAATCGACGGATGCGGCGCTAGCAAGATCTTCTTCGAAACCAAATTTCCCTGCGACGACACGGCTTGGAAGGCCGACGCCAAGAGTTCAGAAACGGCTCCTTTCTGGGCCGTCGACGCGGCACCTGCTAGCCCAGCAGCAAAGTCACCCAAGTGCTCTCTGAACTTCAACAATGGCACAAATTTTGACTGTCCCGACGGCGACAAGACCGTTGCAGGCCAGGTCCTGTCGCCCGAAATTGACCTCAGCAAAGCGGACAAGGAAGCAGCGATCGCGCTGACTTTCTGGCTTGCCGGTAAATGGGAGTCGGGGTCGAAGGGCGACGAAAAATATGATTCCTTCGAGCTGCACGCGAGTAGCGACGGCAAGGAATTCAAGCAGCTTGGGGCCTGGGACTCTCCGGCTGATTGGTCTTTGATCACCGTGTCACTCGCAGACTACGTGGGCGGGTCGGTGTGGCTGCGATTTCGTTTCGCGACACTGGATTGCGTCAACAACGCCACGGCCGGTGCCTTTATCGACGACCTCAAGATTGCCGACGCTAGCTGCAAGACCAACGCCGAGTGTGACGATCACAACCCGTGCACTCTGGACGCCTGCGATTCGTCGACAAAGCTGTGTCAACACGGCGCGCTTCCCGGCGGCAAGGTCTGTGACGACGGAAACAAGTGCACCGAGAACACGAAGTGCAACAGCGCCGGCCAGTGTGCTGGCACAACAAAGGCATGCGACCCGCTGGCCGAGCAGTGCGTTGTGATGGCTTGCAAGCCGGAGACCGGCGCATGTGAGAAGTCGCCAGCGGGCAAAGGTGCGCCGTGCAACGATGGCAATCAATGTACCGTGTCCGACATGTGCGACAGCAAGCAGACGTGCGCAGGCAAGGCAAAGTCCGATGGGGCGCTGTGCAGCGACGCGACCGCCTGCGTGGTGGACGCCACCTGCAAGTCTGGCGCGTGCAGCGGAGGTGTCGCTGACGTAAACGGCGCGTCCTGCACTGACGGCAGCCCATGTACGAAGGGCGATCTATGTACAGATGGCAAGTGCGTATCCGGCAAGGACAACGGCTGCGATGACAACAACCCGTGCACAAAGGACTCTTGCGAGGCCAGCAAGACGTGCAAGCACCAGGCGGCAGCGGACAAGACCAAGTGCGATGACGGTAATCCGTGCAGTGAGCCCAGCGCGTGCGCAGCGGGCAAATGCGAAGCAGGTAAAGCCAAGGCCGATGGCGGCAAGTGCGACGACGCGAAACCGTGCACGACCGGAGACAAGTGCGCGGCCGGCAAATGTGCTGGCACCGCCGCCGTCGTCGGGACGGCGTGCGATGATGGCAACGTCTGCAGCAAGGCCGACAAGTGCGACTTCCAGGGTGGCTGCATCGGAACGAGCGTCACGTGTAACGACGGTGAGACCTGTACGCTCGACAAGTGCCACCCCGCAACGGGCAAATGTGCCCACGCGGACCGGCCAGACGGAGCGTCTTGCTCCGATGGAGCTTCCTGCACGCAGTCGGATAAGTGCGTCAAGGCCAAGTGTCAGGGCACGAAGAAAGCGAACGGCTCCGCATGCAGTGATGGCAACACCTGCACGACGGGCGACAAGTGCGACAGCGGCGCCTGCAAAGGGGTTCCCGCCGCGAGCAAGAACGGCCAGAGTTGTAGCGATGACGACCCGTGCACCCTCAACACCACGTGTGATGGAGGCAAATGCAAGGGCGACAAGGTTAAGTCGGCATGCGACGACAACAACCCATGTACATTGGACTCTTGCACCCCCACAACCGACGTGCCACCGCCCGGAGGCCCCTTGCCCGGCGGACCGATCGACGCAGCGTGTGACTACAAGCCAACCGCCGAGGGAGCCACGTGTGATGATGGCGACAATTGCAGTTCGGCAAGTGCCTGCAAGAAGGGGCAATGCCTGGCCACGAAGTCAGACGGCTGCACCGACATCTTCAAGGACACTTTCACCTGTGGAAAAGATGGCGGCTGGAAGCTGCAGCCGACGGCAGATGACGCCAAAAAGGTTGTAGGTTGGGCGGTCGACGGCACACCGTCAGTTCCCGCCGCTCACTCCGACAAGTGCTCCCTGAACTTCAACAACGGCGTGAACTACAATCATGTAGACGACAAGGGCACCGCGACCAAGATCGAGGGCACTGCCACCAGCCCTGCTGTCGATTTGCCATCATCAGCCACGATCCAGATGGGATTTTGGTCGTACCACGGTGTGGAGTCGTCCGATCAGTACGACCTTCGGTATGTCGAGATCTCCACGGATTCCTTCAGCAGCGTCGCCAAATCGGTGACCATCCCCAACAGCCAGTTCAAGAATGTTTGGCATCGCTTTACGCTAGACCTGTCCTCCCTCGCCGGTAAGACCGTGAAATTCCGCTTCCGGTTCGACAGCAAGGATGCCGTCCAGAACAACACGCCCGGCTGGTTCGTCGATGATGTCGTCATTCAGAGTGTGAAATAGGCGACCTGCATTTACGCCATCGGCGACGGCTATTTCATCGACCTCGGCAGAAGCATTCTGCCACGCGATGGCTCACTCGGCGCTCTACGTCGACCGCAACGGTGACATGAAAAGCCACTTGACTGCTGCGGCTTCCTGACGAAGCGAACGGACGGGGAGCGAGCCACAGGCGAGTCCGAAAGACGGAACTCCGAAAGGGCGCGCAGCTAGTGCCTGAGGCACGACCGACCTACATGCGGCACCTCGTCCGCGCCATACCGGACAACCACGCCGCTCCCATGATGTTCGCGGCGGCCGGGCGCTTGTCCTACGGTCACCCGCTCGAGCAGCCCGCGACGGTCTTCGGCGTCAGGCGTCCGCGGACCAAGCTCAAAATCCCCGTCGCCATGACCACCAACGAGGTATGACCCTGCCTCGCTGCGGCGGCCTGCTATTGCGACCGCGCGATGACCATGTGCGCCGATGGCGGCGCTGAGCTGTGGAACAGGGAGGTGGACCACCTCAGGGGAGCGACATCGACGCGGAGGGCGGCGCACAGCCTGTGCACGACGGCCAGGGCCGAATGGGGCGGGTGGCCATGCCCACACGGCCGACGACTACGCAGGCCGACGATCATCTTCCTCCTGCTCGAGGTCAGGTTGATTTTTTGGATTGAATTGGGCGGTTGGACGCTACTAGCTGGCCAGCCATCACGTTGCTCTCTCGCGGTGAAGTCAGTCATGACAGCGCCCGTCTTTGCGGGTTGGAAGGACGTGTTGGCGGGTGTCCCTGGGAAGCGGGTAGTCGCAACCGAAATCGCAGCAGACTCATACCAAATTGGGACTTTGTGACGGATCTCGAAGTCAACGCCCTCAACATTGAATTGGCGAACCGTGTCGTGGTAGGGAGGCGGTCGGCAGTCCAGTGCTATCCCATCCCCCGTACCCCACCCGCCCAACTCGCGACACAAGTATCGGGCGCGCGCTGACGCGGTCTGTCAGTTCAAAGGCCCCACCTCGTCGACATGGGGCGCAGGCGATAACCAATGGGCATTATTCGAGAGGTTGCTCGCCGCGCCACCGTAGCGATTGTGCTGGGGTCGTTACCCGCGTTTTTTGCGCTCGTCGACAGCGGCGTCGCGCCGCTCAGCGCTTCGGGGTTTCTGCTCGGAGCCATGGCGGTCATGCTGCTGGGACTAGAGTTCGCGCTGCCGCGCGGAGGATTAGGTGAACGCCCCACCGGTACCATGGTCGTCGACGTGATCTACACCGGACTGAGTGCGGCACTCAATGTCTTGCTCCCGGCGCTAATCCTTGTGCCCCTATTGGGTGCGCACTCGCTGACGTGGAATGGCGCTCCGCTGTGGCCGCAAGACTTGCCACGGTGGCTCGACGTGACCCTCTGTGTCCTGCTGGCCGACTTCGTCTCGTATTGGTGGCATCGGCTTGAGCACGACGAGCGCTTTGCGGTGTTGTGGCGATTGCACGGCGTCCACCATGCACCGCGCTACTTCGACTTCTGGATGGGGGCCCACGTCCACCCGCTAGACGTGATCGTCTTTGCGACCCTCACCGCTGGCCTGGCAGCGTTTTTAGGCGTGCCGACGCTGACTATCGACGCGACCATGCTGCTGGCCGCCGTGGTGGGCGGCATGCATCACCTCAACGCGCAGACGGACTGCGGCTGGCTCAATCGCCTGATCCCCTTCGCTGATCATCACGCCGTTCATCACTCACGAGCCAAGGTCGACAACGGAAATTTTGGCAATATCACGACGTTATTCGACCAACTGTTCGGAACTTGGATCCCGCCAAGGCCAACGGGCGATCAGCCAACAGGCGCTTGGTCGCTCGCAGAGGACTATCCGCACACCGATTTCGTCTTTCAAATCCTGTCGCCATTTGGCCGGTATTGGCGACGCGCGAAGGGGGGCAGCGCGCCCAGCCAGCCGGACGCCAACGAGACATTGGACGTCGAACAGCGCGACAAACAACAATCGTCAGACCCAGCCTGTAGCAACGGCGACTGATAGCTACGCGCCGGGGTGAGCGGGTGCGGCCGACTTTGTTTGGTGGCATAGTCTGACCCGTGCAGGAGCGGTTCGACTACGCAGGCGTGCGGTTCCTGAGCGCGACCCATTACCGATCGACGTGTTCCAACTGCAGAAGATGGGTCGACGGAGGACAACATGAACAACGTAGCGGCCCTCGACAATCTGGACCCAGCTGCCATCACCAACCAGTTCTTGCTGAATGAAGAAGAGGTTCAGCGGCTAGCCGATTGGGGAAAATACGCGCGTTCGAAGCGCGACGAGGTGGTAGAGAGTTTCTACGTTTGGCTGCGAACCCAGCCAGAGTACGAAGAGTTTGTCGATGACCCCGACACTCAACGTCGACTGGTGAAACTGCAAAGTGGGTACATCGACACCATCTTCGACGCTCATTTTGATCAGACCTACTTTGAGAATCGAATTCGAGTCGGCACGACTCACGCACGAATCGGCCTGCCTCTGTTCACCTATTTCTGCTCGATGAACCGGGTGCATCTGTTGCTGAATATGACCGTTGCGGACACGCCAGAGGCGCCGGCGACCTTGCGCGCGATCAGCAAGGTCGTGCACATGGACACCGCAATCGTCGCGCTAGCGTACAGTGAATATGACAACCAGCGTGTCGCGTCGCAGAGCAAGGCGTTGCTGGAGATGTCCACGCCGGTTACGGAGATCTGGCGCGGTGTACTGATGCTGCCTATCGTCGGGATTATCGACTCGGGACGTGCTCAGGACATCATGTCCGGCGCTCTCATGAAGATCTCCGACACACGCAGTCGCGTGTTCATCATGGATATCAGCGGCGTCGCTGTCGTCGATACTGCGGTCGCGAACTACCTGATTAAGGTGACTCGCGCGACACGGCTGATGGGCTGCGAGTGCATCGTGTCGGGCGTGTCTCCGGCCATCGCCGAAACCATTGTGGAACTTGGCATCGACGTGGGAACCGTCGTGACGACGGGAACGCTCATGCAGGCGCTGACGCTAGCGTTTGACCGCATCGGTGTACGCACAGTATCGGAGGAGCAGCGGTGAGCGATGGCGCCGACAATCGGCTCCTCATGCAGGTGTCCCGCGGGTGCGTGCAGGTTTCCTTCCATGGCGAACCGACGGACGCGACGCTGGCCCGCTTCCGGAGTGATCTGCTCACCTTCGTTCGTGACACGGGCGCAGACAGCGTCATTGTGAGTTTGGCGGGACTTCGTGTCATCGATTCGCAAGAGTTTGCCTCACTCAAGGCCACCCTCAGCATGACCCAGCTGCTCGGTGTGCAGCTGGTCATCACAGGGCTCGCGGCGGGGCTGGTGGCCTCCATGGTCGAGCTTGGGCTTGATCTTCCTTTTCAAGTGGGCCGGGATCTCGACCACGGCTTTGACATGATCGCCGAACTGCGAGCTCAGAGGCAGCAACAATGACCAGGACCCGCATGCGTGTCGGTTCCGAACAGGAGCTGCTGCTGGCCACATTCGAGGCACGCAGGCTGCTCCTTGAGATGGGCGCATCCGCGACGGCCGCACGCAAGTTTCAAACCGCCGTGTCTGAGCTGTTGCGCAACGTCCTCAAGTACGCAGAAAAAGGCCGAATCGAGTTCATGCCCCTCGCACGCGGATCACAGGTCGGACTGAAGGTCATCTGCTCGGACAAAGGTCCTGGCATCCCAGATGTCGCCCTGGCTATGGCCGACTCCTACTCAAGCAGTGGCACCCTCGGGCTCGGGCTACCTGGGGTCAAGCGCATGGTCGACTCATTCGAACTCTCAAGCGAGGTCGGAAAGGGCACGGTTGTGACTATCGAGAGTTGGCTCCCATGAGTCCTGCGACGACGACGCCCATTTCGTGGTTCGCATCGGGCCGCAAGTGCCTGGGGCAATCTGTCAGCGGCGACTTGGCGTGGGTAAACGAACTGCCGGGCGTCATCGTCGTCGCGCTATTCGACGGCTTGGGTCACGGCCCCCGCGCGCACGCCGCGGCCAATCGTGCGAAGCGCGTCCTGTCGAGCAAGTGTGAGCTCCCGCTGTTGGAGCTCTTTGACGAGATTGACGCAGCGCTCAAAGACGAAATCGGCGGCGTGCTCGGCGTGGCCAAGTTCGACATCGACACACGTAGCGTTCGGTATTGTGGCGTCGGAAATGTTGCGGCGCGTCGTGTCTTTCCTACGAGCACGTCGTTGCCAAGCGCGCCGGGCATCGTGGGACAGCGCTACTCCCGGCCTCCGGTCCGCGTGGTACCAATGAGTGCCGGCGACGTTTGGCTGTTCCACACTGACGGAGTCAGCAGCAACTTTAACATCGCCGACTATCCGCAGATGGCCTATCACGCCCCACGCACCATTGCGAACACGGCGCTTCGGCGCTTTTCATCGGATTTTGATGACGCGACTTGTGTGGCCATTCGGGTGAACGAATGAACACGCTCGGAACAGTGCCAATCCACGGTCGAAGCGCGGTCCGCGAGGCGCGACGGAAGATCCTCAAGCTGGCGGATGCGCTCGGTGTCGATGAAATTTCGGCCACGCGCCTAGCAGCCGCAACGTCGGAGATCGGTCGGCACATGACGCCTACAGCCGACGTGCCAGACCCTCGGCTTGTCGTCCGATTGGCGCACTCCCCGAGCGGGCTGCGAATCTGTCTGGACTTTCATGATGACAATGTTGCGAACGTCGCGCAGCGCATCATCAACCTGACCGACGGCACAAGCCATCTTCCCGCCGGTCAACCAGGAGTGCGAGCGTTCTCTCGCACGCTGTCGATTCCGCCGCCGAGCCCAGCCATGCTGGCCAAGTGCGAGTCGATCATCATGGAGAAAGGGCGCGAGCTGCTCATGTCCGAGCTCACGTCGACCAACCGAGAGTTGGAAGCCTCGTTTGAGCGCCTGCGGCGAGAGAAGTCCGACAAGCAGCGCATGGAGAGCGAGCTCAACATCGGGCGTGACATTCAGCGCAACCTCCTGCCGCTGGTGTTTCCGCCGTTTCCGGAGCGTTCGGAGTTCGACATCTTCGCGACCCTACAACCCGCGCGGGAGGTCGGGGGCGACTTCTACGATTTCTACCTGGTCTCAGAAGATCACCTCTGCATCGTCATCGGCGATGTGTCGGGTAAGGGGGTGCCGGCCGCGCTGTTCGCTGCTGTCACCAAGACCCTACTAAAGTCACGCGGGGCGATGGACCCCAGCCCGGCCAGCATCGTTACCCACGCCAATGAAGAACTCGAACACGGCAATGAAAACGCCATGTTTGTGACACTCTGGCTGGGTATTCTACATATTCCCAGCGGGCGGATGCTCTACACGAACGGCGGACATAACCCGCCGTATGTGCTGCGCTCAGATGGGTCGACCGAGGTTCTCAAGCGCCGACACGGGCCGGTCGTCGGTGCCATGGACGGCTTGGCCTATCGCGAGGATGAGTTCACGTTGCAGCCGGGCGATGTGCTGTTTCTGTTCACAGACGGGGTCACCGAGGCGATGAATACCGACCGTGCGCTCTACGGCGACGACCGGCTTGTCGCCCTGCTTGGCGGACTGTCGTCGCACGCCGTGCGCGCAGTGGCCGACGACGTAATCGACGACGTCATGCGCTATGCCGGCGCCGCCGAACAGGCAGATGACATCACCCTATTGTGCCTGAGCTACGCCGGAGCGAGCTTGGCGCAGTCGGCGACGTTGTCGGTCGAACTCCAAAACGATCTCTCTGAAATCGGGCGGATTCGCACACTCGTCGCCACTTTCTTGAGCGAACGTCAGGTCGTGAAGAGGTCGCAAGGCCGGTTGTTCATGGTGCTTGATGAACTACTCAGTAACTCGATCATGTACGGCTACGACGATAGCGAGGCACATCCCATCGGTCTGCGGATCGACCACCGGGCCAACTTCGTCGTCTGCACAATCTCCGATGACGGCAAGCCATTCAACCCACTGGAGATCGCTGCGCCGGACACATCAGCCTCACTTGAGGAGCGAGTGGTCGGTGGGTTGGGCATTCACCTCGTACGGCAGATGATGAATGAAGTCAGCTATCGAAGAGTGGTCGAGCGGAACGAAGTTCGCATCGTCATGGAAGTCGAGACCCAGACCCCATAGGGCGTAGGAGACCGCAATGTTCGGTAGAATCGGATTGCGAGAGACCATTGTCATCTTCTTCACCACCCTCGCCGCGCTGACATCGGCGGGGGTCGTCGGAGCTGCCTATTACAGTGCTAACGACGAGCTTACCCTGCAGTCCTACGAGCATTTAGGCGCCGTCGCCGAGCTGAAAGCGGCGCAGCTGGGCGCGTATTTTCAGACCATCGACGACCACCTCGTCACCTTGGCCGCTGATCCTTCTGTGGTCTCTGCCATGGGCGCTTTCACACCTGCGGTGGCGTCCCTCGCCAGTGGCTCAACGCCTGACCTCGCCCCTCTAAAGGCGCACTATGCGTCAGAGTTTCTACCGCATTTCGAGGAACTCGGGACTGCAGCCCCCGCGATGAACGCCTATTGGCCCACAGACCCGATTGCTCAGCGCATGCAGGACCAATGGATTCGGCGAAACCCTCTCCCGACGGGTCGCAAGGCGATGTTGGACAGCAGCGGAACGGGAGATACCTATGACATCGCCCATGAACGATTCCATCCATCGTTGCGCCTCGTTCAAAGTCAGTTTGGCTACTACGACCTATTCCTCATCGCGCCAGACGGCCGGGTGGTATACTCAGTCTCAAAGGAAGTCGATTTTGGCACATCCCTGACGACGGGCCCCTGGCGTAACTCGGGGTTGGCAGCCGTCTTCCGTGCGGCGGTGGCAGAGGTTGGTCACCGGGAGATGATTTTCGAAGACTTCGCTCCCTACGGCGCGTCTTATGGTGCAGCGGCGTCGTTCATTGCCGCACCGATTCGTCGGCGTGGCAAGCTGATCGGTGTCGTAGCGGTGCAAACGCCAATTCGTCGGATCAGCGACCTGATGACAAATGGACGTCGCTGGGCGGATGTCGGTCTGGGAGCGTCCGGTGAGACGTTCGCCATTGGGCCTGATCATCGCTTCCGCAGTGAGAGTCGATTCCTGTTGACGGATCGCGATGCATTCATTGCTCAGCTGCGGAGTCACGGCGTCAGTGGCAAGGCGGTCGCGCAAATCGAACGGCAGAAGACCGCGGTGGGCATCCTTCAACTCGACGACACCGTAAGGCAGATGACGGCCGCAAGTGGCCGCGGACGGGGCGCGACCGTGAGTGCACGTGGCCGTGAGGTTCTGGCGACGTGGCGGACGGTCGCGATCGGGGGAACGTCTTGGCGAGTGGTTACCGAGATCGACCGCAGTGAGGCGCTCGCGCCAGCGGCTCGACTGAGGAATCTTCTGTTGCTGCTGGTGCTACTCGCAATTGGGATCATCATGCTGGCCGCTGTCTGGATGTCACGCACCATCGTTCGGCCAGTGCAAGAACTCGCGAGCAAGGCGGCGGCGCTGTCCCGCGGGGAGCTCGACCAACCCGTGGAGACCTCACGTGAAGATGAAATTGGCGATCTCTCACGTGAGTTTGAGCACATGAGAGTGTCGATCCGAGAGTTGGTGAGACGACAAGAGGCCGCAATTGAGGCGCTTCGGATCCCGATTATTCCGCTCGGAGATCGGGCCCTGGTGCTGCCGTTGGTCGGGGTCCTCGATGCCGGGCGACTCGCTCAACTGCGGACTGATTTGCTACGTAGTTTGCACGACTCCCAGGCAGATTTCGCCATCATCGACATCACCGGCGTACCCACGCTCGAGGCCGCCGATGCCCATCTCCTGGCGCAACTGGCGAAGGGAGCTGATCTGATCGGGGCCCGCGTCATCTTGACTGGCATGCGTCCGCAAGTTGCAGCCACACTCGCAGACCTCGATACACCATTTCGCGACCTCGTCACCTTGCGCACCCTTGAGCAGGGTATCTCCCTGATGAACACCGCACCCTGATGAACACCGCACCCTGATGAACACCGCACCCTGATGATGAACGACGAAGAACGGCCGTAACCTTTTGTCACCTTTGCGAAATACAAATAGTCCAGGCACACATCATCCCTGGTCGCTGGCGTCCCTCCGGCAATGGGCTCGGTGTCCAACTACTGCGTGAGGGTGTCTGGCTGAAGAGATGGAGTTCCCGTAGTTGAAGCTGCCGCCCACTTCACACCTGCGTGCGCTGCGCCGGCCGCAGTGTTGCCCAGCGCAACCACCATGTTGCGTTGACCTCCATCCACGGACTTTCTCTGAACCGAGCCCTGTCGTGCCGATGGAGGCGTTTGGGTGCTGTCGTGCGAATGGCCGCACGCCCGCTGAGGTCTGAGCGTCGTTGGGCTTTGGCCTTGTTTTCCCATAGCAGGTCAGCGAGGGCTGCCGGCTACGCGCTGACCGACCAACGCTCGTCTTCCTCATACTCGGGGGTCAGGCTCATCCCACGGTTCGGCCGGGTCGACTGGGCACTGGGAGCATGTGTCGGGTGGCGGCCTTGGCCGATGAAACATCGGCGGCTCCGTGGATATCTCGAGATGATTCAGGATTTTGTCGATGACTGCGGCACATTCAATCAGCGCGATGACCTCGCGGCGCCCGCCACAGCGCCATGCCAACACGTCAAGCGAGCACCCGCGGTGCATGGGCTCTGCCCAGGCGCCAAGCTCGCTGGCGGGCCGCGGGTGACAACTATCTACATACTTGGCTGCGCGAGGCACGACGTGATTGCGCCAAAGGTGCCGATACGAATCGCCGATCTACCACAGCAAGCTGGCGTGTGGCCCGAGGGTCAACAGCGCGAGCCCAAATTTACACCATTCTGCAAGACAAAATGCCCGCAAATGGCCCTGGAAGCCCGCTAGAGCCGTTTTCAGGCGGGGTGGGCATATGGGTGAGACCCCGACAACACCTGCCCCCTGACAAGGCATCTTGGGTCATCGTCGTCGCCGCAGCGCCGACGCCGAGCAAACGCCTCGCCAATGAGGCAGCTCGAAACAAAACGAGTCCTGAGCCGACAAGTTGGGAGAGCGCTTGAAAGAAGAAAACAAAAAACAACAGAGACCCGCGCTAGGAACGCCGCAACCCGCGCAAATACTTCATCGTAGAAAGTGGCTCGGCGGCCACAGCCGCCAAAACCCCACCCATCATCGCCCCAATCACCCCAACACTCGTCACTTCACTACCCGAAAAATACAGATTCTTAATCGGACTAGCCGGCCGCAGCGCATCCACCGCAAACCGCTCCGGGGTCGGCTCAATCCCGTAGATCGACCCGCGCATCGGCCGACAAAACTCATCCGTCGACAGCGGCGTAGACAGCTCCACGTAGTCGACCATGTCTCGCAGCCCAGGCATCCGGCTCAAGAACTGCTCGAGCAGCACCGCCTGCATCTTCTCCTTCAGATCTTCATAGTCCTCACCGCGCTTGCGCCACGTGCTGCCCAGCCACGGCGCAAAGGTTTCCCACGGCACGAACGTCACTACCTCGCCGGTATGACGCACCTCTTCACCGGGGTCGTGATGCGGGTCTTTGAGGGACGGAAAGCTGCAGTACAAGATGTCGGCCGTCTTCAGGTTGTCTCGGTCGGACACATCCCACGACTCAAAATCGAGGCTCCACGTGTCGTAGAACCACTTATTCGCCGAGCTCGCACCGGCGGTGGTGATGTCGCCCTTGAAGCCGATGTACAGGCAGACGTGAGCCGATGCGGGCCGCAGGTCGGTGACCTCTTTCGCCCAGTGCTGAGAACGCACCGCTTCGGGCAGCAGCCGCCGAATGGTCGACTGCACGCCAGCCGCGCTGATGATCTGCTTGGCGCGCACCTCTGTGCCATCGGTCAACCGGACACCAACGGCCTTGTTGCCGCTGAGCAAAATCTCCTCGACATCGGCCATGGTCTGGGTCCAGCCACCGGCATCCGCGACGGTCTGTAGCAGGTGCTCGGCGATGGCGCCCGAGCCATCGACCGGGTAGTAACCGCCATGCCAGAAGTGCTTGACCACCTGGGCCTGCATCACCCACGACGAGCGCTTGGGAATCGAGCCGTAATAGCCCCATTGTGCCGCAAATACGGACTGTAAGCGCGGATTGGACGTCAACTCGGTGATGACATCCAAGGTCGTACGGCTAAAATCGACCTCCTTGTCTCCGCCTTTGAGGAAGCCGGCGACAAAGTCGAACTTCCGCGGAAGCGCGCGCCGCATGTAGTAGCCCTGCATCTGCCGACAGGTGTGGGTGATGAGGTCGAGGTAGGCGTCAATCGCGGCCTCCTCCTCCGGGAACGCGGCGACCAGGTTCGCCCGAAACGCCTTGCGATTGTCCGGAAAATCGATCTTCACGCCGTCTGGGAACTCGAACTCATCGTAGTTAGTGCCGAGCGACGCCCACTTGAGCTTGCCATCGGTCAAATCCGCCAAGATACGACCGGGCTGACTACGCTCGGTCACCTCGCCGACGGCGTGCACACCCACATCCCACAGATAGCCCTTGCGCTTGAAGGTGTGGGTGAAGCCGCCGGGCATGTAGTGCTGCTCCAGCACCAGGACCTTCTTGCCCTGTTTGGCGAGCAGCGCGGCGGTGGTCATGCCGCCCATCCCCGAGCCGATGACGATGGTGTCGTAGCGTACGCCCTCAGGGACACGCCTGCTCCACGGCAGCTTGCGACGTGATTTCTTGGTGGTCATGGACAGGTCCTAGCGTTAGAGAACGACGGGCTCATCGGCGTACGGCGCCATGAGCAGTTCCGGATCTTCGAGCAGTGATTTAAGCCGTTCGAGGGCGACGGAGCAGTAAAATCCGTCTGCGATGCGTTCGTCATAGGAGTAGCGCATCTGCACGACCGTGGCGGGCACGACCTCGCAGGATCCGTCGTCATGGGTGCGCACCACCGGCGCCTTTTTGATCTTGCCGATGGTCACGAACATGGGAACGGTCCCGTACTCGAAGAGGTGGTGATAGGGCGCGTCGATACCCACGCTGCCCAGATTGGCGATGAACATGCTGGCGTAGAGCGGGTCGTTTTCGATCATCGGCGACGGCAACAGGTTGAACCCATCCAAGATTCTCTGCGCCCACATGACGAACGCGAGCAAGGGCCCAGGGAGGGCGGTGACGACGTTCATCTCCTTTTCGGAGGTCGTGTCTTCTTCGTCTTTGCCCGTGTGGACGGCCGCACGAACGGCCCGCGTCACATCGATGAGCCCCGTCTTGGGGGCGACGCGCAGCTTGACGGTGGTGAGCTTGGCGGCGTCGGTGAACTGCTTTTTCACCGCGAAGGACAGGGCGATGTCCGTGCGTTTGTACAGGCGCTTACCAACGATGAAGCGATTGAGATGCGGACGCTCGGTCAAGATCCGCACCAGCGCAGCCAAGATCAGATCGTACAGCCGCAGCTTCTCCGCTTTTTCTCCGAGATTGTGGGCTTTGAGCCACGCCAGCGTGTGGTCGAGCTCGATGGTCTGATCGAGATAGACCACGGCCTCATTGCGACCTGGCATCAGGTACGGCATGAACCGGCGCAGCGTGGGCGGCCGTTTGACGGGCACGCCATCAGGGCGACTAAACAGGGGCATAGGGCCTCCTTCCTTGCGGGACCGTAGAAGACCAGCGATGGCGCACATCGACAACCCCCGCCCCGTGGTTTATCCCGACAGCATGAATACGACCTTTTCCGAACTCGCTCTCTCCCCCGAACTGCTGCAGGCGGTAGCCCAAATGGGCTTTACCGAGATGACGCAGGTGCAGCAAAAGGCCCTGCCGTTGGTACTCGATGGCCGCGACGTTATCGCTCAGGCCAAGACCGGTAGCGGCAAGACGGCGGCGTTTGGCCTGGGTGTGCTCGAAGCGATTGAGACGGAGCTGGCGGCCGTGCAGGCCCTGGTGCTGTGTCCGACCCGTGAGCTGGCTGAGCAGGTGACGGGCGAGCTGCGGCGGCTGGCCCAACGGCTGTCCAATACGCGCATCGTGACGTTGTGTGGCGGTAAGTCGAACCACGAGCAGCGCAAGCTGTTGGCGCACGGTTGCCACATCGTCGTCGGTACGCCGGGGCGGGTGGGCAAGCACCTGACGGACGGTGCCCTCGATGTCGACGAAGTGCGCGTCCTGGTACTCGACGAAGCCGACCGCATGCTCGACATGGGTTTTGTGGACGAGGTCAAAGCGGCGGTGCGCTACTGCCCCAAACAGCGGCAGACGTTGCTGTTTTCGGCGACCTTTCCGGTGGAAATCAAAGACCTGAGCCGGCAGCTACAGCGCAACCCAGCCATCGTCATGGTGGCGGCGCAGGTCAGCCCGGACAAGCTGCAGCAGTACGTCTACACCTGCGAGCGCGGCGGTCAGAACCAGCTGTTGGCGTCGCTGCTCGCGCACTTTCGGCCGGAGCGTGCGCTGGTTTTTTGTGAACAGCGCAAAGATTGCGACAAGGTGGCGGACTTTCTGTCGGGGCGTGGTGCGACGGCGCTGGCGCTGCACGGCAAGCTCGATCAACGGCAGCGGGACGATGTGCTGGTGCAGTTTTCCAATGGCAGCGCGAGCGTGCTGGTGGCGACCAATGTCGCGGCGCGTGGGTTGGACATCGCCGGCATGCCCATGGTCGTCAACTACGAGGTCTCGCCCGATCCCGAGAGCCATGTGCACCGTATTGGGCGGACAGGCCGTGCTGGTGAGGCGGGCGTGGCGCTGACCATCGTCTCGGGGCAGAAACAGCACGAGCGGCTGGCTGCGGTGCAGTCGTTTATGGGTCAACGCATCGATCCAGGCCCTGCGCCGACGGGAGGCAGTGGCCTGGGCTTCATGACGCCGCCCAACCAGACGCTGCTGATCTTGGGTGGGCGCAAGGACAAGCTGCGGCCCGGCGATATTGTCGGCGCGTTGGTCAAAGACGGCGGTCTGCCGGGTGATGCGTTGGGGAAGATCGATCTGCAGCAAGACGTCTGCGCGGTGGCCATCACACGAGAGCATGCCGAGGCAGCGTTGCGCTACATGGGCCGTGGTCGGGTGAAGAAGAAGCGCTATCGGGCGCTGCTACTGAGCAAATGAGGCGCAGCGGCGTGGGCGAGTGAGGCACAACCAGAGGAGAGAGCGATGACGAACACAGACTCTAGTAAGGGCATGGGAAAACTCCCGATCGCGGTAGTGTTAGGTGCGGTAATCGTCGCGCTCGCGTTGGCCTACATGTGGGCTGCTCCGGCGCCAGAGGTCGAAGCCAACCAGCCAGCCAACAAAGCCGCTGCGGGCACAGAAGCGCCGACGGCGAAGCCAGCCCCCGGCAAGAGTCGCAAGGTGATGCGCGACAACGACGAGCCGCAGCCCGCCAAAGCGGAATCTAAGCAAATCGCCGACAAACTGGCGCTCCCAGCTGATCTTCAGCCACTGCCCAAGTCTGTAACAGGGCCTGCGCGTGCCAAAGCCTTCGCCAAGGAGCGGGAGATTACGGACCAGAAGATCAGGCGACACACGCTCGGGCAGGCAGCCTCGGGTGCGCTGGCGTGCATGGCACAAGCAGGGGTCGACCGCGCAAAGCTCGACAAGGGAATGCATGCCCAGCTGTTGATCGGTGAAGGCACCAATGGAGAGCCGGCGGTGGTCGACGTGGAACTGCGAAACGCCACGGGCGCCCCCGCCACCTTGACCACCTGCCTAGAGCACACCCTCCGCGCGGCAAAGCTGAAGCTCCCCAAGGGGACGACAGGCGTCGTCAGCACGCCGCCGCTCGTCGGACAGCCACGCCCGAACAAGGCAGCTCCGCCGTCCGCATCAAAACAGCAACCTCCGGCTGGACCCTGACTCCGGCAATTAGATGTTTTATTTGAATAAAAAACAATTAATGAGCATTTGTGAATATCGGTTGACATGGATCAGTTTGTCTCTATCCTCCCGGCGTCAAAGAAAACGCCAGCGCGTTCGCCCCCCCGCCAGCTGTTGTCGCCTACGCGACACACGATTTTGCGAAACGCGTTGCTTTGGAGGAACCATCTCATGTCACTGCTTTGGAGGAACCATCTCATGTCACTTCGTATCGCATTGTCAGCTCTGTGCTTGACACTTCTCGCCGCACCCGCGTTCGGCCAGATTAACCCCGGCTTTGAGTCCGGCAACCTCAGCGGCTGGAGCGCCGTCGGCAGCGCGTCTGTCGTCACCGGTCACGTTGGCTACTCGGGGACGCGCTACGCAGCGCCACAGGGCAGCTACTTCGCTCGCGTGACAGCAGGTTGCCCCTGGGCCCCTCACTTCCTCTCGCAGTCGTTCACGTTGGCGGCCGGCCAGTCCATCTCGGGCTACGCGGCGTTTGACGCCCGCGACTACATCCCCTTCGCCGACTCCGCTCGCGTGAAGATCACGGCCGCCTCGGTCAACACCACCGCATGGTACAACGACGTCTACACGGTCGGCACCTACGGCGATGGCCCGTGGCAGCAGTGGACGTTCACCGCTCCGACAGCTGGCACCTACAAGCTCATCTACCAGGTCCAGAACTACGGTGACTGCGCGCTCTCGAGCATTGGCCTGTTCGACTCGGCTTGCTCCGACGCTGACGGCGACGGTGTGTGCGACGATGCGGACAACTGCCCCAACACCGCCAATGCCAACCAGAGCAACATCGACGGCGACAACCACGGTGACGTCTGCGACAACTGCCCCGGCACCGCCAACAACGACCAGCTCAACAGCGACAGCGACAGCCTCGGCGACGTGTGCGACAACTGCGCCACGGTCACCAACCAGGATCAGCTCAACAGCGACAAAGACGCCTTCGGTGACGTCTGCGACATCTGCCCCTTCGACTTCTACAACGACGCCGACGGCGACAGCGTCTGCGGTGACGTCGACTTCTGCCCGAACACGGCTTCGAGCGACACCGCCGCTGGCGTGCCCAGCAACGAGCTCGGCACCAACCGTTGGGCCGACACCGACGGCGACGGCATCTTCGACACGACCCTCCCCAGCACAAACGGCAAGGGCAAGGGCAAGGCGACGGGTCCGCAGCTGAGCTTCACCATCGCTCAGACTGAGGGCTGCAACTGCGCTCAGATCATCGAGGTGCTCGAGCTCGGCAACGGTCACACCAAGTTCGGCTGCTCGATCAGCGCGATGCAGGACTGGTTGGCTTACCTCGCCATCCACTAGTTCGTGACAAGGCCGCTGTCGGATTCGACGGTGGCCGGCAACAAGCCTGGAAAGGGCGACTCGGTCTAGCCGAGTCGCCCTTTCTGCATTTTTGAATTGGACCATCCAGGCGCATACCGGGCTGTCGAGACGCGCAGCAACCGTGTGGCGACGCAGATCGGCGTTGAGGCCGACTAGCGGAGAGAAGTGCGGGCTAGCTTTTTCTTCACACATTTCAGCGGCCAAGTATGCGACAATACCCGACCAACTCCAGCCAGTCGTGAGGTAAACTGTGGCGCGATCACTGAAACAGCCATGGCCCGCAGCCCGGCGAAGCCGCCAACTTTGTCTCTCCGTGCGCACCGCAATGCTCGCGCTCACACTGTCGGGATTGGTGGCATGCGGCAATTCTTCGCCCGCCCCGGCGCCAGCCATCAACTTGTCTGGCGGCTTCGGGCTGCCTTCAGAGGGTGACGTCGTCGGAGGACAGCCAACTGACGCGGGGACTTCGGGCCAACAGGGCGACGCTAGCGCGCAATCACAGAGCGATGCCGCGACCGTTCCTAGCCCAGGGGGCGACGGAGGCTCGCCAGGAGACGCTGGCTCAGGCTCCGGTGCGGCGACCTCAGATGCTTCCGCGGGGACAGATACAGTTGCGACCGGTGCAGACGCTGGCGCGCCGCCCAAAGACAGCGGCGCAAGCGGCGTCAGCTGCGTCGACAAGGACAAGGACGGCTTCGGCAAGGGCTGCCCAGCGGGAAGCGACTGCGACGATAATAACCCGAATTTCTCAACTGTTTGCCCCGATTGCAGCAAGCAGAATCACCCTGGCTGCCCTTGCAACACCGGCGCGGCGAACTGCTACTCCGGAGAGCCCAAGTGGATTGGCAAGGGCGCGTGCCAGGCCGGCGTTCAGCTCTGCAAGGCTGGATTCTGGGGCCCGTGCTCCGGCGAGGTCCTACCCACCCCCGAGGCCTGCAACACCAAAGATGACAACTGCAACGGCTTGGTGGACGAGGGCGTTTTGTCCACCTGCGGCACCTGCGACATGAGCTGCACCCAGCAAAAACTCGGGCCGGGGTCGGGCACACCATTTGACCCTTCCACCGCGAGCTCCAACGGCGTCGGCGTCGACAAGAACGGCTTCGTCGTGCTCGACAAATCCAAGGTGAACGTCGACCTGAACCACATCTGGGTGGCCAACTCTTCCCAAGCGACGGTGAGCAAGGTCAACACGAAGACGGGCTGGGAAGTTGGTCGCTACAAGATCTGCGGCAACCCATCACGCACCTCGGTCGATCTAAACGGCGACGTCTGGGTGGGCTGCCGGAGCGGGGGCGGGGTGGCCAAGATCATCAACAGCGCCAAGAACTGCACAGACAAGAACGGCAACGGCAAGATTGATACGTCGAAGGATGCCAACGGCGACCACATCATCAGCGCCAACGAGATGGTTGCCAATGACGAATGCGTGCAGTTTATCGTCAAGCCAGGCGGCAACGTCGCGCGGGCTGCGGGCGTCGACAAAGACAACCACGCTTGGATCGGGTTTTGGAGCAAGCAGATGCTCTATCGATTGGAGCCGACCGCAGGCAAGACCGTCGCCAGCGTGAAGTTGCCGTGCAGGCCGTACGGGCTGGTCATCGATCAGAAGGGCATCGTTTGGGTCCAAGGCGCTGGCTGCGGCTTGGTGCGCGTCGATCCAAAGACCAAGCAGGTCAAGAAGTTCACGCCGCCTTTCAAGTATCACGCCTACGGCATCAACGTGGACATGTTCGGCAACATCTGGTTCGGCGGCGGTTGGGGGGCGGTGCGCTATGACCCGGTGAAGAACACCTGGTTCAAGGCGCCCGGGGTCAAATCGAGCAGCGCCGTCGCGACCGGCATGGACGGCTTCACCTACGTGGTCAATGACGGCCCGAGCACCGTGACGAAGATCCACTCACTCACCGGCGCGCCCCAGGGAACCATCAGCTTGGGCAGCGGACGCGGGCCCCACGGCGTGGCGCTCGACTACGACGGCTACGTCTGGGCGGTGAACCTATCGAAGAGCACGGTGAGCAAGGTGAGCCCGACGCTGATGAAGGTCGTTGGCGAATACCCGGTGGGAAAAGGCCCCTACACCTACTCCGATATGACCGGCTACACGCTCAATAACTTCACAGCGCCCAAGGGTCACTACACGCACGTCTTCGGGTTCGGCACGTGGTCTGGGCAGGTCTCGGAGGCGAAGACCACCACGGTCTGGTCGCAGATTCACGCCGAGGTCGAGACGCCCAAGGGGGCCTACGTGAAGGTGCGCTACCGGGCGGCCGACTCGATCAAGCTGCTCGAAAAAGCGTTGTGGTCCAAAGAGCTGGGCCCATTTCCAGTGCTGACGTTCCCCATCGACCTGACGAAGAAGGGGCAGGTCAAAGCGCGCTATTTGCAGGTGGAGTTGTTCCTGCAGGCCGCGTCGAAGACGAAGCTGTCGCCCAAGATTAAGTCCCTGTCAGCGAAGGGGAAACAGGTGTTCATCCCCTGAGTTGTCGGGCTTTTTGCACAGATCCCGCTCACCCCCGGCTCATTGGTTGGCTTGAGCTGGCGGTCCGGTTGCCAGCGCGTGATTGCGCCCTGCCCTCGCGGTCGTGTAGACACAGCACAGACTCGGGGCGATGGAATGACGCCGCCGGAAAACCGCCCTCACCATGGATAGAGAGATGCACAACAACGACGTGTTGCGAAAAGTCCGCTACGCCTTGGACCTCGCTGACATCGACATGATCGACATCTTCGACCAATCCGAGGTGACGGTGACGCGGGCCGAGGTCTCCGAGTGGCTCAAAGCGGATGAGGACCCCGACTTTGTAGCGCTGACCGATCCGCAGCTCGCGACGTTTCTCAACGGCCTGATCAACGCCAACCGGGGGCGTAAAGACGGACCGCTGCCGGTGCCGGAAGCGCAGCTGACGAACAACATCGTGCTGCGGAAGCTGAAGATTGCGATGAACCTCCAAGCCGACGGCATGCTCGAGATCTTGGCGCTGACCGACTTTCAGATGAGCCGCCACGAGCTGAGCGCGCTGTTTCGTAAGCCCGGTCACAAGCACTTTCGCCCCTGCCAGGACCAGCTGCTACGAAACTTTCTCCACGGCATGGCGTTGCAATATCGGCAGGCTGAGGACTAGAGAGCCGTTCGACTCACCCAGGGAGCCCCCAGATGGCGCGACTTTCCGGCACGTACACTGAGACCTTCGTCGTGCACGCACCTGCTTCGGTGGTCCTACGGCACTTCAGCAACCTCGACGCCATCGTGGCCAACTACGGACCGCTAGAGAGCGCTGAGAAGGTCGGCGACGACGTGCTGAAGTTCGTGGTCAAAGAGAAAAAGGAGCGCGGCGTTCGCTTCCAGGGCCGATACACGTGCAAATATACGGTGGAGTCCGAGACGCGCATGTCCTGGCGCACGCTAGGCAACGACAACATGTGGTCCACCGGTCACGCGGATTTTGTCAGCAAAAACGGCGGCACAGAGGTCACCTACACCCAGACGATTGAGTCCGAAGTGGGTGTGCCTCGCATCCTCGCCGCTTTCGCCAGAGGGGTCGCCAGCCGAGAGATTGCGGCCGGCATCAAGGCCTACCTCGCACGCATGCGCGCCGCTTGCCCGACAGGCTGACAAGACAAGCGAACCAGACGAGCCAAGAGCAGGAGCCCCTCCATGAGTCCAGTGCGCCGCGCCGTTCGCCAGCTCTTTCGTAGCCCCGAACAGTGGCTGGCGCGCATCGAGACCACCCTGCCCACAGGCGACACGGATGCGTTGACGAAGATAGGCCAAGAGAGCCCGTCTAACCTTGATTTTGAGGGGTTATGGCGCGAAACCGTCCAGTTCTACGCGGGCGGGTTGCACCCTGCCGTGGGGCTGACGGTCTTCCATAAGGGGCGCTGTGTGCTCGACCGTACCATTGGTCATGTGAGTCACCAGCCAGGAGAGCCGCCGGGGGAGGTGGTCGGTCTCGATACCCCCTTCAATCTGTTCAGCGCGACGAAGATCCTCACGGCGATGCTCATCCACGCGCTGGCAGAGGATCATCTCATCGACCTCGACAAGCGAGTGTGCCACTACCTGCCCGGGTTCGAAGCCCACGGCAAGGGCCACATTCGCGTGCGGCACCTGCTCAATCACACGGCGGGCATCCCGGACATGCCGACGGGCATCGACCTGAAGGCGGCGCTGCAGACCGGACAGGTGCCCTGGGAGTCGCTCTATGAGCTGAAGCCGAAGTGGGAGCCGGGCCGCCGCCACGCCTATCACGCGGTGACGAGCTGGGTGCTGCTGCAACGGATCGCCGAGCAGGTCGGCGGCAAGAGCCTGCAGGAGCTGCTGGCTTCCCGGCTCATTGGGCCCGCGGGGCTGAGCGGATTGACGTATGGGGTCGCTGCTGACCAAGTCCATCGCGTGGCCAAGCATGCGTACACGGGTCTCGCCGCCCCGCGCCTCATGGCCGATGTGTTCGAACGCAACATTGGTCTCGATCTGGACACGGCGGTGCGCCTGACCAACACGCCCGAGTTCCTCACGGCTGTGCTGCCTTCAGCCAACATCTGTGGCACCGGTCGGCAGGTGTGCGACTTCTTGCAAATGCTGCTCGACGGCGGCGTCGGGCCCAACGGTCAGCGGGTCTTACAGCAGCGCACCATCGACAACGCCATCTCCGATGTGACGCCAGTGCAGCTCGACGGCACGTTCGGTTTTCCCATGCGCTACGGCCTGGGCGTGATGATGGGCGGGATGCGTTTTTCGCTCTTTGGCCTCAACACCCGCGGCGCCTTTGGTCACCTCGGCTTTACGGGCGTGGTGGTTTATGCCGACCCGGCACGGGAGCTCGCTGTGGCCTTCCTCAACACGGGCAAGCCGATGATGGCGCCTGGAATGGTCCGCTGGTACTGGATTTTACAGCGGCTGACGATGCTGGTTCCGCGTGGACGCTTGCCCTGGCGGCATCCCTAGCTCCCGGCTGCGCCGAGTCTGTCCGTAAAACGAGACGAGGCGCCGATCGACAAGCCGACCGACGCC
Source organism: Myxococcales bacterium (assembly GCA_023954815.1). Lineage (GTDB taxonomy): Bacteria > Myxococcota_A > UBA9042 > UBA9042 > UBA9042 > UBA9042. The sequence goes on along the minus strand of JAGSHB010000043.1, from coordinate 10,657 downwards.
TCAAACCCCTTACAATCAGCTACAAACGGGCGCAGCCGCCTTTTCGCAGAGCTGCTTGGCGTTGCAGCTCAAGCCGCCGGCGCAGCTATCGCTGGCACATGACTCACCTTCCTGGGCATCTCCGTCGGCCTTGCACTTGCCATCCGTGCCGCACTTGAGACCGAATTGGCACTGGAACATCGGCGCATCAGCCTTGTCTGCGCACGCCTCACCCACCTTCGGCAGGGATTCGCACTTCTTAGCCTTGCAGTACAGATCGAAGCCGCCGCACTCGAACACCGCGGTGCAGGCTGCCCCCAGTGCGGCGCTCTTCATGCAGGTCTGGCTCTTGGGGACGCCTCCCTCAAACAGCATGGCGCATGACAGGCCCTTTTCACACTCCGGGCTGGGACCAAAGCCAGCCGAAGCGCTACACGTCTCGCCTTCCTTGCCGGGTGCGGCGCACTTGTCCGCAGCGCAGCGCAGGCCCTTTGTACAGGCGCTGCTCGTCTTGCAGGCCTCGCCGGTCGCCGCCTGCTTGGCGCAGACCGGGTCGGGTGTCTCCGGGCAGTACAATCCGGCGGCGCATGGGCGGCCGCCGGCACAGGATTCTCCGTCCTTTGCGGCCGTACGTTTGGCGCATTTCTTGTCGATGCAAGCCAACGCTCCGGCGCACTCGTCATTGCTCTGACTCTCGCAGGCTTCGCCCTCCTTCTTGGCGGCGGCGCACTTGCCAGGGCAGCCCTGACTCGGCGCATTGGCGCCCGCGCACCAACCGGTGGCGCAGTGCTTCGATTCGTCACACGCTTTGTCGCTCTCGATGGTGCCCGCAAAGACGCTGTCGCAGGTCTCGTTGGTGTCCATGTCAAGGTCGCCGCAGGCCATGGTCTTCATCAGCGCCATGCACGCCGCGGCCTTCTTGCCATCGAAGACCATCTTGCCGTCTTTGACCGCGGCGATCTCGTCCATGCTGCTCAACATGCTGGCCTTCAAGTTCTCCACGCAGGCCGCTTTGGAGCTGAAGGTGATCGGAAAGACGCCGTCCTTGCCGCAGCGCTCCTGCATGTCGCACATGGCCTCCGCAGTGAGCGTGGGCAGGGCTTCGATCGTGATGGACGTGCCACCCGTGCTACCAGCCGAACCGTTGTCGGTTCCGCATGCGGACAGCGATAAGAGGGCAGCGACAGCGAACGTCACAATGTTGTGGGGGGATAGCGAGGTCTTCATGGGGCAGGCTCCAGGCCACAAGGGCAATTCGAATGGGGAACGCGAGCGCGAAAGAGGCGGCGCCATGCTGCAGGATATCGGCGGTTTGGGCCAGTGAATGAGCGAGAGGCTGACAAATCGTGCGGAAACTGGGGGTCGTGTAGTGAATTCAGCCTGTTCGGCGGACCCTGAGCGGCGAGATTGGCGTTGTACAATGCCGCAGCAACGCCATGGTCTGGCACCCAACGCCGAAACGACGCATGATTCTGTCGACCCACCTGTCACCTCAGGTGGTGTCCTCCCCCCCCTTCCCCGGAGCCTCAACATGACCCGTGCCGTCCAACTGACCGTCGCCCTCATGACGCTCGCTATCTGTGCGCCGCATTCCGCCGAAGCGCGACCCAAGCGCGGAGCGAAACGACTCGCGATGGCGCACTTCAGCGTCGATTCGCGAGAGGTCAACGTCGTGGCCAGCGCCAAGCCGGTCGCCAAAGAGGGCGCCGTCGTCGTGCGGTTGCAGCACACGGACGTGCCGGTATGCCACCTGCTCATCGTCAACGGCTCGGCGCGCAAAGCCACGAAGATCATGCGAGCGGTGCGGCTGCCTGTCTGCGCTGCCTATCGGAAGGAGGCCAAAGCGAGCCGTCTCAGCCGGGTGCAGCTGACGAACACGCGGCACGCTTATCGGGTGCAGCTGCTGAGCAAACGGATGGACGCCATCGCCAAGGGTGTCGAGTATCGGCGGTTTTGGGGCCTGTACGCCGACATGGGCACGGGGATGCGGGCGGTGTTCGAGCGCACGTCGACGTCGTTCAAGAGCCAGGTCAACAAGGCGATCAACCAGGCTGAGACCTGTGAGGCGCCCGCCATCGTGCTGGGCGCCAAACCCACGACGCTGACTATCGCCTGCAACAGCGAGTCGATGCTCGGTGGCGGGTTGAAGAAGACACGGACCACGGTGCGCTACCACTGGAGCGCCGGGCGCTTTTCCCTTCATTGATCAAGGTTATCGCTGGTTTTTAGCGTCTTTGTGCGCTTCAAGTCGCAGGGCAAGGTGCGCGCCGTGGCTGCCCGCTACCGCAGCACCTGTACCGACTGCCCGTCCGGCCCTTGCTCCACAGTCCCGAGCGCAGGGGTCGCCGCTATCGCACCCATCGCATGGACGGGCACGGCGAAGGTGGCGTTCATCTCGGTGCCAGCTCTTGGGTCCCGCCAACCGACGTCGACGGCGACGTAGCCATGCACACCGGCAGCGGCGGTGACGACGACGGAGCGCGCAGCATCAGGCTGCTGCGGGGTGCGCTGCCACTGTTGGCGCTGGCCACCTGTCACCTGAACCCCTCGAACACCGCGCACGGCGGTGCTCAGCCAGCTATGACCGGCGTCGGGCGTTAATTTCAACAGCAGCTGGGTCGGCTGCCCCACCGGCAAGGCTCCGCGATGGCTGACGGCGAGCTGGATTGGTGCCGCTGGGTCGCGCGGTAGCGTGTGGATGGCTTGCGGCGGCAGGGTCCGACTACAACTCATCAGCAGGCCCATGACGCCAGTCAGCGCGACAACCAGCGCGACAACCAGCGCCGCTCTCCCGCCGGCGCGGACAGAGGCGAGGGCGGACACTGTGACAGCTCGAGAGCTTGACGGGCTCATTGCGACACCTCCACATCCCACGACTGCACCGCGGTGACTGTGTCTGTATAGGGGAACTGAACCGTCACGACGTAGACTGTGTCCGGCATCGACTGGAAGCTCACCACCGGACACCCGGCCGTGCTACCGGTCTTTTTCGTATCGAAAGCCACAGTATTGGCCTGCTGATAGACCAGCAGATTGAGCAAGTCGCTGCTGCAGGCGCCGCCGACCACGTTCTTGAGCCGCACAGTCAGCTTCTGCCCTGTACCGACCAGCCGGTAGTGCCGCACGCCGCCGGCCTTGTTGAATGGCGCCTTGTAGCCCGCAGAATCAAGGGAATCGTGCCCATTCGCCTTGTTTATTCCAAGCTTGAGCAGCGGGTAGGCCTGCCAAAATGCCGGCGACTTCAGCGCGCTCTTGTTGTTCGGATAGTGGAGCCTGGGTGCATACGCTTGGCCCAAGTCATTGTTGCTATCGAACACGTCAGCGTGATCCCCCTTACCCTTACAGGACCCCAGACAGACCGCGTCCAGCGGCGTCTGGGCGTTGTTCTCAATCAACCCACGCAGCCCTTCGGCTTCACTGCCAAATAGCGCGTTGTACCAAGCGACAAAGGTCAGCAGAGAGGTGCGTGCGGGGCTCTGCCGTTGTGGGCCCGAGAGGATCTGATAGATGCGGTCGAAGCTGCCACTGTTGGCCTTGGTATCCCGCCTATCCCACAGGTGGTAGAGCACGTGAGCGACGGTGGTTTCGCTGTGGAAGCTGGCGTCACCGGCGCTCGGAACGGTGCCAAAGTCGACCTCGAATCCGCTCGCCTGCCCCTTACCGCTCGACGCCACATAGATAGGGTCGCCCCACACCATGCCGGAGAGACCATTGCCGTACCCCTCGCCAAACGCTGTGCGCATACTCAGCATCTGGCCAAAAGCGTGATTGCCACCGATGGTGTCCGACCGAAAGAGGAAGCGCTCCAGGTAGTGACCAAACTCGTGGGCGATGGTGTGGCGGCTGTATTCGGCGGTCGATACGTCCTCCAACCCCTTCAGGTAGATCTGCGGCTTGCCAGCCTCCGTCGTGAAGTGATTCGCCGAGCCGACTTGCCCCTTCTTCTTATCTCCCGACACCGGCGCGTTGTTGATGCTCCAGTTGATGGTGAGCAGGGGCAGCTTCAAGTCCTTTTTACCCTGACAGGCCGTCTCAATCGATTGCAAGCTGCTGTCGAGAATCGCAAATGGCGCCGCCGACCGTTTTTGATACTTGCCTCCGCTGTAGACCATCGCCGCGTGCAGGTTGACCCCAGACTTCGGCGCCGTCATCTCGCCGTAGGGTTGCAGCACATACAGACTCTTGCTGTTTGTGTTGTCGACCACGCGCACATCGAAGCTCGCGCCATCGCAGTTGTCATCGCCGATTCCGTCCTTGGCAGCGCCGTCGATACGAACCCGAGCCAAGGCCCGAATCGTCACCTTCAGCCCCTTGGGCACCGATAGGGCGTACTGCCCCGCATCGTTCGTGTGCGTCTGCGCTACTTGTTGGCCTTTGCGAATCGCTTGCACCAACACCCGTCGCGCGGGCAGCTTCACCTTCTTGTCGTAGGCCAACTTGATGCCGCCCTGACGCTTGTTGAGCAGCGGCACATGGTCGAAGGTCACGGTGCCGCTGATGAGCGTGCTTCCTGAGCAGCTGCCGGGTTTGTGGGTACAGGCGCCAGTCAGACTGTCGCAAGCGTCCGTGGTGCAGGGGTCGCCGTCGTTGCAATTTCTGGGAGTACCCGCCGTGCACGAGCCCTGGGCGCAGGCTTGGCTGAGGGTGCACGGATTGCCGTCATCACAAGGCGCGCTGATGTTGCTCTGGACGCATTTCCCGCCCGTGCAAGAGGCGAGGGTGCAGGGCTTGCCGTCGTCGCACTTAAAGGCAGCTTCACATGTACCCGACTGGCACTTGCCTTCGGTCATACAGGCGTTGCCAGTACTGCACTTTTGGCCCGATTTCTTCGGCGTTGGCGCGCAAGATCCGCTTTTGCAGACAATCGTCACGCAGGGCCCGGCCCCTTTACAATCGCTGTCCTGATTGCAAGACGGCGGCGGCTGCGACTTGGCTCCGGTGACGGTCTTCGGCGAACGCGTCACGCCCCAGGAGGTCTTGCCGATGCCCAGCGCGCCGTACTTATTGGAGCCCCAGCACCTCGGGATACCCGCCAAGGTCAAGATGCAGGTGTGAGTGAGCCCCGCGCTGACTTGCGCCACACCGCCGCTCACCACTCGCGTCGGCAGCACAACATTCTTGTCGTAGCTGGCGCCGGTTTGACCGGAATTCGACAGCCCCCAGCACCAGACGCTGTGGTCGGCACGCAGCGCGCAAGAGTGATTGCCGCCCACATCGACAGCGATCACCTGATCCAAAATGGCGACTTTGACGGGCCTTGGACTGTGGATCTGCGTGCCATCGCCGAGCTGGCCGTAGCTGTTGGAACCCCAACACCAAACGTGCCCCTTCGGTGTCAACGCACACGCATGATAGTAGCCGACATCGACTGACACAGCTTTGAGGGGACCGAACACCGGCGCAGCCTTCACCGTCGCAGAGTAGCCCCCCCTGCCGCTCTGCCCGATGGTGTTGTCCCCCCAGCAGTGGACCCGACTGTCTTCCGCAATGCCGCAGGAAAACCGACTCATGGACGACAAGCTGGTAAGTTGTGGTACTGCGGCCAACGACTTGGGTGTGGAGACCAGCCCCGACGAGACCACATTGCGTTCACCCTTGGTGCTCGCGCCCATGCAGTAGACGCGACCGCCTACAATCGTCGTGCAAGCGTAGCCGTAGCCGGATTGGATGTTTGTCACGCCCTTGAGGGTCTTGACCGCGACCGGGCTCAGCGCCTTGCCGCCGGCGCCGCCGCTGCCTGTCTGCCCGGCGCCATTCCAACCCCAGCAATAGCCCCCGCCACTCTTGCTCGTCGCGCAAGTAGCGTAGGCACCAGCGGTGATGCGCACGACATCGGTCAGGCCTTTGACAGTCGACGGTGGCGCGAAGGAGTCCACAACGGCGCCCGTGCCCCGCTCGCCTTGGCCGCCGCGGCCCCAACACATGGCCGTGCCACCCGGTCTGCGCACGCAGGTCGTCTCCCAACCAGCTGAAATCTGTGTCGCGAAAGGCGTGGTGCAAGCGCCTGAGCTGCAGATCTGGTCGCCGCCGCACGCCGTACCGTTGGGCCGTGGCACATCGAGGCAACTAGCCGCTCCACCACAGACCGCCAGCGTGCATGGGTTGTCGTCTTGAGCGCAGACCTTGGGCGACGCTGTACTCTTACAGACACCACCGCTGCACGTCTCCGAGGCCGTGCAGGCGTCGCCGTCACTGCATTTCTCGCCGTCGGAGGTGGGCTTTGAGGCGCATTTTCCGGTCTTTTTGTCGCAGCTGTCGCTCGTGCAACTGTTGCCGTCATCACAGCTTTTGACGCTGCCGACGCAGCCGCCAGCCTTGCAGCGGTCTTGCCATGTGCATGCGCTCCCATCATCACAAATCGCGGTGCTATTGGCGGTCGTACACTTGCCCGAGGATGGCGCGCACAGATCGATGGTGCAGGGGTTTCCATCATCACACTTGGCCGAGCCCCCTGTGCACCTACCATCGGCGCAGAACTCCGATGTGGTGCACGGGTCACCGTCGTCGCACGCGGCCTTGTCTTTACTGAGGGTCGACACGCACTTGTTGGCCTCGCAACTCCACGCAAAGCAAGCCTCCTCGGCCCCACAATCGCCTTTTTTCAGACAACCCTTGGGCCCAACGGCGCTGGTACCGGGAACGACGGCCGGCGCGGTCCACTGGCCTTTCTTGCTCCATCCGAGCTCACCCCAGCTGGTGTTGTAGCCCCAACAAGCGACGCCGCCACTGCGCAACAATCCGCAGGTGTGGAACGTACCGGCGGAGACGGACTTGAACAGCAGTCCGCTCTTCACTGGTGTTGCGGTGGTGCGCGAGGTCTTGGTGCCGTCGCCCAATTGGCCGTAGGTGTTGCGACCCCAGCATACGACCTGGCCTGTCTGGCGAACCGCGCAGCTGTGCGTGCTGCCTGCGCTGACGTGCGTCGCGTCCAATAGGCCCTTCACGACCACAGGCGACGATGAGCTAGCGGCGGTGCCGTGCCCGAGTTGGCCCGAGGTGCCGCTTCCCCAACAGCGAACCTCACCCGTTTTGCGCACGGCGCACACATGATAATCGCCGACGCCAAACTGTGTGACATCGCTCAATTGGACGACAAGCTGGCGCGCCAACACGTACTTGCTGACAAAGCCGAACCCCAGCTCGCCAGAGAGGTTTCGGCCCCAGCAGCGCAGGCTGCCAGCGGTCAACGTGCAGCTCTGGTAGCCGCCAGCCCCCCATTTCTCGGCCCCTGAGACGTCAGGGAACTTCACAGGCTTGGTGCGTGTGGCGCCGTCGGTCGGCCAGACTGTGCGGTAAAAATTGGCTCCCCAGGTATAGGGAACGCCAGCAGGGGTCACCGCCAACGTGTGGTAGCGACCAGCGTGAATCTTTGATGTTGGCGGCACCCCGGAGACCGGTTTCGGTGTTGTCACGGCGCTGGACTTGCTGCCGGTCCCCACTTGGCCGTAGGTGCTGTTGCCCCAGCAGCGAACCGCCCCGGAGTCACTCACTGCGCAGACATGTCGCATGCCCACAGCGAGTCGCCGCGTCTTCGACACGCCAGTCGCCGCACCCTTGGCATGGGATTTCGTATCGCCGCGCCCCAACTGACCGTAGGCGTTGGAGCCCCAGCACCACACGGCCCCGCCGCTGCGCAGCGCGCAGGTGAGCTGCCTGGACGCGCTGACCTGCGTGGCGAACGGCGTCGCGCAGCCGCCGGACACGCAGATTCGGTCGCCGCCGCATGCCGTCCCGTCGGCGACCTTCGTGGCTACGCAGGCACCGGTTTTGGTGTCACACGTCGACGCCGCACAAGCATGACCCGCGCACGTCTTGGCGATTCCGACGCACTTGCCGCCAGCGCATTGATCGACGGTGCAGGGTTTGCCGTCATCACATGGCGCCGAATTGGTCTTGTGCAGGCAACCGGTCTTCTTGTCGCAGCTATCGTTGGTGCAAGGGTTAGTGTCGTCGCAGTTGCGGGTCTGACCAGCGCACTTGCCCCCACTGCACGCATCGCCGGTGGTACAGGCGTCATCGTCGGTGCAGGTCAGGCTGTTGGGAAGCGACAAGCAGCCTTTTTTCGTATCGCAGCTATCCGTTGTGCAAGGGTTGTTGTCGGTACAGGTCTTTTCCGTTCCCTTGCAGCTCTTGTCTACGCAGCTGTCCCCCGTTGTGCACGCGTTGCCGTCACTGCAAGAGGCCTGATTCGCCGCGGATTTACAGCCCGTCTTGCTGTCGCAGCTGTCGTCGGTACACAGATTTCCGTCATCGCAAGACAGCTTCTTGCCGCCAACGCACGCTTTTTGGGCGCACTGGTCTCCGCTGGTACATGCGTCGCCATCCTGGCAAGCCGCTTGGTTCGCCACAGCCGTGCAACCACTCTTGCTGTCGCAAGCGTCAGTCGTGCAGACATTGCCGTCATCGCAGGCATTTTTCGGGCCACTGACGCACGCTTTGTCCTTGCAAACGTCGCTCTGGGTACAGGCATCACCGTCGCTGCAAGAAGCCTGACTGGGCAGACTCACACAGCCCTTGTCCTTGTCACACGCATCCGATGTGCAAGCGTTGCCGTCATCACAGACGGTTTTCTGAGCCGCTTTGCAGGCCTTGTTGTCACATTGGTCCCCCGTCGTGCACGCATCGCCATCGCTGCAAGTAGCTTGGTTTGGTAGGGCGACACAGCCCAATTGGGCGACGCAGCTGTCGTCGGTACACACGTTGTCGTCGTCGCAATCGACCTTCTTGCCGACACACTTGCTGCTGGCGCAGGTATCGCTCGACGTGCACGTGTCGCCGTCGGAGCACGTCGCCGAATTGGCCAAGGCCACACAACCTGAGTCCGGCGCACAGCTGTCGTCGGTGCACGGATTGCCATCGTCACAGGCTGCATTCGACGTGCACGCGGGCGGCAGCGGCACGGTATCTACCGAAGCACCGTCAGCGCCGGCCCCAGCGGCGTCGTTGGCCACCGAGGTGTCACCGACCACCGAGGCGTCATCCGATATCGACGCGTCACTCAGATCACCCGCCCCGTCGTCGGACGTGACGTCGTCGTCGGCATCTTGCGCGCTCGCATCGGTCTCGGTCGCGTCGGCTCCCTGACTCATGTCGGCCCCAACTGCGTCAGTCGTCACCGCGTCGGTCGCTCCGCCATCGAACGAGGCACTATCGGACGACGCGCCATCCGGTAGCGGTGCGGCATCGCCTTCCGCATCCGGCGCTGCGGTGCCATCAGCGGAGTCCAGGAGCGTCTCTCCATCGCTTGTGGCCGTGTCGTCAGGAACCCAGCTCCCGCCAGTGTCTGCGGGAGGGTAGGTGTGCTCCTCTGCGCCCGTATCCTGTGCGCCCCCCTCACCATCGGCGCCGTCTTCGCCATCTTCGCTGTCAGCGGCATCACTTACGTCGACATCACCTACAGCCGCATCATCCGTATCGCCAACCAGGGTCGCGTCTGGGTCATGGACATCCGTATGGAGACTGTCGGCAGTCGCTCCTGGCGAGTTAGTTTCGCTCGAACATGCCGACGATCCGGCGAACAAGACGGTAATCAGCGAGAGCGCGAGCCATGGAGCCGTGCGGCTGCGACGAGATTGTAGCGGCATCGGCACGTCCCCGGGTACGAACCAGCCCAGCCGAATCACCGCGGCACGCAAACGGTCAGCGCCTTCGGTGACTCTCCTGGTCGGATCACCTCAATTATCGTCTCGAATCGTCCTCCATAGACTGCGGGTGCGGCGTGCAAACATCAATGCGCCGCCGGCTGAACCAGTGTCATCGCAAATGAAACTGACCGAAGCGTGGCGCTATTCGCTAGGGCAGGTAGCCTTATAGTCCGAGCAACAATCGCCGAATTTAGTGCACCCGCTGTCGCAGTTGCAGGGCCATGTACTGTCGTACTGACCACACCGATTCTTGGCCCCGTCTTTGCCCGGCGAGCTGCACTTGGCGCCGTTGGGGTCCGCACATGCCTTCCAGCCACATTTCTGAAGAGCGTCCAGCAGGTCGCCGCCGTTATCTATGTCGGTTTTGTCAGTCCACCCATGTTGCTTCGCGCACGCATCCCCATCTTTGTCCGCTTTGATGCAGCCGATGTATCCTGAACAGATGTAGTCCGCCTTGCAGGCAGCGCTCTCCTTTGTGCACTTGCTATCCCAACAGGTGTTTTGGCTGAACGTACCGCCGCTGCCGCCGCAGTCCTGTTTGCAGGAGCTGTACGTCTCCCCTTTGATGCACTTGCCGTCGCCGCACGTTGGACCAGCAGGCTTACAGTCCGCGGCGCAGGTCGAGGAGGTCTCGCCGTCTTCGCATTTGCCGTTGCCACAGGTCGGGCCGGTCGGCACGCAGCCGTTGGTGTTGATGCACAGGAGGAACTTCATCGCAGTGGCGTCGTTTCCTGCCTTTGATGCGCACCCGACGATGCAGTTCGACTCGCCCTTGCACGCCTCTACACAGACAATCGCTGCCCCCACCGCGGCGACACAGGTGGGTTGAGCGGAACACGCCGCGGCATCAGCGCTGCATTTGGACTGAGCGCACGCTGAAATCTGAGCGGCAAATGGGCTGCAATCGTACGGGCAGGAGGTCTTTGTCTCGCCATCATCGCACTTGAGGTTGCCGCAGTTGTTCGTCGTCGTTTTGCAATCCTGAGGGCACGTATTGGCGGTCTCGCCAGGCGCGCAGGTGCCGTCGCCGCAGG